>DASWTQ010000783.1:0-8788 GCA_036402055.1 Herpetosiphonaceae bacterium
TATCGCAGCAGTGTTTTGCTGAATAAAGTCGTCTGGTTGAGTACCTTTTGCCGATGCGGTATTGACCGCCGAGAGCAAAGTGACGACAGCAGTGCAGCGGGCTTCAGCCGCGTTCAGTTCTTTGATTGTCAGCGGAGGATCGGCCTTATCTCGCAGCGACTTGTGCTGTTTGAGGGCAGAGATTGCATACGGCATCGTAGCCTGCTCGATCGTCGCCATACTGGCATGTACACCTGCAACTGTGTCGAGGGCGGACTCTTTGGGAGCTGGATTATCCTTACCACGGTTGGTTTCCCAGATCCCGATGCACCTGGCGATGCGCGCTGTTAGATCATCGGCATCCGGCAAGGTATTGTTGGTGGTATCAGCGCCGGGTGCTTGAGCGGTTGCGGCGGCCTGGCGCTGAAGATCGAGCGTTTGGAGCTGTTGTGTCGTCGATGCGTTGCCATGCATCTGCTGGTGGGCCAGGACACCACGCGCGCGTGCCGATGAGTCGAGGTGTGTCCATGTGCGCTGTGCAATACTTGCCTGAGCTGCTGCGCCAGTTGCCTCAACTGTGGTAGGCAGAAGATCTTGTTGTCGCTCCTCTGCTGCTTGATGATGAGCACGCTTTGGGTTGTCCAGCTCGGGTAGGCGATCGTGAGACGTATGTGTTTGGGACATCCTATCCTCGCATCTGGGGAAATAGATCCAAAAAGCTATTCACGTTGCGGGTACTTGCAGATCAACGGAAACACCATAGCAGATCTTTTGTGACGACACAATACGCTTATTGTCCCATTGATTATGCAGTACGACCGTCAATACTAGATACCTGCGCTGCTCCTTTATCGATAACAAGGCCTGTGAACCATCTGGTATAGAAAAGCCTCACGCAGCATAGATCCCTAAGGATGAGCTGCGTGAGGCCAGTCCAGCTAGTTTCGGTAGCCTACAATTACACGTCCAGGTTTCGCACCTCGATTGCGTGGGTCTGGATGAAGCGCTTGCGGGGCGGCACATGGTCGCCCATCAGCATGTTGAAGGTCTCATCAGCCGTCTGCGCGTCTTCCAGCGTTACCTGAAGGATGATCCGGTTGGCCGGGTTCATTGTGGTTTCCCACAGCTGCTCCGGGTTCATCTCGCCCAGACCTTTGTAGCGCTGAACCTCGGCCTTGCGCCGCTCATCCGGTCCGAGCTTGCCCAGGTAGTCGTCCTTCTGACGATCGGAGAAGACATACACCGGCTGCTCTTTGCCGTGCTTGATCCGGTACAGCGGCGGCTGCGCGATGTACAGATGACCAAGGTTGATCAGCTCGCGCATGTGGCGGAAGAAGAACGTCAGCAGCAGCGTGCGAATATGCGCGCCGTCGGTATCGGCGTCGGTCATGATGATGATGCGGTGGTAGCGCAGCTTGGAAAGATCCATGATGTCGCCTACGCCGATGCCCATCGCCGTGATCAGCGCCCGGACCTCGTTGTTCGCCAGCATCTTGTCCATGCGCGCGCGCTCGACGTTCAAGATCTTACCGCGCAGCGGCAAAATCGCCTGGAAGCGCCGATCGCGTCCCTGCTTGGCACTGCCACCGGCCGAGTCACCCTCGACGATGTACAGCTCACAGCGCGCTGGATTGTTGTCGGAGCAGTCCGCCAGCTTGCCCGGCAGCGAGAAGCCTTCCAGCGCGCTCTTGCGCACCGTCTCGCGCGCGTGCTGTGCGGCCTTGCGTGCCCGCGCCGCAAAGATCGTCTTCTCGACGATGCGCTTGGCGTCGCCCGGATTCTCCTCCAGGTAGGCCGCGAACGCGTCGCCAAGCGTGGCCTCGACAGCAGTCTTGGCCTCGGGATTGACCAGTTTCTCTTTGGTCTGCGACGAGAACTGCGGATCGACCAGCTTGACGCTCACGACGGCGGTCAGACCTTCGCGCACGTCATCACCCGACAGATTCTCCTCTTTTTCTTTGAGAATACCCTTGGCACGCGCGTAGTTGTTGATCACGCGGGTCAGCGCCGTGCGAAAGCCCGTCAGATGCGCGCCGCCATCGGTGTTGTTGATGTTGTTGGCGAACGCATAGACCGAGTCTTTATCGTAGCTGTCGGTGTATTGCAGCGCAACCTCGACGTTGACCTGCTCGATCGTGCGCTCGACATAGAACGGCAGCTTGTGCAGCACATCCTTTTCTTTGTTGAGATGCCGCACGAACGAGACGATGCCGCCCTCGAAGTAGAACGACGTTTCGATGTCGTCGCGCTCGTCGATGAAGCGGATGCGCAGACCCTTGGTCAGGTAGGCCATCTCGCGAAACTTCTGGGCGAGCTGCTTATAGACATAATCGATCTCGCGGAAGATCGTCACGTCGGGCAGGAAGCGCACGAACGTGCCGGTCTCCTCGGTGGCGCGCACAGGCTTGACGTTGGCCTTGGGCACGCCGTGCTTGTACTCCTGGCGATACACCTTGCCGTTCTGGTGAACCTCAATCGCCATCCAGTCGCTGAGCGCGTTCACCACCGACAGGCCCACGCCGTGCAGACCCGCCGAGACTTTATACCCGCCGTCGCCGAACTTACCGCCGGCGTGTAGCACTGTCGCGGCTAGCTCCAGCGCCGATTTATTATGCTTCTTGTTGATCCCGACCGGAATACCACGGCCGTTATCGCGCACCGAGACGGAAAAGTCTTTATGAATGATCACCGTGATCGTATCCGCATAGCCGGCCAGTGCCTCGTCGACCGAGTTATCGACCAGCTCGCGAATCATGTGATGCAGGCCGTTGATATCGGTCGGCCCGATATACATGCCCGGCCGCTTACGGACCGCTTCAAGTCCCTCTAAAACGGTGATCTGATCCGCACCGTACGTGTTTGTTGCAGCAACGGTCGCCATTGTTGTGTTTCCCCTTACTTATAAACTCCGGCTCAGTTACGCTCGTCGCCCGATTCGGGTCAAGCGGTCGCGGTAAAAAATCAAGTGTGCAGCAGCCAGGCCACAGCTAATGTAGGCGCTGCCGGCCATCGCGACGACCAGCCCAACCCCCGATGCCGACATCATCTGCCAGACAACGTTCATGCCTGCCAGAATCAGGCGACCGATCAGGTAAAGTCCGATCGCGGCCCAGAATGAGCGCTGAACAATAAATAAGCTGGTCAGTAGCGCCCGGATCGGCCCCACGCCGCTGACGATCACCGCGTCGAATGAAAAGTAGGCGGTGAACATCAGCCAGACGTAAAATGCCAGCGCTATGCTTGCTACCAACGAGCCAAGCGCCGGGCTGATCAACGTGGCGAAGCTGAACAGCAGCGCAAATGGAATGCAAAACAGCAGCATAATGCCGAGCACGATCCCAACTACGCCCAGCAGCGAAACAAATACCTTGCCCAGCCGGCGCAGCGGCGGTTGCGCCAGCGGTGCTCCGCGAACCACATCGGCCAGCGGTAGCAGATAAAGCATGATGACCACCAGCACCAGCAGGTTCATCAGCACAACCGCTCCCAGCAAGACTCCAATATTAGTGATCTGCCAGGTAACGGGTGTGACCGGCGGCGGCGGCGCCACGATCGACTGCATCAAGGTGTTGGCCCACCTGATCATCTCGAAGCGACCCAGGTTGAGCGAAGCCCCGGCAGCGCGCAGTTGATCAGCCATCTCCGGCGTCAGCTGCTCCTGGTTTGGCGGGCTGAAGACCTGCGTAAACCTGATCAGCTGCTCGATCAGCGGCTGTAACGAGATTCGCGGGCCAAACCAGTAAAACAGATCGAGTACGAAAAGAATCGGCACGACCCATAGCCGCCGATTGACGGCCTCGAATCCTTGCGTAATCGTCTCGATCAGCGATGGAAGACGAGCGGTTTTTGAGGCATTTGTATGCTGCATACTGCGTTTATTATACCACGTCAGGAAGCTAAAAACCACTACTTGACAGAACATTGGTGCGACTGATATACTAACAACACTCGCACATATATGCTGAATGCACCCCGCTCGGGCCATTAGGTCGGCGGTGGTGGAAAGGATACCGCCGATGGATGGGTTGTCTCAGCGTCAGAAAAGTATTTACAGCTATATTCAGCAGTTCATGCATACAAATGGCTATCCGCCCGCGATCCGAAACATCCAGAACGATCTCAAAATTTCTTCGACCTCGGTGGTCGCTTATAACCTGCGCAAGCTGGAAGAGCGCGGCCTGATCGAGCGCGACGCGAAGTTTGCTCGCGGCCTGAAGCTGGCTGCGGCGGAGATCGAGACCGCTGCGGTAGTCTCCGGCAACAACCGTCGCGTCGGTCTGGTCGGCACGATCTCGGCAGGTGCGCCGATCCCGGTGCCGGATCAGGGCGAGGCCGACGAGTATGTCGATGTGCCCAGCGAGATGCTGCCGGATCGCGTGCAAGACGTGTATGCGCTGCGGGTCAAAGGGAACTCCATGATCGACGCGCTGATCGCGGATGGCGACCTGATCTTGATGCGCTACACCGAGCAGATCGAGAACGGCCAGACCGCTGCGGTGCGTGTCATCGACCGCAACGAGGTAACGCTCAAGAAGATCTACTTCGAGGGCGATAAAGTTCGACTGCAACCGGCAAATCCCACAATGGAAGCCTGGACGGAAGACGCCGCCAATGTCCAGGTCCAGGGTCGCGTGGTTGGGGTTGTGCGCTCAATGCTATAGGTGCGAGAAACAAGGATGACGGGCGAGGTTAGCTAACCTCGCCCGTCGTTGTTTAAATTCGACCAGCGTTCTATACGGCTGCTCTCGGCGTCACGCCCAGGCCGGGAGCGTCGGGCAGCGTGATGCGCGCGCCGTCGAACAGGAGGCCGGCGAAAGGATCGTTGGCGATCAGCAGCGGCCCGTCGAGGTCGAGCCAGTCGACCAATCCGCCCAGCTGCGCCGCCGCCGTCGCGCCCAGCGATGTTTCCACCATACAGCCGAGCATAATCTTGAGACCACAGCTGCGCGCTGTCTCCATCGCGGCCAGCGCCCCCTGAAGCCCCCCGGTCTTCATCAGCTTGATATTCACGCCGTCCACAACATCTGCCAGCCGCACCACATCGGCGGGCGCCTTCACGCTCTCATCGGCGATAATCGGCAGCGGCAGCCTGGCCTGCTTCAGCACGCGCAAGCCGTCGAAGTCGTCGACGGGCAGTGGCTGCTCGATCAGCTCGACGCCTAGCTCGGCGAACTGAGGAATGAGATCCAGCGCCTGCCGCACCGACCAGCCGGCGTTGGCGTCGACGCGCAGCGTAGTGTTGGGCGCGACTTCGCGGATCGTGCGCACAATGTCGAGGTCGCGATCGGTGCCCAGCTTGATCTTGAGGATCGGATAGGCCGCCGCCTCACGCACGCGATCCGCCAGCTCATCGGGCGCCGTGATCGCGATCGTGAAGGATGTCGGCGGCAGCGGCAGCTTGCTCAATCCCAGCAGCTGATACACAGGAGCGCCAAGCCGTTTGCCCAGCGCATCATGCAGCGCCAGATCCACGGCGGCGCGAGCAGCGCGACTGCCCTGACAGCGCTGCATGATCCAGCTAATCGCCGCCGGATCGTCGAGGCGCTCTAGCTCAGCGCGCCAGCCCGCCAGCGTCTCAGCTACCGCCTCAGCGCTCTCGCCGTGATACGCCACCGGCGCAGCCTCGCCCAGCCCATCGCCGAGACGCAGAATCACGTTGCGCCGGGTATCGCTCGCGCCGTGGGCGATATGAAACGTGTGGCGCAGCCGCAGCTCGATCGTCTGATACTCGATCTGCATTACGCGCCCGGCTTCAGGTAACGTCGCGCGCCCAGGAAGCGCCGATCATAGGTGGGCATGTGAAACGGCGAGTGCGGATCGAACGAGCCCCAGATCACGCCACCGCCGCGCCAGCTTGAGTGGATAAAATCGGTGCGGTTGATGGCCATGCCGACATGGCTGGCAGTTGGCTCAGGCGGCCGATTCATAATCTCGGCGTTGCGCGTCTTCGTATCGAAGAAGATCAGATCGCCAAACTCCAGCTCGTCGAAGGCAACCAGCTTGCCCTCCTGCATCTGCTGGTCGGCGTCACGGCGCAGATGCACGCCGAGCAGGCCAAAGATCGTCTGCATCAGTCCCGAGCAATCGTAGCCAAAGGGCGTTTTGCCCCCCCACAGGTAGGGCGTGCCGATCAGCGCATGCAGCCAGGGCTCGACCTGCCTGAGCGCCGCAACCGTGCCGTGGGCGATGTCGCGCTGCGCGATCAGATCGGTGTTCGACATCCAGCGGATCTTACCGTCAGGACAGCGCAGCCGCAGCATCGGGCCGTCATGACCTTCAACCATCAGCCGCACGCCGAACGGCAGCAGCGCGACCTGCTCGTGGATCTCGGCGCTGGGATAGGCGAAGCAGGGCGCGAGCGGCCGTTTGACGACGTGTGTGGTGTGGCGGCGATAGTCTTGCGCCAGCTCCAGCGTACACTTATGCAGCGGCTCGACATGCATCCAGCCTAGATAGCCGTCGACCAGCCGGACAAACGCCCAGTCGCCCTGATAGCGCAAAATCTCGATCGGCTCGCCATACAGCGTTTGTGAAACGCGCTCGGAGAAATTATCCGGCTCGCGGCGCAAGTCGGCAACTGCGCGCAGATTGAGCGCCCAGCCGTAATCAGGGCCGGTCACCAGCGTAGTCAGCTCGTCGCGCCAGTTGACGCCGGGCGCGTGGATGCGCAGCGCGTGCATAAATCCATCGGCGGCCTGACGATCCAGCACCGCGCCCTGGACGCGAATCATATCCTGTTGCTGATCCACGCGAATATCCGCGAGCGTGATTCGCGCGTCACTAAAGAGCTGATGACGAGTATGCTCAACGATCTCTTGGGGCGTTTGGGGCATCAATTCCTCCAGAAGCAGCTAGGGTCGCAAGGGGTGGCAGCGTGTTGTCGGCGACGAGATAGCCGCGCTTCCACACATAGCGTACAGGATTCGGGCCGAAGCGATACGCCAGCTCGCGCTCGTCGGCCAGATCCAGCAGGATCAGATCGGCCTGCTTGCCGGGCTCCAGCGAGCCGACGCGATCGCCGAGACCCAGCGCGTGGGCGGCGTTGATCGTGGTGGCGTTGATCGCCTCGTGGGGCTGCAAGCGCAGGAAGCGGCAGCCGAGCGCCAGCAGCAGCGGCAGCGATTCGCAGACGCTGGTGCCGGGATTGCAATCGCTGGCCAGGGCGAGCGCGCCGCCGCTGTCGATCAGCGTACGCGCCGGCATTTGCTGAGATTTGCCCAGGCCCAGCGGCGTGCCCGGCAGCGCCACGGCAACCACCGAGGAGGCAGCCAGCGTCTCGGCCTCCGCCTGGCTCGTCGCCACCAGATGATCGACCGAGGTTGCGCCAAGCTCGACCGCCAGCGTGGTGCCGCCCAGGGCCTCGAACTCGTCGGCGTGGAGCTTGAGCGCAAAGCCCAGCTGTCGGGCCTGCTCAAGAATACGCCGCGTCTGTGGGAGATCGAACGCGCCCGGCTCGCAGAAAACATCGCAGAAGAGCGACGACGACGCAAAGCCGCCGCGTCCCAGACGATCGCCGCTCTGCCAGGCAGCGGCAACCGTGGGCAGCATCTCGTTGACGACCAGATCGACGTAGGCATCGGGGTTGCGCGTGTACTCGGCGGGAATCGCATGCGCGCCCAGGAAGGTCGGCACGATCGTGCAGGGATGCGCCGCGCTCAAATCGGCGATCGCGTCGAGCATTCGCAGCTCGGCGCCGGTGTCAAGGCCGTAGCCGGTTTTGATCTCAACCGTGGTCGTGCCGTGACGCAGCATGCGGTCGAGCCGGACAAGGGTTTGATCGATCAGCGCGGCTTGCTCGGCGGCGCGGGTATGGCGCACGGTCTGCATAATGCCGCCGCCTGCCGCCATCAGCTCCTGGTAGGTCGCGCCCGCGATGCGGCGTTGAAAATCCTCGATGCGGTTGCCGGCGTAGCATACGTGCGTATGCGGATCGACAAAGCCCGGCATCAGCACACGGTCGCCGCCGTCGAAGCGGCTGCGTGCGGTGTAGCGTGCTGCGATCTCGGCGCGCGGCCCAACCGCTACGATCCGGCCCTGATCGATCGCGACCGCGCCCTGCTCGATCACGCCGGCATCGGCAAGCGCGGCGCCGCGTTTGGGACCGCCGGGCGATGCACAGGTCACGACACGTTGCGCCGTGAGCAGAAGGTCAATCGTTGTGTTTGCTGTTTCCACGATCTTCATCCAGCCACTCAGACGAGGCCACTGATCAGGGCAAACCAGTAGATCGCCGCAAGACCGCTGGCGACGCCAATCAGCAGATACACAGCTGAAGCGGCCATCTGGAGGCTTGACACAGATCGGATACGGGTGCGGGCGGGAACCTTGGTCTCGATGCGCTGTCCGCGCCAGTAGGTGACTTTGGTGTTGCCCAGGACGCTGGTGCGCCCGGCACGCCAGGGCTCAAGCCCGGCCTGGATCATCCAGGCGGCTCCGATAGCTCCGAGGACAATGTCGGTGCGCCGATCACTCGTGAAGATCAAGATTAGAATCAGAATGACGCCGACCCAGCGCCAGTCGAAATTTGTCGTGTTCACAGTCGATCCTTTGTCTGCGGATAGGATACCATATATACAAAGTCCAAGGAAGAATATAGAACAAAGAACCGGGTATACGCACGGTTGATAGATGTGAGTTGTTCTTTGGTTCTTGGTTCTCGGTTCTCTACACGAAGGAGCTTCTTCATGCAGGATTCGCTGATCGGCTATCTCCAGACCGTTTCGTTTGCTACCCGGCTGGCCGCGTGGGCGCAGATCGAAACCTGTTCCAACGATCCCGAGGGCCTGGCGCAGTTCGCGCGGCTGCTGAC
>DASWTQ010000784.1:0-15247 GCA_036402055.1 Herpetosiphonaceae bacterium
CGGCGATCTGCTGGTAGTCGGTCTCACGCGGGCGGATGTGTCCGAGACACGGCGCTGGCAGGAGCTAGCCAGGTTTGGCGCGGCGCTCGGCTTTGCCCGCACGATCGAGCCGGTGGCGCGGCTGGCGGCGGCGCTGGAGCAGAAGACTGCCACGCTGCACTGGGAGCCGCAGCAAAGTGTCGCGGCGGTGCTGGAGCTGGCCTGCCTGACGGAGATGATCAACACATCGTTGATTCAGGCGAGCGAGGCCGCATAACGTGGATTAAACACAAACGCGCTCCAATCTGCATTGGAGCGCGTGAGCGGAAAATTGCGACTGATTAGGCGCGCTGCATCACCGGATCGGCGGTCTGCGGAGCACCAAAGCGGTTCGGGCCAGGCGTGCCGGGCAGGAAGCCGGTCTCGACCAGCGCCCAGATACCACCAATGATCGGAACCAGGCCGATCAAGATCCACCAGCCGGACTTATCGCGATCATGCCAGCGCTTGATCTGCACCATGATGCCCGGCACGATCAACAGGACACCAGCGATGCCGCCAATGATTCCGTTCGTATCCAGCAGCCCATCGAGCAGTGAGGCTACGAGGCTGATAGCGACGAACACGAGAACGCCATAAAGCCAGAAGGTGCGGCGGTTGATGCGGCCGTTGGGGGAGAGATACAGCTCTTGCAGCGACATAGGGGAGACTCCTTAGAAGGTAGAAGGTTGTTCACTCACTAAAATGCAGCATAACGCTTCAAGGTCACGGGGTTTGGTCCTGGTTTGGACTAGTACTTTGCTGGACATGAATTTATCGAATATGCCCACCGTGCAGCAGGCGGCTAGACTCGCTGTGACTCCAGGATCGTGGGCGGCTGCGGCGGGCCAAAGCGATTCGCGCCAGGCGTGCCGGCCAGGAAGCCTAGCTCGACCACAGAAATGATAAAGCCGAGTATCGGCAGCAGCCACAGCAAAACGTACCAGCCCGATTGATTGCGATCATGCCAGCGCTTGATCTGGATCATCAGACCCGGCCAGATCAGCAGGAGTGCCACCAGAGCGCTGAAATTCCCTTGCGCCCCCAGCAGGAGATCGACCTGATCGGCGACGAGACCAATAAAGATTAAGACGAGAACGCCCTGAAGCCAGAATGTACGCCGAGTGATCCGGCCTTGTGGGAGCAGATACAGCTCCACCAGCGACATGACGATCCTCCTTGCTTGAAAGCTTGTTCACTCACTCAATGCAAGCAGGCATTTGGATGTCACACGCCTGGCCGCTGCGGGATCTCCCGACGCACACCTGGCCCATAACCCGGCCGCGTACCTAGCGATCCTGTGGAATCGCGCTGCGCACAAACGCGGCAAGATCGGCTTTCATCTTCACCAGCGATGGAAAATGCACATACATCATGTGCCCGGACTCGTAGAAGGCCATGCTGATGTTGTCGCGCAGGCTGCGATCGATGCCCAGATGATTGAAGGTGTACAGCGTGGCGAAGTAGGGCGTCGCGAAGTCGTAGTAGCCGTTGGCGACAAAGATCTTCAGCCAGGGATTATTGGTCATCGCCCGGCGCAGTGTTTCGACGACCTCGACGTACTTGCCCTCGAAGTCGCTGAAATCCCAGGGCTGGATCTTCTCCCAGGCCAGTACCTCGTAGGGCATATCGCTCTCGAAGTTGAGATCGCTGCGGACGTAGTCGTTGAACGTTCCGGCGTATGAGCCGAGGATCGCCGCGTAGCTCGGATCGTACTCGTTGTGCTCGCCCGCCGCGTCACGATCGTAGCCCAGGAAGCGGCTATCCAGCCGCCCGATGGTGCGCCGCTGGTCGCGCAGCAGCTCCTTGACGAAGCGATTGTCGTTGATGCGCAGGTCGCTGCGGTCGATGTACTCGGGCGCCAGGCTGGTGTAGCGCGCCAGCCGCTCCGCGATCGCCGCGCGCTCATCCTCGGGCAGCGCCGCGCCCTTGAGCAGCGCCAGCGCATACTCCTTCAGCGCAAACTCTTCGACCTCGGCCACCAGCGATTTGAGATCGCGCCCCTGGAGATCATCGGGCAGCCGCTTGTGATACCAGGCGGTCGCCGCGTAGGTCGGCAGGAATGAAACATACGGCAGGATGTTGCCGGGATCGAACTCGCCGGTGATGAAGTTCAGGATCGTCGAGACAAACATGATCCCGTTGAGATACATGCCGTGGCGCTCCTGCAAGTAGCCAGAGAGGCCGCCGGCGCGAACGGTGCCGTAGCTTTCGCCGATCAAGAACTTGGGCGAACTCCAGCGCCGGTAGCGCGTAACATACAGCCGGATGAAATCGCCCACCGACTCGATGTCTTTTTTGAAGCCGTGGAAGCGCTTGGATTTTTCTCCGCTCACGGCGCGGCTGTAGCCGGTGCTAACCGGATCGATAAAGACCAGATCGCTGACGTCGAGCAGCGAGTAGGCGTTTTCCACCAGCCGGTACGGCGGCTGCGGCAGGTTGCCGGTGTCGTCGGTGAGCACGCGGCGCGGCCCGAGCACGCCCAGATGCATCCACACCGACGCCGAGCCGGGGCCGCCGTTGAACGAGAAGGTGATCGGGCGGCTGCCGGGATCGTCCACGTCGTCGCGGGTGTAGGCGATGAAAAAGATCGTGGCTCTCGGCTTCTCGCCTTCCCACTCGCCTTTCTTCTCGCCGTCTTTTTCGGACTCTTCCTTGAGCACGATCGTGCCGGTGGTGGCGGTGTAGCGAATCGTCTGACCGTCGATGGTTACGGTGTGCTGTGTGATCGACAGAACGTCCTTAACCTCGGGTTGCGAGCCGTTACCGTTTTGATCTTTGTTGGTGTCAGCCATGAGGTGTTCTTTTCTCCTGTTGTGCATGGGTCGGCCCCGATTATACGCGCTCTGCTGCACGCTGCAAACCGACCTATGCCGGAGAAAACGCCACGGAAACGGATTGCCGGGCACAAAGAAGCGGCAGATGGGAAGTTGGGGGAGCCGCGCGGGGGTTGCGCGCCATCTGCCGCTGTGCGCTGTGCTATTGCGCCGATGAGGTTGGTTGAAACCCTATAATCTCGCCGAAGCTGAAACGTGTTGTGCAGGCCAACCGTGACTATAGGGTTTTGTGTAGCACACATGTGCTGAAAACATCATAGCGCATCGTCCAAGCGTTTGCAGCGCCCGAGGCTTACCCTACAAATCGTAGGAGGCGAGGCCGGCGCTTCAGGGGCGATCGCGATAGCGCTTTGGAATGCGTAAAATTAAATTACGATCGGCGGTCGAACCCTGTCATGATCCCGTAATCCAGCCGATTTTAGACCGCAAAGCTGAGCCTTCCGCGCTCCGCACCCCGCAGCGAATCGACGATCTCAGGCAGCAGATCCAGCACGCGCTCGATCTGTTCGGACGTGTTGGTCAGGCCCAATGTCAGGCGCACTGCCGTTTGTGCCAGCTCAGCCGGCAGCCCGAGCGCGGTCAGCACATGTGATGGATCGCTCTGTCCCGCCGCGCAGGCCGAGCCGCTGGAGCAGGCGATCCCGCGATCGGTGAGCGCGACCAGCACAGCCTCGCCTGCCACGCCGGAGAAGCAAAAGCTGGCATGACCCGCCAGTCGCACCGTTGGATGGCCGGTCAGCATGGCGCCGGGCACGCGCTGAAGCACGCCGTCGATCAGCCGATCGCGGAGATGTTGGAGCGCGCTCGAATGCTGGCTGCGCACGAGCTGTAGCGCCGTCGCCAGCCCGACGACTCCGGCGACATTTTCGGTGCCCGCTCGCCGGTCGCGCTCCTGGTGACCGCCGTAGATCTGCGCCAGCAGCGGCGTGCCGCGCCGCACATACAGCGCGCCGACGCCTTTCGGGCCGTAGCATTTGTGCGCCGAGAGCGTCAGCAGATCGACGCCAAGCGCATGGACGTCGACGTCCAGCGTCGGCAGCGCCTGCACCGCGTCGGTGTGCAGCGGAATGCCACGGGCGCGCGTCAGCCGCGCAATCTCGGCGATCGGCTGGATCGTGCCGATCTCGTTGTTGGCCAGCATGATGCTGACAAGGATTGTGCGCTCGTCGAGGGCGCGCTCCAGGGCGGCGGGATCGACCAGGCCATCGCGATCGACGGGCAGATAGGTGATCCGAAAGCCATGCACGCGCTCAAGGTACTCGCAGGTTCGGAGCACGGCGTGATGCTCGACCTGCGTGGTGATGATGTGGTCGCCGTGCTCGCGTCGCGCAAAGGCCACGCCTTGAAGCGCAAGGTTGTTGCTCTCGCTGCCGCCGCCGGTAAACACGATCTCGCCCGAGCGCGCGCCGATTGTGGCTGCTACGGTTTGCCGCGCCCAATCCAGCGCCGATCGCGCTTGCTCGGCCAGCGGGTAGCGGCTCGACGGATTACCGAACTGCTGGCCGAAGAAGGGCCACATGGCCTCAAGCACGCGGGGATGAACCGGCGTGGTCGCTGCGTGATCCAGATAGATCGTTTCAGCGTCCATCGCCGGGCTCCCAGACAAAATCCAGGCCAATGTCGAGCGCCGGCGCCGAGTGGGTGAGCGCCCCAACCGAGATCAGATCTACGCCGGCCTCTGCCAGTCCGCGCACAGTGTCGAGATTCACCCCGCCGGAAGCCTCGGCCAGCGCGCGCCCGTCGATCAGCTTGACGGCTGACCGCAGCTGCGCCGGCTCCATGTTGTCGAGCAGGATGACATCGGCGCGAGCGTCCAGCGCCTCCGGGATCTGATCCAGCCGATCGACCTCGATCTCGATCTTGATCGAGTGCGGCAGCGATTGCCGCGCCTGCGCGATCGCCTCGGCCAGCGTGATGCCACGGGAGCGCAGCGCCACCAGATGATTGTCTTTGACCAGCATCATGTCGCCGAGATCGCGGCGATGGTTGTGGCCGCCGCCGGCGCGCACGGCGTATTTTTCCAGCGCGCGCAGGCCGGGCGTGGTTTTGCGCGTATCCACGATCCGGGCGCCCGTGCCGCGTACCGTCTCGACATAACGCGCGGTCAGGCTGGCAATTCCGCTCAAGCGCTGCATAAAGTTCAGCGCGACTCGCTCGCCGCGCAGCAAGCTGTGGGCGGAGCCGCGCACACTGGCGATCGGCTGGCCTTGCGCAACTGGTGTTCCGTCTGCGATGTGCGCCTCAAACCGCAGCGCCGGATCGACCAGACGATAAACGCAGGCGGCCACGTCGATGCCCGCGATCACGCCGTCGCGCCGCGCATGGAAGACTGCGGTTGCCTGCACTGCGGGCGGCACCAGCAGATCGGAGGTAATATCGCCGCGTCCCAGGTCTTCGGCCAGCGCCCGCTCGACAATCGCTTCAAGCTCGCGGGCGGTCAAGTAGTGCGTCAGCTGCACGGACGGCAGCATGGTGATTTCGGTATCGATCATTGGTTGTTCCTGTAGATGTTGAGATTGGTTGCAAAACTCGTAGAAGCGTGATGTATCACGTTTCAAAACCTTGTTTTCGTCAATTCGCCGCCAGACAGGTCTCGCGCTCCTCGATCATCTGTGGCTCGGCGTGTGCCAGCACAATATGCCGCCGCCAATTTGGATCGCTGTGTGGATAATCCGAGCGATAGTGGCCGCCGCGACTCTCGGTGCGCTGACGAGCCGCCGTCGCCATGAGCCAGCTCAGCAGCAATTGATTCGCCAGCTCGTGCTCGGCGATCGTGTGCGGCGCTGCTAGATTCGCTGTCCATGCGCCAAACGCGGCGATCGCGCGATCGAGACCGGCGGCAGTGCGCGCCAGCCCGACGTGCTGCCACATCATCTGCTGCGCGGCCGCTTTGGTCGCGGGCTGGCTCACGATTGGCAGCGCGTGATCCAGGATCGGCGAAAGTCGGAGGTCGGGCAGCGCGCTCTGCTCAGGCTGGGAGATCGGCGCCTGCTCAAGCGTCCGGCGCACGATCCGCCAGCCAAAAACCAGCCCTTCGACCAGCGAGTTGCTGGCAAGACGATTGGCACCGTGTACGCCCGTACATGCGACCTCACCGCAGGCGTAGAGGCCGGGCAGCGTGGTCTGGCCCCAGATGTCCGTGTGCACGCCGCCCATGAAGTAGTGTGCGGCCGGCGAGACCGGCAGCAGATCGGCGGCGATGTCGAGGCCAAGGTTGCGGCAGAACGCGCTGATTGTCGGGAAGCGCCGGTGAACGGTCGCGCTGTCGAGATGCCGCAGATCCAGAAAGACCGGCCCGGCCGTGCGCTGCATCTCGGCCACGATCGCCCGCGCCACAACATCACGCGGCGCTAGCTCGGCCTGTGCTGCGTAGCCGGGCATGAAGCGCTCGCCCTGATGGTTGCGCAGATACGCGCCCTCGCCGCGCACCGCCTCGGAGATCAAAAAGGTCGGCTGTCCCGGCAGCTGGAGCGCGGTAGGATGGAACTGGTAGAACTCCAGGTCCGCCAGCGCCGCGCCCGCGCGATAGGCCAGCGCGACACCATCGCCGGTTGCGACGGCTGGATTAGTCGTCGCGGCGAAGAGCTGACCGGCGCCGCCACAGGCCAGAATAATGTGCGCGGCGCGGAACAGCTCAGGCTCGCCCGATTCGCGCTGCGCCCAGACGCCCGTGGCGCGGCCCTGCTCCACAACAATCTCGCTGACGTAGGTATGCTCGCGCACGACGACGCCCGCCTGCGCCAGCACATCGCAGAGCGCCAGCTCGATGTAGCGCCCGGTCGCGTCGCCGCCGGCGTGGAGGATGCGCCGCGCCTGGTGCGCCGCCTCAAGCCCCAGCGCCAGCTCGCCGTCGTGCGTGTCGAACTGCACTCCCAGCCGGATCAGATCGTAGATGCGCGCCGGGGCCTCGTCGGTGAGCACGCGCACAGCCGCCGGATCACAGAGACCGGCGCCAGCGCTCAGCGTGTCGTCACGGTGCAGCTGCGGGCTGTCGGCCATGCCAATCGCGGCCGCGATGCCGCCCTGGGCGTAGCGCGTGTTGCTCTCGGCCAGCGCGGCCTTGGTGATCACCAGAACGCGGCCGTGCTGCGCGGCCTGAAGCGCGGTAAACAGCCCGGCGATTCCGCTGCCGATGATGATGTAGTCGTACATTGTTGCCTCACATAAATGTGGACGAAGCCCTAACGCAGCGCCAGCATGCGCTCCAGCGCCACACGCGCCCAGTGCTTGGTCGTCTCGTCCACCGCGATCCGATTGACGACGCGTCCAGCCAGCAGGTTGTCGAGCGCCCAGGCCAGATACGCCGGATGAATGCGGTACATCGTCGAGCAGGGACAGACCACGGGATCGAGGCAGAAGATCAGCTTGTCGGGATGCTCCTGTTGCAGCCGCCGCACCATGCTGATCTCGGTGCCGACCGCCCACTGCGAGCCGGGCGCTGCCGCCGCGATCCGCGCCAGGATCAGCTCGGTCGAGCCGTAAATATCGGCGGCCTGCACCACCGGCAGCTCGCACTCGGGATGCACGATCACGTTGATGCCGGGATAGTCACGGCGAGCCTGCGCGATCTGCTGAACCGTGAAGCGCTTGTGAACCGAGCAGTGACCTTTCCACAGGATGATCCGCGCCTGTCGCAGCTGGTCGGGCGTGCTACCGCCGAGCGGACGGCGCGGGTCCCAGACCACCATCTGCTCCAGGGGAATGCCCATCGCCCAGGCGGTGTTGCGGCCAAGATGCTGATCCGGGAAGAACAACACTCGCTCGCCGCGCTCAAAGGCCCAGCGCAGCACACGATCGGCGTTTGACGAGGTGCAGACGCTGCCGCCGTGCTCGCCGCAGAACGATTTGAGCGCCGCCGCCGAGTTCATGTAGGTGATCGGAACGACCGGCTGGATCGCACCGCTGGCCGGGCCGAAGAGCGCCGTCAGCGCGTCCCAGGCGTCGAGCACATCGTCCTCGTGCGCCATATCCGCCATCGAGCAGCCCGCCGCCATGTTGGGCAGAATCACCTGCTGATGCAGCTGCGCCAGAATGTCGGCGCTCTCGGCCATGAAGTGCACGCCGCAAAACACAATGTAGTCGGCCTGCGGTCGGGCGGCGGCCAGCTCCGAAAGCTTGAATGAGTCGCCGCGCAGATCCGCGTACTGGATGATCTCGTCGCGCTGGTAGTGATGGCCCAGGATCAGCAGCCGCTCGCCAAGCTCGGCTTTCGCCCGCCGAATCCGTCGATCCAGCTCGGCCTGGTCCATGGCACGATACTCGGCGGGCAGCGCCTGCTGGGTCGGTGCGCTCAGCGGGATCGTATCCGACTGGCTGGCTCCGGGGCCGTAGTGCGGCGGCAGCGGCGCGTCGAAGTGCCAGGGATCGAGCGTCAGCTGCGGTGAGCAGGTGGACAGGGACGGTGTGGGCAACGTAGTCATGATTGTTCCTTTGAGAGTAAAGGTTGTATTTACCTTTACTCAGGCTATAAAAAAAGCACACGCAAGCAGATCCAGTGAATGGCTCTAGCTCGGCGGGCCTGTTAGAAGCTGATCCGGTGTGAGCCGGCAGCGGTAGAGCTGCGGCGGACGGTGCGCGCCACCTTCGACGCGCTTGCCGGTCGAAACGATCGTGCCGCTGGCCTCGACTTTGCGCCGAAAGTTGGTCGGGTCGAGCGCATGGCCGAGGATGACCTCATAGACTTTGCGGAGATCCGCCAGTGTAAACGTCGGCGGCAGCAGCTGATAGGCGACATAGGCGTAGCTGACTTTATTGCGCAGCCGCCACAGCGCGTAGCTCAAGATCTCGTCATGATCAAAGGCCAGCGGTGTGGGCACCTGATCCGCCGGAAACCAGCGCGCCTCGCGATCGGCCTGCGCCTCCTGCAGCTGCGCGGCGGTGCTGGAGACCAGCGCGTAGTAGGCGACGGCAATCCGGTGCTCGCGTGGGTCGCGATCGGGACGGCCAAAGGTGTAGAGCTGCTCAAGATACGTCGAGGTTAGCCCGGCCTTGGTGTGCAGATGGCGCTGGGCGGCCGTCTCCAGCCCTTCGCCGGTGCGAACCCAGCCGCCGGGCAAGGCCCACTGGTCGGCGTAGGGCGCCTTGTTGCGCCGCACCAGCAGCACCGATAGCTCCTGCTGCGCGCCAGGCTGGATGCTGAAGATCACCACGCTGACGCCAACCGTGGGCCACGGCGTTTCGCGGCCCTGAGACGCTGGCGAGTATTCGGCTGTGTTGTTCGGCTGTTCGGCTGTCATAGGTTAGTAATAGTTAGATGTACCTTTACCCTAACTACTATACCATACAATGCGCCTTTAGGAAACAGGAAGTTAGATCGACCTTTAGCCTAAGCGCTATACCGTACCATCAGTGTTTAGGAAATAGGGCGATCGGCGATTGTAGGAGTTTTGCCGAGCTTGATTCTGGGCCTCCAGAGCGGCACAAGGCGCGGATTCGCCGGTTGTGAGGCCGTAATTCCGCGATCGATTTTTGTTGCCGGCGGTCACAAAAAAACTTGACATGTTTTAACTACATCCATATAATCTTAGAAGTGGTCACACATCGCTTGTAGTGCTCCGAAACAGATTTGCGGCGTTTCAGAACCAGCTGTCGTCCGCTCGAAGAATCCCTTCATAATCGATCGGCAACGGTGCCGCCTCTTGAAATCCTGCTGAAAAAGCTTGGCAAGAAGCATGCACAAACGTCCATCCAGTCAACACATCATTACTTTCTTCGCGAGCCCTAGCTCAACGCTGGTTGACTCAGAGCATTACTACAGCGAATGATGCTGGCTGTCGCTTAGATGCTCATCTTCTGACGTGTGAGCGTGTGAAGCCTCTTGCTGCGGCCCGTCCGCGCCGTCTCAATCGGCTGGACCTTCCGCGCGCCCTGGTAGCGCCGGCTGCTGGCAAGCCTTCGATTGGTTGTACTCGATGCTTCTGTGAGCGTCATCATCTGAATGATAGTGGAGGCGGTATCTATCCGTGCGTGTGTGCGCGCTGAGCGTAACATGGCGGTTCAGGCCGTAGATCAGTGGATAGAAACAACATTGCAGATCTCTACAAGCTGTCGCCGATTCAGCAGGGGATGCTCTTCCATAGCCTGTACACGCCCGAGTCCGGCGTGTACTTTGAGCAGTTTGGCTGGACTATCAATGAAGCGCTGGATGTGTCGGTGTTTGAGCGCGCCTGGCAATATGTCGTCGAGCAGCATCCGATCTTGCGCACAACCTTTTTCTGGGAAGATCTCGACGAGCCGCTGCAAGTCGTCAACCGCCGCGTCCAGCTGCCGTTCGTCGAGTTGGACTGGAGCGATCTCACGCCGGAGCAGCAGGCAGCCGAGCTGGATGCGTATCTGCAAGCGGATCGCCAGCGGCCGTTCGATCTTGCGGAAGCGCCCCTGATGCGTGTCGCGCTGATGCGCGGCGGTCCCACCACGGTGCATGTTGCCTGGAGCTATCATCATCTGCTGCTCGACGGCTGGTCGGTGCCCCTGGTGTTGCAGGATGTGTTCACCGCCTACAATGCGCTGATCGAGGACCAGCCGCCACGTCTGGCTCGCCGCCGCGCTTATCGCGATTACCTGACCTGGCTGCGCAAGCAAGATCTGGCTGCGGCTGAAAGCTACTGGCGGCAGGCGCTCGCCGGCTTTTCTGCGGCCACGCCACTGCCGATCGATCGCGCGCCCGGCAGCCTTGCCACCGCCCACGACGATTTCGCCAAGCTCCAGATTCATGTATCGCCGGAGCACACTGAAACGCTTCAGTCGCTGGCGCGTCAGGAGCGGCTCACGATCAACACGATTGTGCAGGGCGCGTGGGTGCTGCTGTTGCATCACTACAGCGGCGATCACGACCTGGTCTTCGGCGCGACGGTCTCGGGCCGGCCGGCCGAACTGGCGGGCAGCGAGACGATGGTCGGCTGCTTTATCAACACGCTGCCGGTTCGCGTGCAGGTCGAGCCCGCGCTTAAGGTCCGCGATTGGCTGCAAACGTTGCAGCGGCAGCAGGCCGATCTGCGCCAGTACGAGTACAGCCCGCTGGTGCAGGTGCAGTCCTGGAGCGACGTTCCGCGCGGCGAGCCGCTCTTTGAAAGCATTGTTGTCTTCGAGAACTATCCCTCCAAGGTCTTCGGTCAGTCGGAGCAGCTGCGCGTGTTCCAAAAAACCAACTATCCGCTGACCCTTACGGTTGTCCCGGGGCCATCTTTGACGCTGCGGCTGGGCTACGAAACCCATCGCTTCGACGACGCCACGATCAAGCGGCTGCTGACGCAGCTTGAGACGGTGCTGGCCAGCATGGCCGATCAGCTTGAGCTGCGGCTGGCCGATGTGGACTTCCTGACCGAAGCCGAGCGACAGCGGCTGATCCACGACTGGAACGCCACGGCAGTCGACTATCCACAGGATGTTTGCCTGCACACGCTGATCGAGCAGCAGGCGGCGCGCACACCCGAGGCGATCGCCGTAACTTTCGAGGGCCAATCCCTGACCTACGCCGAGCTTGACGCCCGCGCCAATCAGCTGGCGCATCAGCTTCAGGCGCTGGGCGTCGGGCCTGAGACGCGCGTCGCGATCTGTCTTGAGCGCTCGCCGGAGCTGGTGGTTGGGCTGCTGGGTATTTTGAAGGCGGGCGGCGCGTACGTTCCGCTCGATCCATCGTATCCGCCGGAGCGGCTCCAGTTCATGCTGTCCGACTCGCAGACGCCGGTGCTGGTCACGCAGCAGGCGATCGCGCAGGCGATGACCGAGCGCTTCGGGCCGCAGAACGGCGCGCTCCAGGTGCTGACGCTGGATCACGACTGGCCGACGATCGCCGCGCAGCCCACAACAGCGCCGGCGAGTCCGGTTGAGGCTGCCAATCTGGCCTACATGATCTACACCTCGGGCTCGACCGGCCAGCCCAAGGGCGCGATGAATAGCCATCGCGGTATCGTCAACCGGCTGCTGTGGATGCAGGATACCTATGGGCTGAACGCTACGGATCGTGTGCTGCAAAAGACGCCCTTCAGCTTCGATGTCTCGGTCTGGGAGTTTTTCTGGCCGCTGCTCACCGGCGCCACGCTGGTCGTCGCGAAGCCGGGCGGGCACCAGGACCCGGCCTATCTGGTCGAGCTGATCGCCCGCGAGCGCATCACCACCCTGCACTTCGTGCCATCGATGCTGCGCATCTTCCTGGACGAGCCAAGCCTGAGCCGGATCACCAGCTTGAAGCGCGTGATCTGTAGCGGCGAGGCGCTGACCTATGATCTGCAAGAGCGCTTCTTCGAGCGTATCGACGCCGAGCTGCATAACCTCTACGGCCCGACCGAGGCCGCCGTCGACGTGAGCTTCTGGGCCTGCCGGCGTGACAGCCGCGAGCACAGCGTGCCGATCGGGCGACCCGTGGCCAACACGCAGCTCTACATCCTGGACGAGCAGCTGAACCCGCAGCCGGTCGGCGCTCCCGGCGAGCTGCATATCGGCGGCGTGCAGGTGGGACGCGGCTATCTCAACCGCCCCGCGCTGACCGCCGAGAAGTTCATCCCCGATCCTTTCACTCAAACGCCTGGATCGCGTCTGTACAAGACCGGCGACCTGGCGCGCTTCCGCGAGGACGGCGCGATCGAATATCTCAGCCGCATCGATCACCAGGTTAAGATTCGTGGTAATCGCGTGGAGCTGGGCGAGATCGAGGCCGTGCTGGCCGAGCATCCCGACGTACACGAGGTCGTGGTGCTGGCGCGCGAGGACGATCCCGGCGACATGCGGCTGGTGGCGTACGTCGTAGAAGAACCAGGAACCAAGAACCAAGAACTTAGGGAGGATCAAGACGAATCCGGTTCTAGGTTCTCAGTTCTAGGTTCTGCGGATCTCCGCGCGTTCTTGCAGCCGCGACTACCCAGCTATATGCTGCCGTCGGCGTTTGTCGTGCTCGACGCGCTGCCGCTCACGCCCAACGGCAAGCTCGATCGCCGGGCGCTGCCCAGGCCGGAGCAAGGCGCAGCCCAGCAGCGCGCGTACATCGCGCCGCGCACCGAGCTAGAAAAGGCGATCGCCGAGATCTGGAGCGCGGTGCTGCATGTCGAGCAGGTCGGCCTCGAAGACAACTTCTTCGATCTCGGCGGCCACTCGCTGCTGGCGATGCAGGTTCACTCCAAGCTGCGTGAGCATCTGGGCCGCGATATTTCGATGCTCGATCTGTTTAAGTATACGACGGTCGGCGCGCTGGCCAGATTCTTGAGCCAGGCCGAGGCCGAGACATCGGCGATCGAGCAGATCGAGGAGCGCGCCGAGAAGATCGAAGAGGGCAAGAACCGCCGCAAGCAGCGGCTAGAAAAACGACAGCGCACATGATCTGTCTAGGAGTTAGGATCGATGGGTAGTTCTGAAAATGGGCAGGAGACCGGGCTTGAGATCGCCGTGGTCGGCATGGCGGGCCGGTTTCCTGGGGCCAGGAGTATCGAGGCGTTCTGGGAAAATCTCTGCGCTGGCGTCGAGTCGATCACGTTTTTTAGCGAGGAAGAGCTGCTGGCCGAGGGCGTCGACGCGGCCACGCAGGCGCTGCCACACTACGTCAAAGCCAGGGGCGTGCTTGACGATGTCGAGTGGTTCGACGCGCCCTTCTTCGATATTAGCCACCGCGAGGCCGAGGTGCTCGATCCGCAGCACCGGCTGTTCCTGGAGACCAGCTGGGAGGCGCTGGAGCACGCGGGCTACGATCCGCAGCGTTACAAAGGCGCGATCGGCGTGTTTGCGGGAACCAGCCTCAACAGTTACCTGCTCTATAACCTGTATCCCAACGCGCAGCTCATGCAGTCGATGGGCTATATCCAGATGCTCATCAACAGCGATAAAGATTTTCTGACCACGCGTGTCTCCTACAAGCTGAATCTTGAGGGACCGAGCCTGACCGTGCAGACCGCCTGCTCGACCTCGCTGGTCGCGGCGCATCTGGCCTGCCAGAGCCTGCTCAACGGCGAGTGCGACATGGCGCTGGCCGGCGGCATCACGGTGAGCGTGCCGCAGCGCACCGGCTACTGGTACCAGGAAGGCAGCATTTTGTCGCCGGACGGCCACTGCCGCGCCTTCGACGCCAGCGCGCAGGGAACGGTCTTCGGCAGCGGCGTGGGCCTGATCGTGCTCAAGCGGCTCGAAGATGCGCTCCAAGATGGCGATACGATCCACGCTGTGATCAAGGGCAGCGCGATCAACAACGACGGCGGCGCCAAAGCGGGCTACACCGCGCCGCGCATCGACGGTCAGGCCAAGGTGATTCGCGCCGCGCAGCTGATGTCCGAGGTCGAGCCCGAGACGATCGGCTATATCGAGGCGCACGGCACCGGCACGCCGCTGGGCGATCCGATCGAGGTCGCCGCGCTGAACCAGGTTTTTCAGGGCAAGATCGCCGAGCCGGGCAGCTGCGCGATGGGTACCGTCAAAAGCAACGTCGGCCACCTCGACGCGGCGGCTGGCATCGCCGGGCTGATCAAGTCGATTCTGGTGCTCAAGCACGGCCAGATTCCGCCCAGCCTGCATTTTACGTCGCCCAATCCCGCGATCGATTTTGCCAACAGCCCGTTCTTTGTCAACACGCAGCTGCGCGATTGGGCCGGGCCAACGCCGCGCCGGGCCGGTGTTAGCTCCTTCGGCATCGGCGGCACCAACGCGCACCTGATCCTGGAAGAGCCGCCCGCGATCGATGCCGGCGATTCTGGTCGCTCCTGGCAGATCCTCACGCTCTCGGCCAAGACGCAGACCGCGCTCGACGCCGCGACCCAGCGTCTGGCCGCGCACCTGAGCCAGCATCCCGACTTGAATCTCGCCGATGTAGCCTACACGCTTCAGGTTGGACGGCAGCCCTTCAGCTATCGCCGGGCGCTGGTCTGCTCGGATCGCAACGACGCGCTGCGCACGCTGACCGCCGACTCGTCGGATCGTGTGCTGAGCGGCCAGGTCAGCTACAGCGATCGGCCGGTGGCGTTTTTGTTTCCGGGCCAGGGCGCGCAGTACATCGACATGGGCCGCGCGCTCTACGACGACGAGCCGGTCTTTCGCGAGGCCGTCGATCGCTGCTGCGAGCTGCTGAAGCCGCACCTCGGGTTGGATCTGCGCACGATTTTGTATCCCACTGGCGAGGCGCAGGCCGAGGCGACCGAGCAGCTGACCCAGACGCAGATTACGCAGCCGGCGCTGTTTGTGATCGAGTACGCGCTGGCCCAGCTCTGGCAATCGTGGGGCGTGCAGCCGGCCGCGATGATCGGCCACTCGATCGGCGAGTACGTCGCGGCCACGCTGGCCGGCGTCTTCTCGCTGGAGGACGCGCTGCTGCTGGTCGCGACGCGTGGACGGCTGATGCAGAGCGTGCCGCACGGATCGATGCTGAGCGTCGCGCTGCCTGCGTCCGAGATCGAGCCCTTGCTACTGCCTGAGATCAG
>DASWTQ010000785.1:0-14578 GCA_036402055.1 Herpetosiphonaceae bacterium
ATAAGCTCCACTTCCACAGCAGATAATGGTTGCGTCGAGGGATCTATCACTTCCAGGACTTCCCCATACCCAACTACTCGCCAGATCGCCGCATATGGACCGAGCATAGACAGCTGAAGACTCCACAATTTCTGATCTCGGGATAACACATACTGAAACGAAACGTCAACATTCAGGTCTGTGTCCTCCTCAACATCAAAGATCTCCTGAATGTGAGAGAGCAATGCTTTATAGGGCTGATTTGCTACAATTTCATTTACAAAGAAGAAATATGGATTTTCTAGTGATCGATATGTTGTTGTTATATGCGATAGTATCGAGCAAACATCATCAAGGGAAAGCATCGGCATCATCTCCGCATGATGACGGCACTATAGCATGTCCTGTCAATCGATCAACGCGCAGCCGTCGTCAAGGTGGGCTATGATACACAGGGATCTCCAGACTGGAGAATCGTGGGTCATGAGTTATTCACGAGCACAAGTATGTGGGAAAGCGAGGAGCCATGAGCAACTGGGTTGAAGCAGACGTCGCGGCCAACGGTATTCGCATTCATTACCATCGCACAGGAACTGCCGGCAAGCCGGCTCTGCTGCTGCTGCACGGAGTCACAGATAGCGGCCAGGTCTGGGCACGTGTTGCCCGCGATCTCGCCGACGACTACGACATCATCATGACTGATGCGCGTGGGCATGGTCGCTCCGACAATCTGGCGACCGGCTTCTCGATCCCGCTGCTTGCCGACGATGCCGCCGGTGTGATCAAGGCTCTGGCGCTGGAAAACCCCTATGTGTGGGGCCATTCGATGGGCGCTATCACTGCGGCAGCGCTGGCTGCGAACTATCCTGAGCTTGTTCGCGCGGCTGTGCTGGAAGATCCGCCGCTGAGAGCCGCTGATGCGGATCAGGCTAGCACCGGCCAAAAGCAAAGCCCCGCACCGCCCAGGCTTGCATTCCCCGATTTCCGAGCGATGTCAGCCGAAGAGCGGATCACCACTGCGGCAGCCATGAACCCCACGTGGCATGCCGACGAGCTGCCGCCCTGGGCCGAGTCGAAAGCCCTGTTTGATCCGGCGATAGCTCAGCATTTGGCATCCTTTCTGGGCTACCCGTGGCGCGATGTCCTGGCGCGCATCGAGTGCCCGGTGCTGCTGGTGACGGGCGATCCCGAAGCTGGAGCTATCGTGACGCCAGCGGTGGCGCAAGAAGCCGTTATCCTGTTAAAGCAAGGCAGGATCGCACATATGGCCGGCAGTGGTCACAATATCCATCGCGAGCGCTATGAGCAGACCATACAGGCGATCAGGGAGTTTCTGAACAAGCACTGAGGCACAGGTGCTCTGTCGCTGCGCCAAGACCGGTTGGATCACGAACATAAATGATCACCAGCCCGCTCGTCACGCACTCATGACGCAGGTGGTGCTGGTGATTTTTCTATACTTATGTCAATTAGTTGTAGCATGATCGAATTCTTTGCTACACAACAGTAGTGCGCGTTCAGGGGCAAGCAACAGCGATGGCATCCAGGCTGCTAGCAGAACTACATGATCGGAAGGATGTTTATGCAGCGGCGCCCATCTCAGGATGAAGAGCTGCGAGGAGGATGCTGATGTCATCTCAAGATACGCACACATTGCCACTCGTCACCGGCGATACGATCGATGGGCAGGCTACGCAACCACAGGCTACGCCGCGCCAGCCCGACAGCGCAAGCGACGACAGGATCAACCGCGACGACTCCGGCGTGAGCAGTGAGGACAACTATCGAGAGCAAGATTACGGCGGAGAGCCGACCCATCCGCCGACCGAGCCGGAATCTGCATAGCACGGCTCCCACGCTCCTTTTAATCGATGGGCTAATGCGCGGGCTAGCACTTCCAGCATCTTCTGATGTGCCTCTGCCGTCCATCCACCTTTCCCCTGCTCGATGTGTCGCGCTACGTGGTGCGCGGTCACCCTGTCATTGCGGCGTATGCTACACTAGCGTTAAGCCGTTGATGATTGTCTGCTCTGCCTGAACTGCACGGTGTGTCTCAATATGATCGTGATCCACAGGTTCCCTCACGCGACCGATCAGCTGGTCGTCGTGCGGCGACCTGCTTTGGGAGCCCTGCTGGCACGCGCTCCCATGCCCCGTGCGACAGAGATGCGTTGCCGCGCGTTCAGCCTGTACCCGACGCACGCACCGTACACCCGCAGCCGACAGACCGCGCCTATGGGACACCTTCCCCGGTGTGTTCCCCGCGTGAGGCGGCTTTAGCATGAGGACCTGTCACCGAGCCCGCTGCACCACAGCAACAGGAGGGCACAAACCATGCACAGCACGGCTTTCTCTCGGCGACTATCCACGACGAGTGATCGATGAGCGGCCCGGTCGCGATCACGATCGATCACCTGACCGTGCGCTACCTGGCTGGTGCGGCGCCCGTGGTCGCCCTCCAGGATCTGAGCTGCCGGATCGACGGCGGGACGTTCATCGCGCTGGTCGGACCCAGCGGCTGCGGTAAGAGCACCCTGTTGCGCACGCTCGGTGGGCTCGTCGCACCCACGGCGGGCCGCATCGCCATTGGTGGCGCGAGCCCGGACGAAGCCCGCGCGGCGCGCCGGGTCAGCTTTGTCTTTCAGCAGCCGGTGTTGCTGCCCTGGTACACGGCGCGCCAGAATATTGAGCTGCCGCTGCGGCTGTTTGGCTGGCCGTCCCCACGCCGCCACGCTGCCGCTGCGCAGTTTCTCGATCTCGTCGGCCTCACGCGCTTCGCGGATAGCTACCCGTCCCAGCTCTCGGGCGGGATGCAGCAGCGCGTCGCCCTCGCCCGCGCGCTCGCGTTTGAGCCGGCGGTGCTGTTGCTGGATGAGCCGTTCGGCGCCTTGGACGAGATCACCCGCGAACGACTCAATGTCGAGCTGCTGCGCATCTGGTCGGCCACACAGGCGACGGTGCTGTTCGTGACCCACTCGCTGGCCGAGGCCGCTTTTCTGGCCGATCGCGTGCTGGTCTTGGCGACCCAGCCGGGCCGCATCGTCGCCGATGTGCCGATCGCCCTGCCACGACCGCGCACGGCGGCGTTGCTGGAGCAGGATGCTTTTCTGCACACGGTTGCCGGGCTGCGTCGGCAGTTCAACCGGCGCGACCCGCAGCTCACGCAGGCGGGAGGCCGTTATGAGTAACGCGCTGTCCCGAACGCCGCCGGAACAGCGGCTGCGTGGGCTGTGGACGCTGCTCCAGCGCTTCGGTGCCGCCGCGCTCGTGTTTCTGCTCTGCCTGGCGGTGCTCCAATGGGGCGTGCCAGCGCTCGGCATTCCGGCCTACATCCTCCCCACGCCGTCGCAGGTGCTCAGCCGCGCCGTCGATCCCGAGCGCCGGCTGGCCTATCACCTGGGTATCACCGCCCTTGAGGGCGTCAGCGGCTTCATCGCGGGCAGCCTGGGCGGGTTCCTGCTGGCCGTGCTGTTTGTGCATGCCCGCCCACTCGAAGCCGCGCTCTATCCCTGGGCCGTCGTCTCACAAACCGTGCCCATCGTCGCCCTGGCGCCGCTGCTGGTGTTCTGGTTTGGCAACGGCCTGCTGCCACGGGCCGCCATCGCGGCGCTCTTCACCTTCTTCCCAGTGCTGGTGAACAGCACGCGCGGGCTGCGCCTGGACGACCAGGCAACCCTCGATCTGTTGCACTCCTACGGAGCCAACCGCCGGCAGCTCTTCTGGAACCTGCGGGTGCCGCAGTGTTTGCCGTTTCTGTTTACCGGGCTGAAGATTGGGGCCACGCTGTCTGTTATCGGCGCGATCGTCGGCGAGTTTGCCGGCGCCGCTGCCGGGCTGGGCTATCTGATCACTGTCTCAACCTACTATCTGGAAACCGACCTGACCTTCGCCGCCGTCAGCGCGGCCTCGCTGCTGGGCATCGGCCTGTATCTTGTCCTGCTGGGCCTGGAGCGCTGGCTCGTGTTCTGGCAGCGGCCCACCTAAGACGTCACAATCGGGCCGGCGAGCCACACGCGCACGACGTCAGGGGTATGGGCTGCCCCACAGAACAGCCCGTCTATGTCCACATGCTTGAAGACCCGATACGGAGGAACCATGACAACCGCGCACGAACTCTGGGACCAGGCCGTCCGAGACTATCTCACCGCGCAGGATGGCGAGGCCATCGACGTGATTTTTCCCACCTTCACGCACGCGATCGGGGAACTGGCCGGCCAGGTGATTGTGGATTATGGCTGTGGCGATGGCCGCTATGCTCGGCAGCTGGAAGCCATGGGCGCCGGCCAGGTGATTGGGGTCGATATGTCCCCAACCATGATCGCCGCAGCGAAGGGGGCTGATCCCGCGTCCCGCGTGCAGTATTACGAAACTCCCGACAACCGCTTGACGCCGCTCGCGGATGGGTCCGTCGACGTCGTCGTCGCCAACATGGTCTTCATGATGTCGCCCACAAAGGCGGATCTCGTACAGTCATTTTCCGAGATCCAGCGGGTCTTAAAACCAGGCGGACGGCTGCTCTATTGCATCACGCACCCGGCCTTTATTGCCCAGGATGCCTTTGATTGCCGGCGCGTGTTTGAGGCTGAAGGCTTTCACTATCTGCACGAAGGTGCCCGGTATCGCTTTATCTTAAAAAGCCCGGATGGCGAAGAGGTCGACGGCGGCTTTTTTGATTATCACTATACGCTCACGACGTACCTCCAGACGACGCTGGCGGCCGGGTTGACGCTGCTCGCGTTCGAAGAGCTGCGCTATCCTGACGCGTTCATCGTGAAATATGCGATTGCCAAGCAATTTCTGGAGGTTCCGCAATCGATTATGGTCGTTGCGCGGAAGACGGCAGCGTCCTGATGCGTGACGCTCCCAGAAAGGAGGAATTATGCGACACCGACAAGCAATCTCGCTGCTGAGCCTGCTGCTGGCCACAACGATCCTCGGCGCCTGTGGTAGCACCCCGCCTGAGGCACCAGCCGCAACCACTGGTCGATCCCTGGAAACCACGACCATCTCGGTACGGCTCTTGTGGGTGCCGCAATATCAGTTTGCCGGCTATATTGTCGCCAAGGTCAAGGGCTTCTACGACGAGGCCGGGCTCAATGTCACGCTCAATCCAGGCGGCCCGGAGATTGCGCCGGTCCAGCTGGTCGCCAGTGGCAGCGACGATTTCGGCGTGGAAACGCCCGATACCGTGCTCCTGGCGCGCGAGCGCGGCATCCCCATTGTTTCAGTGGCAACCTTTTTCCAGGCCAGTGCCGGCGGCTTCATGGTCAAGAGCGACTCAGGCATCCACAGCCCGCGCGACTTCGTCGGCAAAAAAGTCGCCGTGTCGCCGGGCGGGTTACAGACCGAGTACCTGGGCATGCTGGCGACTACGGACGTCGATCGCGCCCAGATTACCGAGGTTCCCTTTGAGTTCAATATCGAGCCGTTCCTGAGCGGGCGCATCGATGTGTGGCCGATCTATGTCACCGACCAGCCGCATGTCGCCCGGAAGCAGGGCGCGGATGTGCGAGTGCTGGTCGCGCGCGACTTCGGCGTGACGACGATCGGCGACGGTCTGTTTACGACCGAGGCGTTCCTGGCGGAGAACCCCAAGACCACCCAGGCCTTTATCGACGCCACGCTCAAAGGCTGGGACTATGCCGTCACGCATGTCGAGGAAACGGTCACGCTCCTGGCGGAGTATAACCGGGAACTGACCGTCGACCAGCTGACCTTCGAGGCGCAGGAAACGATCAAGCTGCTGCGCTATGGCGCGGGCGCAACCTGCCTGGGCTGGAACGATCGCGCCGTATGGGAGGCCGAGCAAACGATGCTGGTTGATCTGAAGATCGTGAAAGCGCCCGTGAACCTGGATGCCGCCATGAACACCACCTTCGTCGCGAACGCCTATCAACAGCAGGGGAGCAGCTGCCCATAGCGGGTGCGCGGGCTGGTGGGAGCCAGGATCTGTTCCACGTGGGTTTCGAACGTGAAGCGATCCGTGGCTCCCGGCTCTTCTGGCGGCGATGGGTGATGCCGTTACGCATCCTCGCTCACGTGCGCTACTTCGAGCAGCTCATGGAGCCAATCGGCAACCGCCTGGACATACGGCGGATGCATGATCGAATGGTGGTCGCCTGCGACAATGTGCGTGCTAACATCGTCGGCGAGCGTCGACCAGCCCTGAGCAAGATCGCGCTGTGGCTGCGCACGGAGCCGATCGCCCGCCTGAAGCAGCGCGATCCGCAGTGGGAGCGGCGCCGGGCTGTAGCCCAGGAAGGCGCGTCGATTCGCCTGGTACACCGCTGCCAGGCGACGAATATCGTCGAGGTCAATATCGGGCGGCACCACGGCGTTCTGTCGTGCCTGGACAAGGATGTATTCGAGCTGTTCATGCGGCGCAAGATCACAAAGCTCATCTGCTGCTATCGCCAGCTCACGACCATAGAGACGACTAAGATCATGCGCGAACTGGATCATGAGCGCCGTATCTTCAGGGCCAGCCATACCCGGCTCAGGGACAGCGCTGTCGATGAGCGCAAGCAGATCGACCTGCTGCCCTTGCTGAAGGAGCTGTCGCGCTATCTCGAATGCGATAACACCTCCAAGCGACCAGCCGCCCAGGAGATATGGTCCCTCAGGCTGAACAGCTCGGATCGCCTCAAGATAGCTCCGAGCCATCGTGGGAATGTCCTCGTAGGGAACCTGACCGTCGTCGAGGCCGTGCGCCTGTAGGCCATAGATCGGGCGGCTGGTGCCGAGGTGACGCGCCAGCTCAACGTAGCAGAGTACCGCGCCTCCAACCGGATGGATACAGAAGAAGGGCCGCTGATCCCCGGCCGGTTGCAGGGGAACCAGTGGTGACCACGATTGGGAGGATCGATCATGGTGTAGGACCGCGACGAGTCGCTCGATGGTTGGCGCCTGGAAGAGCGTCATCAGCGGAAGACTGACGTGGAACTCCTGCTGAATCATCGTCAGCAAACGAACACTGAGGAGTGAATGTCCGCCAAGCTCAAAAAAGTTATCTGTGACGCCGATCGGCTGCCTGGCAAGCACAGCTTCCCACAACTGCGCCATGCGCCACTCGCTCATAGTTCGGGGTGCAACGAACGGAGTGTCGCGCGCAGGCTCTCCCTTGTCGAGCTGGGAGAGCGCCGTTCGATCCACTTTGCCGTTCGCGGTAGTCGGCAGCGACTCAAGCATGGTGATCCGGGAAGGCAGCATATACGCCGGGATCGATTGTCTGAGCACCTCCAGCAGCTCATGGCTGGTGATCGTCTGTCCCGGCTGCGCGACGACATAGGCAACCAGCTCGGCGTCTCGTGCTTCAGCCGTCCGAGCTACGACGACCGCCGCCTCAACGCCCGGATGTTTTGCCAGCACCGCTTCAACCTCGCCCAGCTCGATACGGAAGCCCCGGATCTTGACTTGATGATCGATCCGGCCCAGAATCTCGACCGTCCCATCCGCGCGCCAGCGGCCCAGGTCGCCGGTGCGGACCATGATTTGCCCGTCTTCAAAGGGACAGGGTACGAACCGCTCGGCCGTCAGCTCGGGACGGAACAAGTAGCCGCGTGACACACTCTCGCCCGAGACACAGACCTCGCCCGCGCTGCCGACCGGCTCGGGCTGCTGGTGCCGGCCCAGAATATAGATCCGATTGTTTTGCAGCGGCCGGCCCACCGTGATCGGTTGATCCACGTCGGCGGCGCTGATCACGCCCAGGATATTGATGTCGCTGATCTCGGTCAGGCCGTAGATATTGACGATCGCGACCGTCGTGCCGAGCTGTCCAAAGACGGAGTGCAGCAAGCGCTGCTCGATCTTCTCGCCGCCGATCAGCAGGTAGCGCAAGGCGTTGGGCGACTGCTCGGACCCGACCTCGCTCAGCACCGTCTGCATATACGACGGCACCGCGTCGAGCAGGTGGATCTGGTGCTCGTGGAGATAGCGCAGCAGCGCGTGGCTATTGAACTTGACCGGATCGGAGATGATGTGCAGCGTACGGCCAAAGATCAGCGTCGGGAAAATCTGGTTGACCGAGATGTCGAAGCTGATCGACGTGATCAGGCCGGTGATCTGCACCGCCGGATCGTCGAAGTAGGCGCGCAGGCCATGCACCAGATTGATCACGCCTTGCTGTTTGACCATCACGCCCTTCGGCCTGCCCGTCGAGCCCGAGGTGAAAATGATGTAGGCTAGATGATCCGGCTGGACCGTGCGCGGCGGATTGGTCACGGGCTGATCGGCCAGCGTGTGCCAATCGGCGTCGAGGCAGAAGACCTGGGCCGTGTGCTCCGGCAGGTTCGCCACCAGCGCCGCTTGCGTCAGGATCACGGACGCCTGGCTGTGCGACAACATGTACTGGAGCCGGTCGGCGGGATAGTTCGGATCGAGCGGGACGTACGCGCCGCCCGCCTTAAGGATCGCCAGCATACCGACGATCATCTCCAGGCCGCGCTCGACCATCAGCGCGACCAGCACATCGGGGCCAGCGCCCTGAGCGCGGAGGTAGTGGGCAAGCTGATTCGCGCGGGCGTTCAGCTCGGCGTACGTCAGACTCGCGCCTTCAAAAACGAGCGCGGTGGTCGCAGGCGTGCGCGCCACCTGCGCCTCGATCAGCTGGTGAAGGGCGGCGTCGCGGGGATAATCGGCCTCAGAGCGATTCCAATCGAACAACATCTGGCGGCGTTCGACATCGGTCAGCAGCTCCAGCGACCCCACGCGCTGGTTGGGATCGGCGACAATACTGTGGAGCAGCGTCGTCAGGTGCGCCGACATGCGAGCAATGGTTTCCGGCGCGAACAGGGAGGTATTGTACTCCCACACGCCCTGCCAGCCCTGCGGCATTTCGATCAGGGCCAGAGAAAGGTCAAACTTCGCGGTTGCGCTGCCGATGTCCAGCGCGCTCCATGTCAGGCCGGCAGATGCTGTCTGAGGGAACGGCATATTCTGCAACGTAAACAGCACCTGGAAAAGTGGGTGGCGATTCAGCTCACGAGCCGGCGCGATCGTCTCGACCAGGTACTCGAAGGGAACATCCTGGTGCGCCTGGGCCTCGGACATAACCTGTCGCGCCCGCTGCAACACCTCGCGGAATGTTGGGTTGCCCGACACGTCGGTGCGAACCACGAGCGTGTTGACGAAAAAGCCGATCAGCGCTTCCAGCTCGGCCCGGTTGCGTCCGGCCACCGGCGTTCCCACGACAACATCGTCCTGCCCGGAGTAGCGCATCAGCAGGATCTGGAAAGCTGCCAGCAGCACCACAAAGAGTGTGACGCCCTCGCGTCGGCTCAGCGCTTCCAGCTCCTGGCGCAGCTCCTTGGGAAGGCTGACGCTATAATGCTGTCCGCTGGTCGTCTGGATCGCTGGTCGCGGATAATCAGTCGGCAGGCCGAGGATGGGCAGATCCGCGAGCTGCCGCCGCCAGTAGGCCAGCTGTGCTGCCAGGTCTTCTCCCTGTAGCCACTGCCGCTGCCAGACTGCGTAGTCGGCATACTGGATCGGCAAGGGCGGCAGCACATCCACCGCGATCGAGTCGCTGCTGTAGGCGGCGTACAGGCTTGTCACCTCCTGGATCAGCACGCGCTGCGACCAGCCATCCGAAACAATGTGGTGAATATTGAGCGCCAGCACGGAGCTATCCTGCGCAAGCTGAAGCAGCAGCACACGCAGGAGCGGCCCTCGGGCCAGATCAAAGGGCGATTGGGCCTCCTCGGTTGCGAACTGTCGCGCTATGGCATCGATCTGCGTGGGCGGCTGGTCGCGCAGATCGATGATCCTGATTATGACCGGCTCCGGCGGGCTGATGATCTGAACGGGCGTGCCGTCCTGCGCGGCGAATACCGTGCGTAAGGACTCGTGTCGCTCCACCAACGTATCAAGGCTGCGTTGCAGCGCGCGCTGGTCGAGGTAGCCGCTCAGGCGCAGCGCGACAAAGATATTATAGGCCGGGCTGTTGGGTGCGAGCTGATCGATAAACCACAGGCGCTGCTGGGCAAAGGAGCAAGGAAATATATCGCTGCCAGCTCTTGGCTGGGGCTGGATCGTCGTCCACACCGGCGCGGACTGAGCGACCGGCGCGGGTGCCTGCGGACGCGCATAGCCCAGCTGCTCGGCCATCTGCCAGCTCAGTTCACCGAGATCGTCCTCGGGATAGCTATCCCTCCAGCGCTCGCCGGTTGCCGCATTGATCCTCTGGTGTTCATGGAACTTTACATCGCCCAGCATCCGGCTGGCGGCATATGGACCATCGGTCATGCGCTGCTGAGAATCGCTATAGGGCTGGAGCATCGCGGGATCGAAATCGAGGCCGAGAAAGGCACAGAGCTGCTGCATGGTATCCCCCGGCTGGCGCACCAGCGCCTCGAACGATACCGTGTGCTGCCGTTCCGCCGGGATCTGCTTGAAGAAGTCCAGAATATTCTGGTGGCTCATCAGCCAGATCAGCTCTGCCAGCTCGCGGGTCGTGAAGCCGTGGGCTTGCCGGAAGAAGATCTGGTCCAGCTTAGCCTCTTCGAACGAGCGGATCATGCCATAGGGATGGCGCAGCAGATGAATGTAGCGAGCCTCCGTAAAATCTTCCTCGGCCCGTCGAAGGATCGTGGGGTCCAGCGCATAGGACGGCGTTTTGTCGACCAGCAGCCGGTCGCCGAGCCACATCTGGAGCCGGCGATAGAAGGCATGCACCGTCAGATCCTGCTCCTCGAACTCCGCCATCATCTGCTCTGCCGTGGCAGCATCGCACGCGCGGATCGCCATCAGCGCGCGGATCGTGCCTTCCAGCCAGAAGCGATCGCGGCCGGTAAACGCCGCTTTCCGCTCCGCCAGGGTATTGAACGAGAGCAGCTCCAGCTCGGGCGGCGCGAAGAGTCCAGGATGCCCCGCCAGCATCACACGCAGCAGCGTCGAGCCGGAGCGCGGTGGTGAGAGAATAAAGACCGCCGGAGGATTCTTCGAGGTGGGAGAGCCTACCCGAGGCGGCAGGGGCGTGATGTGTTGCAGGAACCGCGCGATCTCTGCCGGCCCGATCGGCGTGGCGCGTGGCGGCGTCCCCACCTCAGCGGCGGCTTGCTCCTCGGATTGCGGATCGACGCCTCCAATCCGCGCGACGCTCTGGGGGTAGCGGCTGGCAAGATAGGTCGCTAGCTCGGCAATCGTGGGCGCATCGAAGATCGCCACAACATAGATGATCTCCTGAAGGATGCCCTGAAGCTGGTTCACGAGTACGGCGGCTTGAATCGAATTCCCGCCCAGCGCGAAAAAGTTGTCATGCACGCCGATCGTCGGGATGCCCAGCACCTCCTGCCAGAGTTCCACCAGGCATCGCTCAAGCGGTGAGCGCGGCGCGGTGTATGTCTCGTCCAGCTCCGGTCGGGCATGATCTGCACTCGGCAGCGCTTTACGGTCGAGCTTGCCATTCACGGTGAGCGGCAGCCGCTCAAGCGTCACAAAGGCCGCTGGGATCATATACTCCGGCAGGGAGACTCCCAGGAACGTACGCAGATCGTCGACGCTCGGGCGCGCTGCTGGAGCCGGGACGATATAGGCGACCAGGCGTTGATCTCCCGGCGTATCTTCGCGCGCAAGCACAACGCCTTCGCGCACATCGGGGTGACGCGCCAGCACGGCCTCGATCTCGCCCAGCTCGATGCGGAAACCACGAATCTTGACCTGCTGATCGATCCGGTCCAGGTACTCCAGCTCGCCGTTCGCCCCATAGCGAGCACGATCGCCCGATCGATACAAACGCGCCCCGGCTGTCCTGCTCCAGGGATGCGGCACGAATCGTTCGGCGGTCAAAGCTGGACGATCGAGATAGCCGCGTGCAAGACCCGCTCCGCCAACAAAGATCTCGCCCGGCACTCCCAGCGGCACCGGCTGGAGATGCTGGTCCAGCAGATACAGATCTAGATCCGGGATCGGGCTGCCGATCACGCTGGCTGGCTGCTGAAGATCCGCTAGCGTAAGTGGACGATACGTCACATGCACGGTGGTCTCGGTAATGCCGTACATATTGACGAGCTGCGGTCGCTGGTCGCCGTGCCGGGCGAACCAGGGCTGGAGATCCCGGAGCTGGAGCGCTTCGCCGCCGAAGATCACATAGCGCAGTGCCAGCGCTGACTCGCCGTGGGCGGCGTCCGCCTGGATCAGCTGGCGAAAGGCCGAGGGCGTCTGGTTCAGAACAGTGACGCCTTCTTCCAGCAGCAGCGTGTAGAACGCGTCAGGCGACCGGCTAATATAGTAGGGGACGATGACCAGCGTACCGCCATACAGCAGCGCGCCCCAGATCTCCCAGACCGAAAAGTCGAAGGCCGGCGAATGGAAAAGCGTCCACACATCACGCGCATCGAAATGAAACCAGCTCTGGGTAGCGGCAAAGAGCCGGAGCACGTTCGCGTGGGTGACAGGCACGCCTTTGGGCGTTCCGGTTGATCCCGACGTGTAGATCACATAGGCAGGATGGTCCGGCAGCGCTGAGGTGGCAGGGGCCGTGGTGGCATACTGCGCGATCCGCTGGGCATCGGTATCCAGGTAAACCCGAGGGATCGGGAGCGTGGACAGGCGTGACGCGAGCGGCTCCTGGGTGAGCAGCACGGCGACGCCCGCGTCACGCAGCATAAAGGCCACACGATCGGGCGGCTGCGCGGGATCGAGTGGGACATACGCGCCGCCGGCCTTGAGGACGCCGAGCAGCCCCACGATCAGGTCGAGCGACCGCTCTACGAACAGGCCAACACAAACCTCTGGCCCTACGCCATGCGCCTGAAGATGGTTGGCGAGCTGATTGGCCCGCAGGTCAAGCTCAGCATAGGTTAACCGCACCTGCTCGCAGGTCACGGCGACTGCATCCGGGGTACGGGATGCCTGCTGCTCAAACACCTGATGCAGTCCGGCCCCGAACGAGTAGGACTCTGTCGCCTGAGCGCGGCGCAGCAGTGCCTGGTGCTCGTCGGCGGTTACAAGGGGCAGGTCAGCGATCCATGCATCAGGATCGCTGGCGATGGCCTGGAGGAGGACTTGAAGATGACCGGCCATCCGCGCGATCGTGCTTTCCTCGAAAAGATCGGTCCGATATTTGAGAGTACCAGCCAGGCCGGCTGGTGTTTCCATAAACGTCAGATTAAGATCGAACTTCACCAGCTCAATCTGAACCGGCTCCATGGTGAGCTTAAGGTTGGGCAAGGCCGGGGGCGCCGGCGGTCGATGGTGGTAGGCAAACATCACCTGGAAGAGCGGGTTACGACCCACATCGCGCCCGGTTTCGAACGCTTCAACCAGCTTGTCGAAGGGAACATCCTGATGCGCATACGCCTGGAGACACACGTCACGAACGCGGTGCAGCGCCTGGCGGAATGAGGGCTGGCCACCCAGATCGGTGCGCAGAACGAGCGTGTTCACGAAGAAGCCAATCAGCTTCTGCGACTCAGCCTGGGTCCGATTCGCGATCGGCGTGCCAACCACAATATCGCTTTGAGCTGTATAGCGGGCGAGCAGCACCTGCCACGCCGCCAGGAGCGTCATAAAGAGGGTACAGCCCTCACGCTGGCTCAACTCGTGAAGCGCCGCCGTGCATTCTTCAGGCAGATCAAAATCGTAGTGCCTCCCCTCAAAGCCGCCACTCGCAGAACGTGGGTGATCCGTCATGAGCTGGAGCACGGGCAGATCGTTGAGCTGCTGCTGCCAGTAGCCCATCTGCTGTTCTAATCCCGCTTCCTGAAGCCAGCGATGTTGCCAGCGCGCGTAGTCTGCGTATTGAAGTGGAAGCTCCGGCAGGGGCGCGGCGCGGCTCCTGGCATCAGACTGACTAAAATGGAAGTAGAGCGTGGTCAGCTCACCCAGGAAGACCTGCTGTGACCAGGCATCGAAGATAATGTGGTGAATCATCAGGATCACCACATGCTCGGCCGGATTCAAGCGGATCAGGATCGCCCGCACCAGCGGTCCACGCTGGAGGTCAAATGGCTCCTGGAATGCTTGATGCACGTGGTCCTGGACCGCAGCATCCTGCTCGGCCGTGGGCACATCCGAAAGATCGATCTGCGCGAGCGGCATCCGGCTCGCTTCCGATTCGGCTGACGCGATAATCTGTGCCGGCTGCCCGTCCACCAGGGCAAAGGTTGTGCGTAACACCGCGTGGCGGCGGACGATCTCGTCGAGACTTTGGCGCAGCGCCGCGACATCGAGCATTCCCGTGAGGCGTGCGACCATCGGGACGGTATAGGCGGTGCTGTTCGGATGGAGCTGATCCAGAAACCAGAGTCGCTTCTGGGCGAACGAGAGCGGGATCGGCCCGCTCTGCTGAGCGGAGTCCTGCACCAGCTTGAGAAACGCAATGACCTGGGCCTTGTGCTCGGCAAGCATCGCGCGGAGATCGGGCGTGAGCACGCCGGGCGGCGCACGAAAGCGCAGGCGATCATCCTCCACCCAGAGCTCGATGTTTAATTGGCGGAGGTGGTTCAGCAGTTCGATAACGGTCATAGCTCACCTGCTTCATACAGATCGGCGTCGCTCTGCGCTGTGGGCGTCTGCATAGCTTCGGCCCAGCGGGTCGCTTCAGCATACGCGGCCAGACTGAGAAGCGAGGCATCTGAGCCGGCGCCCTGTGCCGCCA
>DASWTQ010000786.1:0-35519 GCA_036402055.1 Herpetosiphonaceae bacterium
CTACAGGGCAAGCTCGACGACTACCGGCTGGCGCTGCTCACGACCGATCAGCTGGCGGCGGCGCATCAAAGTCTGGGCGAGCACGAGGCGGCGCTGCGCTACCACCAGCGATCGCTGGCGCTGGCCCGTGAGCACGACGACCGCGCCGGCGAGGGGATCAGCCTGGGCAATCTCGGCCAGTACTGGCTGCTGCTGGGCCAGCCTGTCAAGGCGATGGAGCAGCTCAAGCCCGCGCTCGGCATCGCCCGCGAGACCAAAGATCAGTACGCCACGCAGTCGCGGCTGCTGGGGCTGGGACTCTGCGCCAAAGAGATCGGCGCGACGGAGCAGGCGCTCGATTATGACGAGCAAGCGCTGGGGATTGCGCGCAGGCTTGGCGACAAAGGCAGCGAGAGCGTGATCCTGGGCAATCTCGGCCTGTGCTATGGTGATCTCGGGCAATCGGCCAAAGCGCTGGACTATCTCCATCAGGCGCAGGCTGCGGCACGATCGGTGGGTGCGCGTGCCAGCGAAGGGACCACGCTTGTCAACCAGGCGATCATCTTGATCGACGAGGAGCGCTACACGGATGCCGCGCAGCTCACGCGCCGGAGCGCCCAGATCGCGGAGGAGATCGCCAGCCCGCGTCTGGCCAGCTTCAGCAGCCGCTTCCTGGCCCTGGCGCTGCTCCTGAGCGGCGATCGATCGGGAGCGCTGGCAGCCGCCGAGGCCGCGCTGCTCCATCGATCGCCGGAGCATACCTACAACGTGCTGGTGCTGCTGGGCCTGGCACTAATGCATGACGATCATGAATCAGCCCGCGATCGATTCACGGCGGCGATTGGCGAGGCCGGCGCGCTGCTTGACCACACACCGGAGCTGTTCAAGGCGCTCGACGCCAAAGCGCTATCACTGTCGGGGCTGGCTCTGATCGACGGCGCGCAGCACGTCCCCGAGGCGATCGCGGCTTTTCACGCAGCCCGAGCGATCAACCGTGACGCCGGCATCGTCGCACGAACGTTGCGGCTGCTGGATCTGCTGGCGTCGAATGACACCGGTTTGCTCGACGATGTGCGGGCTGCGGCGGCTGGGTCGTAGAATCGGCTGAGCATGTCTACTCCTGCATCGACGCGGTAAGGTGCTCACAAAAGCATTACAGCTAGCCACAAACCACACGAGCCCAGCCAGGAAGAACAAAAACAGAGCTGGGGTGAACAGCCAGTGTGCGTAGCGATACCCATCCGATGGCCCGCGCAGCGGCTGCACATTGTTGGCCCAGCGCACGTAGAGGAAGCCTACCAGCAGGATCAGGAGTCCCTTCATCAATCGACGAAACCAGCGATTGCGGAGCATCGATGCGCCTGTAGCGTGAGATGCATCACGAGATTCGCTCATAATCTACAGCATAAACGCGACGCCCACACATGGCAATAGACCACACACCCGATCAGTAAGCAGCCGATTGACAACGCAGCGCCTGCTCAGATTAGCCTCTGGTCTTCGGCAATCGCGATCAAATGCGCTCGATGGTGGGCGCCGAGCTGCTCCCGGATGCGCTCGCCGTCCTGCGCGATCGTGTCCTCCGTGAGATGAAGTTCAAGAGCGATCCGACGATAGCTCTTGCCTGCCACAATCCCTCACACGATCACCAGCTTTCACCGTAATAGTGCCAAAGCTGACGATTCTCTACTGCACACTGTTGTCAGTGTGCCGGCTCTCATGCATGGAGTAGATCGTTTTGAACGTTGAGGCAGTCTCGCCGATCGATTTGACACAAAAACACACCTGTACTACACTCCGGAAATCCCCCAGGTTTCCAATCCCCCAACTTAATCATTTCCACGCGAACTATTTTTGCTCATGATCCTATCCGTTTGAGAAACGTAGTGCCATCGTAGCCTCAACCAAACAGGGAGGAAACCTGTATGTGTCCGCATCTGGAATTGGTGATTCGTTCTGTAGTTGTCGGCACCGTGCTGATCGGATCGAGCTTGGGGATCGCCTCTGCTCAACCACTATCTCACTCAAACCCACCAAACGCACGAGTTAATCAAACCCGTGAAGTTCGCCCCGACCTTGGGCCGGCCTTACGCCAAGATCTATCTGTCGGCGAGAACGGATACAAAGTGTTTCAACCTGGCTCAATCGCACAGATCGATACCCAACGCGTCGACCGCGATGCCGTGAGCACTGATCGATCCAAAGGTGGCGTTGGTATTCAGGCCACACGATACGGGAATACTGATGCATACATCCAATTTGGCGGTCCAGGCTCGGATCATTCAAGTCGCTCTGAACTCTCCGAAAATTCGATTCAGGTTGACGGTACACTAGAAAGTCCGCAAGGCGCAGTCCAAGACGATTGTCTTGACATTAAAAGCGTGCGAACTGCGGCCTACTGCTCGACGTATACAACAGCAACGACTGGATCAGGAACATTTACTGGCCGTTCGCGACACTTCTTTCACAAGTCCGGGTATATTGACTCGGAGTTGTTTACCTGGGACACAACGGTACGATAGATTGTTGCGCTAGTAAACTGCCCTGTCGATGTACCGACAGGGCAATTCTTATTGCTCTAGTATATTGATCATGATGAACCGAGCTACAATTTTATGGGGCATTATCCTCATCGTCCTCGTCGGTGCCACCGGCTGCACAGTCTCACCCACTGCGCCAGGCACAGCAGCTACGACGCAGACAACATCAACGGCGCAGGCTGTCACACCTGTACTTCCACCCTCAGCGATGCGGGATGTGGTTGTGCATCAATCACTCTCGCCCGAAGTTGTTACTAATCCTGTGCCCCAAGGGGTACAAGGACAACGCGGCCTGGGATATGTCAAACCAGAAGACCTGCAGCTGGCAGCAGATCAACGACCTCAGAATGCAGAGTTTCGCTTGACCTCGACCACCAGTTTCAATCCTTTTCTGGTGCTCTTGAATAATACGGAAGCGCCAAAAACGATCTTGCTGACCACTGTTCTTGATTACCGTCAAGTTTCATTCACCCTCGACAATCAGGACGGACTGCTGCATCTGGTGACGATTCCAGCACATAGCGAAGTAAATATCCCGCTGCGCCTTACTATCGCCGAGCCGGGGCGTCATGATCTGTATGTGGTCGCGTTTGAAGACCCGTTTAACCTGTCACTCAGTATTCGCGACCGAAATGACACATATGGCAAAGCTTTCTCACGCAGAACAACAGTAGTCGTAGGCGATAGCGATGCACCCACACGCGTACTGGATGTTGCCGACATCGGCGCAATCCCTTCACCCAAAGGACAACTCAGCCTGCATATTATGTTTGTGCAACGTCCGGCTGACAGTACCGCTATCGTGTCGCCACCAGAACGCAACTTGGTGTACACAGATACTGTTAGCCTTGGACAGCCTTACCCGCTGCAAATGGTTGTGACTGCCAACCATGAGGCAAAAGCCGGCGTGCATGCTATCGTACCATTTCTTAATTATCATCAAGTGCCGGTGAATGGGCAGGATGTGCTTGCATTGCGCCTTGAGGCTGACGAGGAAGCCGTCATTAACGCAGACATTGCTCTGCCCGACGAGGCCGGCGTGCATCAGCTGCAGATGGTCTACTTAATTGATCCTTACAGTGATTTGCTCACCGAGACCGATGTGTATCCATTTGTGCAAAGCTCATTTCGCATTGCGATCGTGGCACAAGAGCCGTAACCAAGCAGACACGAGCGCCTGTCAGCATTCGAGCTGGTATCTGCTTGATCGTGTCCTGATTTTGCTCGCGCCACGCGTGATCGAGGAGCGCCGGAATCTGAGTCGGCGGGATGCGATTCGCCATCCAGCATGTCCGCTCATTGCTCCATAAAGACTGTAGTATATGGCTCAGCTACGGGCTTAGAGCTGCCAGCGCGGCCCGTACGCCCTCAGGATCAGACGTGTAGGCGTACAGCTCCTGCACATTGCGCGGCGCGGCGATCGTGATGCGCAGCCCGGCGTCGATCGGCACTGCCTTGATGTTGGTCGTCTTGCCGTGACGCGACGTGATCACGCCGATGATGATCTTGGTCACCCGATCGTCGTCGCGCAGCATTTCCACCACAGGAATCGCGGCTGCAATCAGCGTCGTGTGCCGCCCGTTGAACTTCGGTCCTTTCAACAAACCTTTGGTCTTATCCGCCACGGTTAACCTCATCTCTCCGTATGTAGCTCTGCTCAATCACGGCCCGTGCCACGCTATAATACCCTCAGACCAAGAGCCGATCGAGAAATTGTACCTGCTACGGTGGAGGAGCGATGGCCACAACAGCCTTAAACGTGATCGATGTGAGCGAGCGCGATTTTGCGCAGGCGGTGCTTCAGCGCTCCGCAGAGGTGCCGGTGGTGGTGGATTTTTGGGCGACCTGGTGCGGTCCCTGCCGCGTGCTGGGTCCGGTCCTGGAGCGGCTGGCGGCGGAGATGAAGGGCGCGTTTATCCTCGCCAAGGTCGACACCGATCACAACCAGCGCCTGGCGCAGCAGTTCGGCATCCAGGGCATACCCGCCGTCAAAGCCTTCCGCAACGGCAAGATCGTCGACGAGTTTACCGGCGCGCTGCCGGAAAGTCAGGTGCGGGCCTGGCTCAAAAAGCTGATCCCATCCGAGATCGATCAGCTGGTCGCGCAGGCCCAGCAGCAGGAGCAGACCGACCCGGCCGCCGCAGCCGAGAGCTACCGCGCGGCGCTGCGTATCGATCCGGCGCACGGGCCGAGTCTGCTGGGCCTGGGCCGGTTGCTGGCGCTTCAGGGCGATCCCGAGGCGATGGAGGTGCTGCAACAGATTCGCAGCGGAGCGCCGGAGTATCCAGCCGCTCAAGCATTGCTAACGCCCGCCGAGTTTTTAAGCGGCGCTCAAGGTACGGTAGCGGAAGCGCAGCAGCAGGTCGAGCGCGATCCGAGCGATATTGCCGCGCGCTGGACGCTGGCAGCGCTGCTGATCAAACAGCAGGAGTGGGAGCCCGCGCTGGCGCAGCTCCTGGCGATCGTGCAGCGCGACCGCGCCTTTGCCGACGACGGGGCACGCCGCATGATGCTGGCGCTCTTCACCGCGCTGGGCGATCAGCATCCGCTGGTCAGCCGCTACCGGCGCCAGCTTGCCAGCGCGCTGTTTTGAGGCGGCGCCCGCAGCCGAAGCGATCAGGGAGACCGCCAAGCCGGCTGATCTCCCTGCAATTTTCCAAATCTGCTAAAACGGTTGACGAATTGTGCAGCAGATGTACAATACTCTTGCACATCTTTTGTTCAACTCTTGCACATGACTATTTCTAGCTATAATGCGAAGGTCGGCTGATTGCTCTTCCGGGGAGGTCATGCTATCCTGACTGGCACTCTAATTGCTATTCAGCTATCCAGTTATTTTTTCGCGTAATGTAGGGTAAAACACGATGACATCTGTGATGGTCGTCGATGATGAAGATGTGCTCTTAGAAATGGTCGCGTCGCTGATCGAGGACTTAGGGTATCGAGCTGTTATAGCCACCAATGGGCGGGAAGCGCTCGCGGCCTTGGAAGCAGAATCTGATCCCCCGTTGCTGATCATATCTGATGTGATGATGCCGCAAATGAATGGAATTGCCCTGGCGCAAGCCGTTAAGAAGCATCCTCGATTTCAGCGCGTGCCGATTGTGTTGATGAGCGCAGCTACGCGGCCCAATACCGAAGGGATCGCGGACCACTTCATCCACAAGCCATTCGACCTTGAGCATATAGAACGACTGATTGAGCAGTACGATGGACATACCCCAGCGGGGTATCGGAATGACTTGCACTAAAGGAGTAGGGCATGGCTGATCGGCAGCCGAAAGACGTAGAACAGCCATCCAACCGCCGGAGCCGCGCCGCAAATGCCTCGGATCAAACGGCGCCACGAGGCAAGCTCAGCGCGGGCCACCCTGCGATCGATCTGGTCCTGGGCGGCGGTATCCCTCGCGACTCGCTGTATGTCTTGACCGGCCCACCCGGCGCGGGCAAGACCATTCTGGCCCAACAAATTTCTTTTACTGCGGCCAAAGCTGGTCTGCGGGCGATTTACTTTACCAATGTTTCGGAGCCGCACGCCAAGATCGTGGAGCATATTCGCAGCTTCGCGTTCTATGAGCCGGATCAGATCGGCGAGCGCATCCAGATCTATAATGTGACGAGTCAGGTCCGTAACAAAGGTTTTAAAGAAACGCTGGATTTTATCGTCGACACGGTGCGTAGCGAAAAAGCCGATCTGGTGATCATCGATAGCTTTCGCGGCCTGAAACACGTGCTGGAGGTCAGCGTGCGCTCACGTGGCGCGATCTTCGACGCGGCAGCCCAGCTGTCGATCCTGGGCTGTACCAGCATTCTGGTCGGTGAGTACACGCCGGTTGAGATCCAGACCGAGCCTGAGTTTGCGGTTGCCGACGGCATCATCAACTTGATGCACAGCACCGACGGTATGGCCGAGAAGCGCACCTTCCATATCGGCAAGATGCGCGGCGTGCGCTACCTGGGCGGCGAGCACAGCTTCGAGATCAACGACGCCGGCGTGCGTGTGTATCCACGGCAGGAGGCGCTGACCCACGCGCCGACCTACCGGGCCACCGAGGAGCGCATCTCGACCGGCATTCAGGAGCTTGACAGCATGCTCTACGGCGGCCTGATCCGCTCAAGCAGCACCCTGATCGTCGGCTCGCCCGGCACCGGCAAAACGCTGCTGTCGCTGCACTTCCTGGCGGCGGGCGCGCAGATCGGCGAGCGCGGCCTGATGATCTCGTTCCAGGAAAATCGCGAGCAGCTCCAGTTTCGGGCCAGGCACTTCGGCATCGACGAATCGCTGGGTCGCGAGGGCGGCATGACGGAAGTGCTGGGCTTATCGCCTGTCGAGCTGAACCTGGATGCGGCGGCCGATCTAATCCGCGAGGCGGTCACCACCCGCAAGGTCAAGCGCGTGGTGATCGACAGCGTGGCCGAGCTTGAGTCGGCGGTGCGCGATCCCGAGCGCTTTGACGATTTTCTGGCCTCGCTGGTCGGCTTCTTGCGGGAAAATGAGGTCACCACGGTGATGACGCGCGAGATCGCGCAGATCTTCGGCACCGAGCTTACGATCGCCAGCCGTGGCCTGTCGTATATCGTCGACAACATCGTGCTGCTGCGCTACATCGAGCTGCGCGCCGAGATCAAGCGGGCGATCACCGTGCTCAAGAATCGCGGCAGCAACCACGACAAGCGGCTGCGCGAGCTGGTGATCGACGACGGCCGAATGCAGATCGGCGACCGCTTCGAGAATCTGTCGGGGCTGATGACCGGCATGCCGCAGGTGATCGTCGAGCCGCCGCTGGGCAATGGTCCAGGGGAGCGCAATTAGTGGCTGCGGCGGAGCACATAGAGCGCCAGCGCACACCGACGGTGCTGGTGATCGATGATGAGGACTATGTAGCAGACATGCTCGCCAGTGCTCTGGAGATCGAGGGCTATACCGTCCATCTGGCCTACAATGGCCGCGATGGGCTGTCGCTGGCGCAAACGCTCCGCGTCGATCTGGTCATCATTGATATTATGATGCCGTATATGGACGGGCTCACGCTGATCGGCGAGCTGCGCCAGCTGGATCACACGCTGGACGTGCCGATCATCTTGATCAGCGCCGGCGCGCGGCCACGGCAGCAGATGCCGCACGTAACCTTCTTGCCTAAGCCCTTCGATCTTGATCACATGCTGGGGCTGATCGCGACGACACTTGAGTCGTCAGGAGTTGACGGATGACCTACGACCTCAAGCAGGCTGAGATCAGCTACACCAGCGCGCTGCGCAACGGCGATGAAACTGTGGCGCAAGGCGTGATCTCAGACGCCCAGTCGGCAGGCGTCGACTCGACGGCGATCTATCTCAAGATTTTCGCGCCCAGCATGGTAACGATCGGTGAGCTGTGGGAGCAGAACGAGCTGAGCGTGGCCGAGGAGCATCTGGCGACCGAGATCACCGAGCGATTAATCGGCCAGCTCTCGCCATCGTTCAGCGCGCAGCAGGCCGCCGGCGAGCCCGGACGTGTGGTGATGGGCTGTGTCGCCGGTGAGCGCCATGTGCTGGGCCTGCGTATGCTGGCCGATGTGTTTCGCCAGCAGGGCTGGCGCGTGCTCTACCTGGGCGCTGACGTGCCCAACCAGGACTGGACGCGCCTGGTCATGCGCTTTGATGCCGATCTGGTGGCGATCTCAGCCTGCGCCGAGCGTCACGAGACTCAGCTGCGCGAGCTGATCGGGGAGCTGCGCGCGGCCAATCCCCGGCTCGAAGTGCTGATCGGCGGCGGCTGCTTCGACCGCGACCAGGAGCTGTGGCGCAAAGTCGGCGCGACCCAGCATCATCCTGATGCGCTGACCGCCGTCAAGCTGGCAACTGCGCGCTATGCGCGTGATACGGCGCGCCGGAACGAGAGCCGGGCGCTTACCCCGAAGATGTAGCAGCGCTTGATGAATAACCACAACATCCCCGCGCCGGTATCGCCCTCCGCCTGGCCTGCTGAGATTGCGCAGGCAGCGGTGCAGGCGACTCAACATCTGCTGCTGGTGCTCGACGCGGCAGGAACGGTCCAGCATGTTAATCAGGCGGCGCTCACCCACCTCAAGTATCGTCCTGAGCAGCTGATCGGCGCCTCGTTTGTGGATCTGCTGGACGCCGGCAGTCGCAATAAAGGGCAGGCGCTGCTCGCGCGAGCCCAACCCCACGAGATCAGCCCGGCCTTTGAGCTGAATCAGAACACCGGCGACGGCGAGATCGTGCTGATCGCCTATCAGGTCACGGTGCTGCCAGCGCATGGACGGAGCAACGGCGCCTCATCGCGTCTGCTGCTAGCCGGCAACCCGATGACCAGCGTGATCGCCACGACCGAGCGGCTGCTCAACCTGAATCGACGGCTACGCGCGCTCTTCTCGATTGTCGCGGCTACCTCGCGCTCGATCGTGCTGGCGGATCTGCTTCAGCAGGCGCTGGAAGTCGCAATGTCGGAGATGGATATGCTGGCGGGCGTGGTCTTTCTGGCCGATACGCCGGTCGATCTCGATCGCACACAGACGATGCCGCAGCTCAGGCCAGGCCAGATCAAGGTTGCGGCGCACAAGGGCTTTGCGGCCGAGTTCGTGGCGCGGCTGGCAAATCCACAGCCTTTCGCCGCCTTCTGGAACAACAAGGTGCATCAGGGCCGGCTTACGGTGGTCAGCGGCGACGCCGACGAGGTCGGTATTCAGTCCTTCGATCTGGAGCGACCGGCCGGAATCCTGCTCAGCGTCCTGGCCACGCCGCTGGTCAGCGAGAATCAGCTGGTCGGCTGGCTCTACGTGGTCACGGATCGCTACCGGGCGGCGGGCTCCGATGAGCTGGATCTGTTGCAGACGATCGGCAACTTGCTGGGGCCGACGGTCGAGAACGCGCGGCTGTATGACGCGCTGCTTCAGACCAGCGGACGGCTTCAGGCGGTGCTCGACGGTATCGACAGCGGCGTGCTGCTGGTGGATCAGGAAGGCATCGTACGCTACGCCAACACGCGGCTCGGCGTCTTGCTCAAGGCCGATGTGAGCCGCTGGCCCGGACAGCCGCGTCGGGCAGTGATTCCCCCAAATCTGGTGCCGGCCAGACAGCAGAGCGAGCCCTTCGGCGATCAGCTGTGGGAAGTCGAAAACGGCCCGTCGCGCTGTCTGCTGCGCCGCTACGCCGACCTGGTCTACGACCTCAACGACGTGCCGCTCGGCTCGATCGAGGTCTACACCGATGTCACCGACATCCAGGAGATGAACCGGCTGAAAGACGAGTTTGTCGCCGCCGCCGCCCATGATCTGAAAACGCCCGTCACGGCCATCAAAGGCTACGCCCAGATCGCGACCCGGCTCTGCCGCAAGCTGGACGAGCCCCGGCTGTTGCAGCAGCTGGCGATGATCAACGCCCGTAGCGACGAGCTGGCCTATCTCATGGACGCGCTGCTGGATATGTCGCGGCTGCAAGGTGGCCGCATGTGGCTGGACCTCGATACCTTCATCATCGATCAGCTGATCATGAGCGTTGTTAAGCATTTCGAGTTCGATCTGGCGCGGCGCAAGCGCAATCTGCTGACTGAAATACGCGACACGCCGATCGAGGTGACGTGGGATCGCATCCGCATGGAGGGCGTGCTAATCAACCTGATCGGCAACGCGCTCAAGTACTCGCCCGACGGCGAAGACATCACGGTCAGCGTGCAACCGGCTTCAGTGCCCGGCGATGCCCGGCGCTGGGTCGAGATCATGGTCACGGATCACGGCATCGGCATTCCGCCCGAGGAGCGCAAGCATATTTTTGAGCGCTTCTACCGCACGCACGAGGCCGTCGAGCAGGGCTTCAAAGGCACCGGCATTGGCCTGTACATCGCGCATCATATCGTCGAGCTGCACGGCGGGCGCATCTGGGCCGACGCGGCAATCCACGGCGGGCGCGGCACCACGATGCATGTGCTGCTGCCGTGCGTCGGCGTGTCGGAAGAACCAAGAACCTAGAACCAAGAACCAAACAAAGAGCAAAGAACAAGTACCGCCGCTCCCCTCGCCTGCCGCAGCGGGAGAGGGGAAAGCCCGAAGGGCAAGGGGTGAGGGCCTAGACAAGAGCAAAGAACAAAAGAACAAAGTACCGCCATTCCTTCTCGCCCTCTGGGCGAAGAACCAAGGAACCAAGGAACAAACGAACAAAGCAGTACCAAAAATCCCCTCGCCTGTCGCAACCGAGGCGGAAGCCCGCCGAGGTTCGGGGCAGGGGGTGAGGGCCATGAACGAAGAACAAACGAACAAACAAACAAAAGAACAAATCGCCGCTAGGCAGCTGCGATTTAGCTCTTTGCAAGGCGATCAGTCATCCCGGCGAGAAGTTGCGAAATAGCCTAAATTTGCTATTATTTGATGTTTGGAGAGAGCTTCATTAATACCAAATTACGAGGAGATTCTATATGACCGATCAATCTCAAACCCATTCTTACACGTTTCGGGCCGAGGTCCAGCAACTGCTGCACATCTTGTCGCACGCGCTGTACACCGATCGCGAAATTTTTCTACGTGAGCTGATCTCCAACAGCTCCGACGCGATGCATCGGATGCGCGTCGAGGAGCTGACCAACTCCGAGGTCGTCGATCGCGATGCCGAGCTGGTGATTCGCGTTTCCAGCGACGAGGAGGCCGGCACCGTCACCGTCAGCGACGCGGGCATCGGCATGACTCAGGAGGAGCTGATCCAAAACCTGGGCACGATCGCGCACTCGGGAGCGCGCGCGGTGATGGAGCAGCTGCAAAAAGACCAGCGCTCGGATCTGATCGGCCAGTTCGGCGTGGGCTTCTACGCGGTCTTTGCCGTCGCCGATCGCGTCGTGGTCAGCTCGCGCTCGTTCAAGCCCGACGCGCAGGCCGTGCGCTGGGAGTCGACCGGCGGCGATACCTACACCGTGGATGCGGACGATCGCCAGGAGCGCGGCACGACGATCACGATCCATCTGAAGGAAGACGCCAAAGAGTTCGCCCAGCAGTGGAAGCTGCGCCAGATCATCAAGAAGCACTCCGATTTCGTGGCCTTCCCGATCTTCCTCGGCGAGGAGCAGGTCAATCAGACCAAGCCGATCTGGCGCCGCGCGCCGCGTGAGGTCGACGCCGACGGCTACAAGGAGTTTTATCGCCAGCTGACGATGGACTGGGAGGCACCGCTGCACCAGGTGCATCTCTCCACCGACGCGCCGATCGATCTCCATGCGATTCTGTTCGTGCCGTCGCAGCGTGAGCGCGGCTTTTTGGAGCGCCGCACCGAGGGCAAGGTCAAGCTCTACTCGCGCAGCGTGCTGATCCAGGAAGACGCCAAAGATCTGCTGCTGCCTAACCACTTCCGCTTCATCGAGGGCGTGGTCGACAGCGAGGATCTGCCGCTCAACGTGTCGCGCGAGTCGGTGCAGCGCACGCCCGAGATTCAGCGCATCGGCAAAACGCTGACCAGCCGCCTGATGCGTGAGCTGACGCAGCTGGCCGAGAACGAGCCCGAAACCTATCGCTCGTTCTGGACCGAGTTCGGGCCGTTCATCAAAGAGGGCATTGCCCGCGATGCCACCGCCCGTGAAGATCTGACCAAACTGCTGCGCTTCCACAGCACCCACGGCGACGATCTGGTCTCGCTGGCGCAGTACAAGGAGCGGATGGTCGAGGGCCAGGAGGCGATCTACTACGTGCTGGCCACCGATCTCGACAGCGCCAAGAACAGCCCGCATCTTGACGCGTTCACGGCGCGCAACATCGAGGTGCTGCTGCTGGTCGATCTCGTCGACGGCTTTATGATGAGCAGTCTGCGCGAGTTCGACGGCACGCCGCTCAAGAACGCCGACGATCCCAAGCTTGAGCTGCCGCCGCTGGCCGATGAGGAGGAAAGCGAGACGGTCGAGACCGAGGTCTTTGATCGCATGGCCGTCTGGATCAAAGATATTCTGGGCGAGCGCGTGACCGAGGTGCGGCCCTCCAAGACGCTCAAAAACAATCCCGCGCGTCTGGTTGCCGCCGCTGCGGGCCAGGACCGCGATATGCAGCGCGTCCAGCGCATGATCAACCGCGACTACACCGTGCAGCCCTCGGCGCTGGAGCTGAACCGCGCACATCCGCTGATCCGCAGCCTGGCGCAGCTCCACCAGTCGCGCCCCGACGACCTGCTGGGTCGCGTGATCGTCGAGCAGATCTACGATAGCGCGCTGCTGCTGGACGGCCTGCATCCCAACCCGGCGCAGATGGTGCCGCGCATCCAGCAGCTGATGGAAGCGGCGGCGCGGGGCGAGCAGTCCTAGCACGAGCGAATCCGCAAAAGCCTCGGCTGGTTGCATTTGTTGGGCGCTGATCAGCTTTGATCGGCGCTCAACTCTTTTGGGACGTCAGTGCTGGCGCAGTGTGACAGGTGCGCGGGCGGATCACAGCGGCTAGGATTCTTGCTCCAGCGCGGGAGCCGGCGCGATGGTAAAGCCTTGCAGGCCGAGCGCGTAATTGATGCCGGACTCCAGATTGGCGCGGGTGGTGATGTCCGACAGATCGACGCCGAGCTGGATGATCGTCTGCGCGATCTCGGGGCCGATGCCGACCAGCACAATCTTTGCGCCCAGCAGCCGGGCCGCGCGCGCCGCCTGGATCAGATAGTTGGCGACCTGCGTATCCACCACGGGCACGCCGGTGATGTCGATGATAACCACGTCCGCGACCTGCGCGCTGATGCCCTCTAGCAGCGTCTCCATGATCTGGCTGGCCCGTCGCGGATCGATCTGGCCGACCAGCGGCAGCACCAGCACGCCCTGATGGATCGGCATCAGCGGCGTCGAAAGCTCACGCAGCTGCATGGTCTGCTCGTTGATCATGCGCTCACGAGCGGAGATAAACACGCCGCCCAGCGTCAGAAGGCCCTCGGTCAGAATTTCCTGGAGGCGGCTGATCCACCAGTTGATCGCTTCCAGATCGTCGCCTAGCTCGGCCCGCATATGTTGATCAAGCATCTGCGCGCCGGTCACAATCCCCCGCGAGACTTCCTCAAGCCGACCGCCGTGCTCCACCCGAATAACCGCGATCTTTTCCCAGTGCTTTTTAAAATGGGTGTCGCTGCCGTGAATCAGATCTTCGCCGAAGGCGTTAAAGCCCGCGCGAATCGCTCCCTCAAGCTGCTGGCGAGAAAGCCCCTGGTAGCTGCTTAAATTCAGAGACTCAACGCGATCCGTCGCCTCCCTGGCAGCGGCCGGTACGATATGCTGAAACCGCTCAATCACTCGTTGCATAGGGGGGTTCCTATCTGGTTATCAAAAATCACTTCGACTCTGGGGATTGTAGAGATCGACCCCAAAACGTCAGCCCCCAATTGTACCGAACTAGCGTACCTCCTTCAGCATTCGAAACTATGACTGCGCGTAGATTGCCCGATGAAAGCTAGGTTTGACGATCCTCAATCAGCACATTACAATCCACCAGCAACGCATTGACATCTATAATCTATTGATCTATTGCGGCGTTTCGGCACCACGCCGCTGTATTTATATGAACCAACAAATTTCGGCGTATCTCGACATCGAGACCGCGTTTGACGGCTCGATCACCGTGATCGGCATCTACCGTCCCGACAGCGGCACCTACCAGCTAGTCGGCGGCGGCGTCAACGATTTGAATCTGTATCGCGCGCTTGAGGGCGTGCAGACGATCTATACCTATAACGGCGGCGGCTTTGATCTGCCCGTAATTCGTCGCCGGATGCATGTCGATCTTAAGCAGGATTTTCGCCACCACGATCTGATGCGCGACTGCTGGAAGCAAGGGCTGAAGGGCGGCCTGAAAAAGGTCGAGATCCAGCTCGGCATCGCGCGCAGCACCGCCGGCATGAGCGGCTGGGATGCGCCACGGCTCTGGCATCGCTACGAGACCTACGGCGATACCGCCGCGCTGGAGTTGCTGCTGCGCTATAATCGCGACGATATTGTGCATCTGCCGCAGCTGCACGCGTATCTGCATAAGCTGCCCGAGGAGCCGCTGCACGAGGCGATTTTTGTCTGGGACGTTTGATACACGAGCGGCAGCCCGGCGTATGCACAGAGCGGCGCTTGTGTTTGAGCGCTAAACACAGTACCATGCACAGCAGCGCGGGCGCGGCCGACACAGCCGCGACGCTTGAGACAGTGGGGGAACTGAACGAGCAACATGCAACAACGAGTGCTTAACGGACGCTATGAGTTAATCGGCCCGCTCGGGCAGGGCGGCATGGCAACCGTGTATCGCGGTCGCGACTTACGGCTTGGACGCGCGGTCGCGATTAAAATACTTCACAACTACTACGCGGCCGACGACGAGTTCTTGCAGCGCTTTGCCCACGAGGCGATGTCGGCGGCCAGCCTGTCGTCGCATCCCAACATCGTGGACGTGTACGATGTCGGGCAGGACGGCGATATCAACTATATCGTCATGGAGCTGGTCGAGGGGCAGGATCTCAAGGCGATGATCGATGCCGAGGCGCCGATCTCACCCGACACCGCGCTGCAAATCATCGAGCAGGCGGCCGAGGGCCTGGACTACGCTCACCGGCGCGGCCTGATCCATCGCGATGTCAAGCCACAGAATATTCTGATCACGCCCAACGGCCAGATCCGCATCACCGATTTCGGCATCGCCAAGTCGCATCTTTCGACGGCGGTGACACAGGCGGGTATGACCTTCGGCACCGCCGATTATATTTCGCCGGAGCAGGCGCAGGGCCTGGCCGCCACGCCGCAGTCGGATATTTACAGCCTGGGCATGGTGCTCTTCGAGATGCTCACCGGCCGCCTGCCGTTTGTCGCCGATACGCCGATGGCCGTCGCGCTGCAACATATTCAGAACGCGCCGCCGTCGCTGCGCCAGTTCAACCCGTCGCTTCCGCCCACGCTGGACGCGCTGGTGCTGCGGGCGATCGCCAAAGATCCCGGCCAGCGTCCGGGCAGCGCCGCGCAGTTTGCTCAAGAGCTGCGCGATTTCCGCAGCGGACGGATGCAGCAGACTGTGGCCGTGCCGGTGAATCCCGCGCCGCGACAGCCGGTGCAGCGCACCGCTCAGCCAACGCCGCGCCGCCTCGATCCCGACGCCACGATGGTCAATCCCGCGCCGCAGCAGCGCCGTCAGGCACAGCGTCCGCAGTACGCGCCGCCACCGCCGCCAACCATGGCGCCACCACGAGAGCGCGGCGGCAGCTTCGGCACGCTGCTGATCGGGCTGCTGCTGCTGGGCGGCGTGCTCACGCTGGCCTGGTTCGCCTTTAACACCGACTGGTCGGACTTTTTCCCGGCGACTGGCGGGCCACCGCCGGCTGTGACCAGCGTCGCGGGAACTGCTACGCCCGAGCCAACCGCCACCGCTCAGCCGACCGGTACCGCCGTTCAAACGATTGCGCTGCCCAACTTTGTGGGCCAGTCCGAGCGCGTTGTGGTCGAGCAGCTGAATCAGCTGGGCCTGGTGCGCCGCGCTAACCCCGACGATACCACGCTCGCGCCGCGCTTCGATCCGGCTCCGGCAGGCACGGTGATTGTTCAAGATCCGCCGCAGGGCACGGAGGTGCCGGTCGGCTCCGAGATCACGATCATCGTGAGCCTGGGTCCGGAGGTTGTCGAGGTGCCGAACGTGGTGCAGCGTCCGGCGCAGGATGCTCAGAGCGCGCTCGAAGCCGCCGGATTTGTGGTCCAGCTCCAGCCGCAGCCGAGCATCAACGTGCAAGAAGGCTTTGTGATCAGCCAGAATCCGCAGGCCGGAGCGCGTCTGAATCGCGGCGCTACGATCACGCTGGCGATCAGCGCCGGCGATGTCGTGGCCTTCCCGGATGTGGTCGCCAATGGCACGCTGCTGGACGACGCGCAGCGGCAGATTACGTCGGCGGGCTTCCGTGTCGCCGCCGTCGACGAGCAGGGGCCGGACCGGCTGCCGAACTTCAACAGCTTCCAGCCAAACGAGGTCGTGAGCGCCACGGCTGACGGCATTCCGATCGACGCGCCGGGCAAGCTGGTTCCACGCGGCGCAACTGTCGTGCTGGGCGTGCGCGCGCCATAAGGGCCGAGGCCACGATCGCAGATGTTCACTTCCTCCGGCTCGATCGTTGATCGAACCGGAGGATCGTTTTATGAGATAGCGATCTAGCTCAGGCCCACCGAGCGGCTCTTGAGCACGGGCGTGATCAGCGGCTGCCTGCGCTGGACCAGCAGATGTTCATACACTTCCTCGTAATGCGCCGCCATCACATCGGCGGAAAAATGCGCATCCACCTGCTCCCGGCAGCGACGACGATCCAGCTCGGCAACGCGCGGCACGCTGGCGATCATCTCGTCCAGCGTATCGCAGACGAAGCCGGTCTCGCCATCCACCAGCACCTCTTCGACTGAGCCGCCGCGCATCGCGATCACGGGCGTGCCACACGCCAGCGCCTCGACCATCGTCAGGCCAAACGGCTCGCGCCAGTCGATCGGGAAGAGCAGCGCGTAGGCATCGCGCAGCAGCGCAGCCTTGGCCTGCTCGTCGACCTCGCCGATATACTCGACCAGTGGATCTTCAAAGAGCGGCGCGATCGTGGTCTCGTAGTACTCGCGATCGACTTTATCGATCTTGGCCGCCACCTTGAGCGGCATTCCGCTCGCTCGTGCGATCGCCACCGCGCGATCCGGCCGCTTCTCGGGACAGATGCGCCCCAGAAACACGAGATAGTTTCCCGGCTGCCGGCTAAAGGTGAAATGATCCGTGAAGATTCCGTTGTACACGGTTGCCGCCCAGCCGACTCTCAGATCGCGCAGCGGCTCGCGCTGGCTGTTACTGATGCTGACCACCGGCACATCGCCGTAGAGCCGGAAGATCGGCTGTAGCTCGGGAATATCCAGCCGGCCATGCAGCGTGGTCACAATCGGCGTTGTTGTGCGGCGCACAAAAGGAAACGTGTAGTAGTCGACGTGGGAATGGATGATGTCGAAGCTGTGGGCGCGCTGCACAACATATTCCAGCATGGCTACCTGCGCGGCGATCGGATCGATCGAGTGCGGATCGAGCCGGCTGGCGCACGGCCACATCGGCACAAGCTCAGCTGAGGTCTGGGAATCGCCGCTGGCAAACAGCGTTACATCATGGCCGCGTCGTACCAGCTGCTCGGTAACGGCATACACGACACGCTCAGTACCGCCATAGAGCTGCGGAGGAACACTCTCGAACAAAGGCGCGATTTGTGCAATTCGCATGGTCATACCTCGTCTCTACGCGCGGCCCGACAAGCTAAAACCGGCGATTTGCACGCCGGTCTGCTGCATCACTGCGGACAGATTGTTGAGACGTTCAGATCATGGAAAAAGCTTGCCAGGTCGCGTATTCGCCGCTCAATGTCGTATCGTTGCTACTAGATCGATGGCGAACATCTTCAGGTTCTACCGCCGGCGACTCGTGCCTGAGGCACAGTCAGCCGGGCAGATCCGTAGGAATATTAACTAGCATATTCAGTGCCATGATTCGAAGAGAACCTCAGGTATTACACCGCCATCACCCGGCCTGCCGCCCAGGCCGCCGTGAACACACCCTCCTCCATCTGCGTGCGCACATGCGCGACCATCGAGTCGTAGTAGGGCCGATCGACGGGCTGTAGCGGCGAGTTGATTGCGTCACGCAGCGCCTCGGCCGCACCACCGAGCTGCGCGGCACGCACCGCCTGGCCCTGCGCAATGGCCAGACCGGCCAGCCCCTCAAGCGTCGTCGCGATGCCCTCGCGGTCGCCGACGCTGCGGAACAGCTCCAGGCTTTCCTCAAGCAGCAGCGCGGCCCGCTCATAATCGCCGTGGGAAAGCGCGACCCGGCCCAGGTAGGTCATCGAGCGCGCGATGCCGGATTTGTTGCCCAGCGTTTGCAGCAGCGTCAGACTTTGCTCAAAGATCTGCACGGCCTCGGGATACGCCCCGCGAAAGAGCGCGCCACGGCCCTGGAAGTTCATCGCCGTAGCAATCCCGATCTTGTGATCCAGCTCCTGGAACAGGCCCAGGCTCTTCTCGATCAGCGGCGTGGCGCGCTCGGGATCGCCCTCGTTGAGCACCGCCATCGCCATGTATTGCAGCGCGCTGGCGATGCCGTACTTGTCTTGAATCTGCCGGAACAACCCCAGCGCCTCTTCCAGCTGCGCCACCGCCTGCGGATGATCGCCCTGCCAGTAGGCGACAAGGCCAAGATTGGTCAGCGAATGCGCGATGCACTCCTTATCGCCCAGGACGCGCTGAAGCGCGAGACTTTCGGCGAAATATGCGCGCGCCTGATCGTAATCGTCCTGGCTGAACGCCAGCACACCGGCGCCGCACAGCGCGCGGGCGCGCACGGCCTGCGCAACCTTGTCGGACTGTTCCAGCGCCAGATCGAGCCAGCGCCGCCCTTCGGCAAAGTGGCCGTGCGCGTACCAGAAGCGGTAGAGCGCGACACACAGGCGCGTCGTCATCTCGGGCTGTCGCGAGTCGATCGACCAGCTCAGCGCCGACCGCAGATTGCTGTGCGCCCGCTCCAGCCGTTCGAGCCAGTTCACCTGCTGCGCGCCTTTCAGCTCCGGCTCCGCCTGCTCCGCCAGCTGGAGATAATAGTCGGCGTGCGCCTGCCGTAGCGCCGCTTCCTCGCCGGCCAGCGCCAGCCGCTCCTGAGCGTACTCGCGGATCGTTTCGAGCATCACGAAGTACGGCTCGCCGTCCGGGCCTTCCTCCTGGCGCAGCACGCTTTTATCGACGAGCGAGGACAGACCGTCGAGCACGTCCAGCGCCTCGGCGTGAGCGCAGCTTTCACAAACGCTGCACACGCTTTCGACGGCTTCCAGCGAGCAGCCACCGGCAAACACGCTGAGCCGCATAAACAGCGCCTGCTCCTCGGGACTCAGCAGATCGTAGCTCCAGTCGATCGTGGAGCGCAGGGTTTGATGCCGCTCGGGCAGATCTTTTGGCCCGCCGGTCAGCAGCTTCAATGATTTGTTGAGACGCGGCAGCATGGCCTGCGGTGAAAGACATTTGACTCGCGCCGCCGCCAGCTCGATCGCCAGCGGCAGGCCATCCAGGCGCACGCAGATCTCGGCCACAGCTGCGGCATTATCCTCGCCGAGCCTGAAATCGTACTTGACGGCGCGGGCACGCTCGACAAACAGCGCCACCGCCGGCGATTTTGCCAGGTCGGGCAGGCTGGGCGAAGATAGATCGGGGAGTCTCAGCGGCGGCACAGGCACCTCGTGCTCGCCGTAGATCCGCAGCGAGGCCCGGCTGGTGATCAGCATCTTGATCTGTGGCGCGGCCGCCAGCAGCTCGCCGACGATCGGAGCCGCCGCCACAACCTGCTCGAAGTTATCCAGCACCAGCAGTCGCTGCTGATCGCGCAGATAGCTTTTGAGCGTCTCTACCAGCGGCTGGCCGGGAATCTCTTTGATCGCCAGCGCCTGTGCGATCGCCGACACAACCAGCGCCGGATCGCGCACCAGCGCCAGCGCCACAAACGTCACGCCATGCTCGAAGTCGGGCAGCGCCTCAGTGGCGATCTGCAAGCTCAGCCGCGACTTGCCGGCGCCGCCGGGACCGGTCAGCGTCAGCAGCCGCACGCCGGGCCGCAGCAACAGCTCACAGGCCGCCGCAACCTCCGCCTCGCGACCGATCAAAAACGTTGCCGGCGAGGGCAGATTGTGTGAGCGTGGGCGCGGCGCGGCCAGCGCGGGAGCGGCGAGCGGCTTTTCGACGGGCGGCGACGCCTGCCTGGGCAGCACAAAGCGATAGCCGATGCCGGGCTCGGTCAGCAGATAGCGCGGCTGCGACGGATCGTGCTCCAGCTTGCAGCGCAGACGGCGAATGTAGGAGTGCAGATAGCTGCTTTCCTCGCCGTAGGCATCACCCCACACGCGCTGAAGCAGAATACGATGCGTGAGCACGTTGCCGGCGTGATGCACCAGCTCACGCACCAGCGCCCACTCGGTCGGCGTGAGACGTACCTCCTGGCTGTCGCGCAGCAGCCGGTGATTTTGAAAGTCGATCTCCAGGCTATCGCAGCGCACAACATCAGTTTGGACACGCCGCTCATAGTTGCCCTTGCGCCGCAGCAACGTTTCGACACGCGCCAGCAGCTCTTCCTCGTTGATCGGCGTCGTGAGATACTCGTCAGCGCCCAGCCGGAGCGCAGTAATTTTATCGGCGGCAGCGCCCGCGTCGGCGATGATCATCAGCGGGATCATGGAGCACTGGCGAATCTGGCGGCAGATCTCCATGCCGTCGACATGGGGCAGGCGCAGAGCAAGAATCAGCAGATCGATCGATTCTTGCTCCCAGATCGTCAGCGCCTGTAGGCCATCGGTAGCACGCAGAACACGAAAGCCCTGCGACTCCAGACGCCGGCTCAGCAAGACGTAGAGCGCGGGATTCGGCTCGGCGATGAGAATACGTTGCTGTCGAGATACCATAGACTGCTCCTTGTCCAACACCTGGTTGGCTCGCGTCCGGTAAGCCGGTGAGTGACACGGCGGAAAAGAATCTGCGGAATGACTGGCTGGTAAGTCGGGCCTGCGGCGAGGCAATCATCTGCCGCAGCCAACTGGTGTCGCGTGTGTGCTACAGCGATGGTCGGATGTATGCACCTGTAGGAGCACGTCCGTGACATGTCCCTGGACGATCAACAGCTCACTTGCACACCGCTGTAGTCCAAGGGTAGCACCCGTTACGTTCTCTTATTTTAAGATTTTTTTAAGATCTTTTCAAGCTTTTATTGAGAAATAATTGAAAATTGTTTAGATCACTTTCAGAAAAACCGTTTATACTCTTTTTAATGGTTTTACGAGTACAAAGGTTCCCCTTGATCGGCGCTTCGGTGTGTAGCTCCGGCGAGCGACTGCCCACGACCTGATTGGCCGCGCAGTCAGCGGACGAAGAGCATTTCACGCAGCTACCTGCTCGTACCACTCACGCTTTATTTGGATCAGCCAGTTTATTCAGCGCTATGGAGCTATGTATGTCAGAGTCGCAGGACGCCGTTCCGCGTCGTTCGTTCCTCAAGGCCGCACTTGGTGTCGGAACCAGCATCCTCGTCGGTGGGCTGGAGCTGCGCTTCGCCCCGGTGATCGAAGCGGCTGAAGAAGCTGTCGCCTCGCCCACGATCGCCAACTGCGATACCTGGGGATCGGCAGCACCCAAAGAGCCGATCACGGTGCTGACAACCAAACCGAATAAAATTCTGGTCCATCACATGGCCAACGCCAACACCACCGACTACTCGCTGGCACACGCCTACCAGATGGCGCGCAACTGCCAGCAGAGCCATTTCAGCCGGGGCTGGATCGATACCGGCCAGCAGTTCACGATCAGCCGGGGCGGCTATGTGATGGAAGGACGTCACCGCAGCCTTGAGGTGCTGCGCGGCGGCACGCAGCATGTGCGCGGCGCTCACTGCGACGGTCAGAACGATGTGGCGGTCGGCATCGAGAACGAGGGCACCTACACCTCGGCCACGCCACCGCAGGCGCTCTACAACCAGCTGGTCGCGCTGTGCGCCTATATCTGCCAGCAGTACAACATTCCCAGCCGCGAGATCTACGGCCACCGCGATTTCAACGCCACGCAGTGCCCCGGCGATCAGCTCTACGCCATGCTGCCCAAGCTGCGCAGCGATGTCGCGGCCCGCATCGGCGACGGCGGCGGCAACCCGATCGTGTGGCCGATCGTGCAGCGGGGCCAGAGCGGCGAGCGCGTCAAGACCGTGCAGTATCTGCTGCGCGCCCGCAGCTACACGCTGACGCCGGACGGCGTCTTTGGCACCGGCACCGAGACTGCCGTGAAGAGCTTCCAGACCGCGCAGAATCTGACGTCTGACGGCGTGGTCGGCGCGGCAACCTGGGAAGTGTTGATCCTGACCGTGCGGCGCGGCGACATCAACGAGGCCGTCAAGGGCGTGCAAAGCCAGCTCGTCTCCAAAGGCTACAGCCTGACGATCGACGGCAACTTCGGCGCGGGCACCGAGACCGCCGTGAAGAGCTTCCAGACCTCGCGCGGCCTGACTGCGGACGGCGTCGTCGGCAAGAACACCTGGAACGCGCTTGTAAGCTAGCACCTGAGCGGCTGCGATCGCGGTTGGTCGTTGCCGCTCGTCGATTACTCATCCGAACAACTCCGATCCTGGAGCCTGCCCCCCGAACAATTATTTGGAGGAATCCACATGGCTCGTCCGTCTCTTCGCTCGGCCCACCAGCGGCTCTTGATCCTGGCCGTGCTGGGCCTGGTCGCCCTCAGCAGCACGATGCCCGCGCAGGCGTTCAGCAGCGCAGCTTTCCCGACGCAAAGCCAGGGTAATCGTGGCGTCGACGTGAAAGTTATTCAGTATGTGCTCAATATCGGAGCCGACGGAATCTTCGGCTCCGGCACCAACACTGCCGTCCGCAACTTCCAGTCTTCGCGTGGCCTGACCGTCGACGGCATCGTCGGGCCGGCGACCTGGGACGCGCTCCTGCCAACGCTGCGCAACGGCAGCACCGGCAACGCCGTGCGAGCGCTACAAATGCAGCTCAACGAGAAGCGCAGCGCCGGCCTTAGCGTCGACGGCAACTTCGGCTCCGGCACCGAAGCGGCGGTGCGCAGCTTCCAGTCTCACGCCGGCATCACCTCTGACGGCGTGGTCGGCCCGACGACCTGGAAGAACCTGCTCTGGCACTACGACTACCCGACCTTTGGCAGCGCCATCTGCGATCAGAATCCTGACGGCAACGGCACCGCCAACTGGGGCACCGGCGCGGCGATCGGTCAGCTTGAGGCGGCGGCTAACCAGTTCCTGGGCACCGGTCAGGGACGCGTGCCGCTGGGCGACATCAGCTTCGAGCACGGCGGCGACATCGCAGGCCATGCCAGCCATGAGGTCGGTCTCGACGTGGATGTGTGGCCGATCCGCACCGACAACGGCCAGTGCACCAACGGCCGCATCACCTGGCAGTCCTCGACCTATGATCGCGCCGCCACTCGCCAGCTGGTCCAGGCGATCCGCAACACCGCGCCCGGCCATATCAAGTTCATCTACTTCAACGATCCGCAGCTGATCAGCGAAGGCCTGACCACGCAGTACGCCAACCACGACAACCATCTGCATATCCGCTACTGCGAAAAAGGCCACCCGAACGCCTCGTACGACTGCTAAATCTGATGCGGCGAGACTGGAAGTTTGAGCTTCTGTCTCGCCGCAGCTTTCCCACACTCGATCTACAAAGTTCTCTTATCGGAGGTTTTCATGCGTCGGATCTGGTACGCCGCGCTGGCGTTCGCGCTCTGCGCGCTGCTGGGCAGCCCCACAGCATCATTCGCTCTCTCGTGGCCGATCGAAAGCGTGGGCGACTCGGGGCCGAATGTGTACAGCATTCAGCACTTGCTCAACGCTCGCGGCTTCACCCTGACCGCTGACGGCGCGTTTGGTCCCACAACCGAAAGCAAGGTCAAGAGCTTTCAATCATCGCGTGGCCTCACCGCCGACGGCATCGTCGGGCCGAACACCTGGGAGGCGCTGATCATCACGGTGCAGTCCGGCAGCTCAGGCGAGGCCGCCAAGGCCGCGCAGCGCCAGCTGAACAAGTACGGCTATGCCCTGGCCGTCGACGGCGCGTTCGGTCCCGCCAGCGTCAGCGCGACCCGCGACTACCAGAGCAAGCACGGCCTGACCGCCGACGGCATCATCGGCCCGGCGACCTGGTCGTCGCTGACCTCGGGCAGCTCGGGCGGTGGCACCTCGCGCGCTCAGCTCGCGGCCACGATCCGCGACAGCAGCCGCGTCGCCCTGCTGACCTACCATGTCTCGGGCATCTCGGATTCGGCCTCGACGGCGCGACAAAACATCGTCGATACCGCCAATGGCCTGGCGGCTAAGACCAGCTCGTACAGCGACGTGGGCCGCACCAGCGTCTACCTCAACACGACGATGCTGAACACGATGGTCAAGCTGGCAAACACCTACGGCTACACCTACCGCGTGACCGAGATCGCGGGCGGCGATCACAGCTCGACCTCGCGTCACTATGTCGGCGTGGCCTTCGACGTGGACATGATCAACGGCTCGGGCTTCAGCTCGCGCACGACCAACGTCAGCAACTTCATGCAGCGCTGCCGCGACAACGGCGCGACCGAAGTGCTCGGCCCCGGCGATGCCGGACACAGCACGCACATCCACTGCGCCTGGCCGCGCCCATAGCCGAAGCGTTCCTCATTCTTGCGCCGAGACCAGCCTGAGGGCTGGTTTTCGGTTTTAAAGCCGGCGCAAAAAAAGCAGCGCCATCACAAACTGATCGCGCTGCCGGGTTGAGCGAGAAATGAGCAGCTTGGTGCTCAGGCGCGGGCGGTTAGATCGACCATCTCGCGAATATCACCACGTGGCTCGATGCGCGGCACCGGACGATTGGCGGGCAGTGTGACCATCGGCATGCCACGCCTGGTGCCCAGCGTAACCTTGATCGAGCGGTCGATGCGGGCGTTGGGAGCCAGCATCAGCCCGTAGTGCTGAAGGATCATCGCCAGCACGATCTTGATCTCGGTCATGGCGAAGGTCGCGCCGATGCACATGCGGGGTCCGGCCCCGAACGGCAGGTACTCGTAGAGCGACGGCGTGATCCGCTCCCAGCGCTCGGGCAGGAAGCGCTCAGGCTGCGGGTACAGCTCCGGCATGTGATGCGTCACATACTGGCTGAAGATGACCGAGGTTTGCTCGGGCAGCTCGTACGGCCCCAGCTTGAACGGCGCCGTGCTGATGCGCGATCCGAAGCTTGCCGGCGGTAGGAGACGCATACTTTCCTTGATCACGCGCTCCAGCAGCGGCAGCTGAATCAGCTGCTCGATCGTGGGCGGCGCGCCGTGCAGCACACCGGCCAGCTCATCCCGCAGATCGTCGAGGATGCGCGGATGCTGCGAGAGCAGAAAGAGCGTCCAGGTCAGGGCGTTGGAGCTGGTCTCGTGGCCGGCGACAAACAGCGTGTAAGCCTGCGCCACCAGCTCGACATCGCTCATCGCCGCGCCGTCTTCGTCGCGGGCATGAATCAGCATCGACAGCACGTCGGCGCTCTCCGTGCTCTGCGCGCGCTTCCGGGCGATGATCTCTTTGATCGTCGCGTCCAAACGCTCGGCCACGCCCAGCATCTCGCGGAAGGTCGTTCCCGGCAGGTCGCGCGGCAGCACATTGACCGATGTCGAGGTCAGCAGCTCCAGCATACGGCTGATCACGCCGCCGATGCTCTCGGCGTTGGGCGGCACATCCAGCCCAAACAGCGTCTTGGTCGCGATCGACATCGTGAGCTTGCGCATCTCGGCGGCGACATCCAGCGGCTGGCCCACATACCAGCCATCGAGCACGCGCTGCGTCAGCATCACCATATCGTCGCGGTAAGTCTCGACCTGCTTTTTGTGAAAGGCGGGCATCATCAGCCGGCGCTGCTGCTTGTGCTTGTCGCCGTTCATGTTGAGCAGGCCCGAGCGCAATGTGAGCATGGCCGAGCCTTCGGGCGCGGGCAGATTGCCGAACGGATCGGAGAAGAAAAGCTGCTGATCGCTGAACAGCTGGCGGTTATACTCCGGTCCGAAGGCAAAAACAATCAAATGATTCCGCTCGTCCCAGGCTACGACATTGCCGTACGCCTGTCTGAGCTTTGACATATAGCCGAGCGGATCGCGAAAAAACGGTAGTGCGTAGGCTCGCCATCCGATGAGTGGAACGTGACGGCGTCCGGGTAATCGGGACGGAGCCAATCCGGCGGTTGCCATACATGCCTCCTAAGAGTCAATATGCGATCATCATATGTGAAGTTTGTAACAAAGTCAATAAGTCTAACGATTGAAAGATCGCATGATGGTCATGTGCGGCGCGTATCGATCGAGGCTGCGAGGAACAACAAACGCCTGGAATCAGAACCAGGCGTTCGTCGTGAGCTTCTAACGTGCTGATCGATCAGTCGTCCTCGTCGTCCCAGTAGCTGATCGCCTGGCCGCTGGCATTGTACAGACCGCCGTCGTCGCTATCATTGTTGTTCCAGATGTTGTCGCCGGTGTTTGGAAAATCACGCGTCTCGTTGGGCGCGAGCGTGCCGCCGATACCTGGGTGCTCCTGCGCGCCTCGGAAGCTGCACATGCGCCAGCCGTTCAGATCGACGGGGGCAGTGCTCACGTTTTGCAAGCGTACTACCTCAGTCACTTTGTTCACCGTGACGATCCGCACCGGGAAATTGGGCGCATTCTTCGCGCCATCGTCGTCTTCGCAACCATCAAACGTCGGCGGCTGCGACGGGCTCGGCGACGGGCTGGCGCTTGGGCTCGGCGATGGGCTGCCCGATGGCGACGGACTCGGCGATGGGCTCGGCCCCGCGCCGGCTCGCACTTCGTTGCCGAGCAAGCCAAGCAGCACACCATTGGCGCCGTGATCCTCGAAACGCGCGCGCTCAAACCACTGCGTCAGCACTGTATCGCCGCTGCTGTTGGTCTCAACCTGCGGCTCCGAGAGCGGCAGGCCAAACAGCGCCAGGCTTTCGCGCTCGCTGACCCCACGATCGCCCAGCTCCAGGCCACGCGTGCTCCAGTACCGCCAAAACGGCTCGTGGGCGATCGCGTGGCCGGTCTGAGCAAAGTAGTGCGCCGCGCCGGGATCGGCCTTGGGGAAAGTCTGCCAGTCACGGCCCTGCTGCCTCAGCCGATCGTCGCCGAGCCGGCCGAGCAGCACATCGTAGGGCGCGGCATTTTCGAGATGCAGCTCGAAACGATTGCGCTCCAGCCACTGCGTTCGATAGGTCTGGCCCGTATCGCGGTTCTGCTCGTCCTGCTCGGGTGTGATCGGAAAGCCAAAGACCGGCAGGCCGCCGCTCTGATCCCAGTACTCGCGAAAGCGTCCGTCGAGACACTGGCCGGTCTCAGGGAAGCAGCGCGGCGCGGCGTAGCTGCTGGTGATCGGGATCAGCGCAGCAATCACAAGGCAGACCAGGACGAGCGAAACATACTTCCAGCGTTGCATACCTTCCTCCATTTCTTCGTCGAAGATGAAGCGGATCAGCCGCCACAGCGCGTGGCGGCTCCGCCTGAGTGCTCAGCAAGATCTGCACACCAGCGTATGCGCTGGGGAATCATGAAAAATCAACGTCTGGCATATGCACAAGTTACGCTGAACAGATCGCTTAGCAGCGGATCTGCGGTATCATTGCCGGGCATGCTACTCCCGGATGGAGATCAATAATGCCGACAACAGAGCCTGTGCTGCTCTTTGATTTTCCCGATTCCACCGGCCGGCGCCGTTCGCTCAGGTTCCTCGATCCGGTCGAGCTGATCGTGGCGCGAGCGCTTGACGAGGTTCGTCCTGCCCTGCGTGCGGTGCAGCGCGCCGTCGACGCCGGCTACTACGCAGCCGGCTACCTGGGCTACGAGGCCGCTCCGGCCTTCGATCCGGCGCTGCGAGTCCAGCCCGCCACCGATCTGCCGCTGCTCTGGTTCGGGATTTTTCGCGAGCCGTGCGCAGCCGAACCTGAGCCCGAGGACGCGACGTTTCAGCTTTCATCGTGGCAGCCCAGCGTCAGCCAGGCCGCATATCGCCGTAATATCGCCGCGATCCGTGAGGCGATCGCGCAGGGCGAGACATACCAGACCAACTACACGCTGCGGCTGCGGGCGGCGTTCTCCGGCGACGATTGGGCGTTCTACCGGCGGCTGCGCGCGGCTCAGCGAGCCGACTACTGCGCATACCTCAATCTTGGCCGCTTCCGGGTACTCTCCGCCTCGCCCGAGCTGTTCTTTCACTGGCGCGAGTCGCAGCTCGTCGCGCGGCCGATGAAGGGCACGGCCAAACGCGGGCGCTGGCTGGCGGAAGATCAGGTCCAGGCCGCGTGGCTGTCCGCCTCCGAGAAGAATCGCGCCGAGAACCTGATGATTCTGGATCTGCTGCGCAACGATCTGGGCCGGATCGCCGCTGTGGGCTCGGTACACGTCCCGCAGCTCTTCGCGATCGAGCGCTATCCTACGCTCTTCCAGATGACCTCGACGGTCGCCGCAGCCAGCCGGCCCGGCACCACGCTCGACGACATATTCGCGGCACTGTTTCCCTGCGGCTCGATCACCGGCGCGCCCAAAGCCAGCACCATGAACCTGATCGCCAGGCTGGAAGACTCGCCGCGCGGCGTGTACTGCGGCGCGATCGGCTTTGTCACTCCGCAGCACGAAGCGATCTTCAACGTCGCGATCCGCACCGTAGTGATCGACACGCAGACCGGAGCGGCCGAGTACGGCGTTGGCGGCGGCATCACCTGGGACTCGACGCCCGAAGACGAGTACGCCGAGGCGCTAACCAAGGCCGCGCTGCTGAGCGAGCCCGCGCCGAGCTTTGCGCTGCTCGAAACGCTGCGCCTCCATCAGGGCGCGTACACGCTGCTGGAGCGCCACCTGGATCGGCTGGAGGAGTCGGCGCGCTACTTCGACATTCCGCTCGCGCTGCCGGCGGCTCGCGCCGCGCTCGACGAGCACCGCGATCAATGGCCGCAGCATAGCCGCCGCGTGCGATTGCTCGTCGCGCAGAACGGCGCGATCACGGTCGAGAGCGCGCCGCTGTCTCAGCAGACGCCCGAGCCGCTGCCGGTTGCGCTGGCCACCACACCGATCTCGCGCCACGATCGCTGGCTGTTCCACAAAACCACGCGCCGCGCCGTTTACGAGCAGCGGCGACGGGAGCAGACCGACGTCTTCGATGTGCTGCTCTGGAACGAAGAGGGCGAGCTGACCGAGTTTACGATCGGCAATCTGGTACTTGAGCTGGATGGCGTGTGTTGGACGCCGCCACGTGAGAGCGGGCTGCTGGCAGGAACCTTCCGCGCCGAGCTGCTGGCGCGCGGCATCATCCATGAGCGCGTGCTGACCCGCGCCGATCTGAGGCTAGCCGAGCGCGTCTGGCTGATCAACAGTGTGCGCGAGTGGGTGCCGGTCGATCTCGTCCACGCTCAGGCCGAGCCCGCAATGCTGCTGGAAGCCGCCGATGTCCACTAACATAAGCCCAGAAATACTATCCATCGTGCTGCTCGGCACCGGCGTCGCGATCTGCGCGTTTACGCTCTACGGCTGCTACGTCATCTTCGACCGGCTGCAAACCCGCGCCGAGAACAGCCATGGTCGCCAGCGCTGGACCGCCATCGGTCTGGCGGCGGGAGTTGGACTCGTGGCGCTGCTGGTCTTCTGGTGCTGCTTCGCGCTCAGCGCCGGACTGGTACAGGCGCTCGGGCTGAATCTGTAACCAGCGCTACGGCAAGCTCAAGAATACGAGGGATAACACTTCATTCGTCGATCACAAATTCCCCTCTCCTATGGCAATGGGAGAGGGGGACACAAGGGGTGAGGGCCAACGAAAGAACAAAAGAGCAAACGAACAAAGGAACAAAACGAATTGATCCCATGCTCCTTTGTTTCTTTGTTTCCTTGTTCCTTTGTTCGTCCGCAGACCAGGGTTGTGGGCCGTCAGCTCCAGGCAAGAAAGCGCGTCGGCTGGATGCGAATCGCCTGCGAGTATTCCGCCGCCATCGACTCGGGTGTCCACTGGAAGGCCGCAATATGCGCGCTGTACTTCTCCACGTACTCGGGCGTGATCACCTCCGCTGTGGGCTCCTCAAGCAGCGTGGCCTGCCCTTCGATCAGCACAATATCCTCGCCCTCGTTAGCAGCCTCAAGCGACACCATCACATTCGGATTCTGCCGCAGATTGCGAATCTTCTGGTTGTTGGGCTTGCTGAAGAGCACAATGCTCTGGCCATCCCACAAGAACCAGACCGGCACCAGATGCGGACGACCGTCAGGACGCGTGCTACTGAGCCAGAGAATCAGCTCAGTCCGTAAGCGCTCGTCAACATGAGCGTCTTTGGAAGAGTTAAGATCAAGCATACGTTGAGTGTACGCCCGTCTACCATCGGGATCAAGTCCGCCAAATAGCCAGGCTTGCCCGACCGGCGCAGCCAGCAGATCCGCTTTGATCTGCCGCGCTGCCGGGAGCCGTCGAGCTTAGTTTCGCTTCCGTGGGCCGTTGCCGTTGGTCTTAGTGTGGACATTGCCGTTCACAGCGCGGGCCTCGGCAGGCTCCATCGGTCGCAGACGGCTCATCTTCGCCGGCAGCTCCAGCTTCTCGCTGCCGCCCGAGACGATCGTGCGATAAACTTTGAGCGCCTGCGCCACCACCTGATCCATGTTGTAGTAGCGGTAGGTCGCCAGACGGCCCACGAAGCGCACATTTGGCGTGGCCTCGGCGAGCGCCTTGTACTGCTCGTAGATCTCGGTATTCTCGGCGCGCGGCACCGGATAATAGGGATCGCCCTCGGCCTGCGGGTACTCGTAGACGATGCTGGTTTTGGGGTGAACCTGGCCGGTCAAATATTTGAACTCGGTCACGCGCGTGTAGGCGTAGTCGTTGGGATAGTTGATCACCGGCGCGGACTGATACAGCTCGGTGTCGTGGGTCTCGAACTTGAACTCCAGCGAGCGATACGGCAGCTTGCCGTACTCATAGTCGAAGAACGCGTCGATCGGCCCGGTATAGATCATCTCGCGGTACGGGATCACACTCTGGATCTCGGTGTAATCGGTGTTGAGCATGATCTTGATGTTGGGATGATCCAGCATGCGCTCGAACATACGCGTGTAGCCGTGCAGCGGCATCGCCTGATAGCTGTCGGTGAAGTAGCGGTCGTCGCGATTGGTTCGCGTGGGTACACGCGCCGTTACCGAGGCGTCCAGCTCCGAGGGGTCGAGGCCCCACTGCTTGCGGGTATAGCCGCGAAAGAATTTTTCGTACAGCTCGCGCCCAACCTTGCTGATCACTACATCTTCCGAGGTGCGGATCTGGTCCCGTGGCTCGGCCACCGAGGCCAGAAACTCTTCGACCTGAAACGCGGTCAGATTCAGGCCATACATCTGGTTGATCGTATCGAGGTTGATCGGCATCGGCACCAGTTGCCCGTCCACGCAGGCTTTGACGCGATGCTGGTACTGCCGCCAGGCGGTGAAGCGAGAAAGATACTCGAAAACCTCGCGCGAGTTCGTGTGAAAGATATGCGGACCATATTTATGGATCAAAACACCGGCGTCGTCATAGCAATCGTAGGCATTGCCGCCAATATGCGGTCGCACATCACAGATCAGAACCCGCTGATTGGCTCCGTTCGCAAGCCGCTCGGCGAGCACACTCCCGGCAAAACCCGCGCCCACGATCAAATAGTCAAACATCTCCCACCTCATTCTCTTGAGCCCGCGCTCTGCCCGCTCGACGATGCAGACATGTGCCGCATCATGACATGGCAAAACAACCGCAACGGCCTTGCCAGTCTACGCCGGATCGTCCGGGCGCACGCAGCATGAGCAACCAAGCTTGATGACGGCGAGGCTTAGCAAGAAGTGTGCTAGGTCTTGAGCCGAGCCGTGAGGCCGGATCGACTTTTCTCACGAGCGCATCAGCTTAGAAGCGCAGGAACGCGTGTACCATAGCTGTACAATTCAGACTTCTCTATTCGCCATGCAGAGCCGGCGCGGGGTGCTTGCCGCGCGCCTGATCCCATGCTATCATCGCTCGCTGTGAACACATACGGACGTGTAGCTTTAGTCCATGACTATCTCAACCAGTACGGCGGCGCCGAGCGTGTGCTCGAAGCGCTGCACGAGCTGTTTCCCGACGCTCCAGTCTATACCTCGATCTATGATCCGGCGGCGATGCCAGACTTCTACCGAAGCTGGGATATTCAAACGTCGTGGATGCAGAAGTTGCCGGGGTGGCGTCGGCATTTTCGCAAATATTTTCTGCTTTATCCCAGCGCGTTCGAGTCGTTCGATCTCGGCGCCTACGATCTGATCCTTAGCTCGTCGAGCGCCTACGCCAAAGGGATCATCCCCCGGCCCGGCGCGCTGCATGTGTGCTACTGCCATACGCCGATGCGCTTTGGCTGGCGGACCAGCGGCTACCTTGAGCGCGAGTCGATCGGCGGCGGCGCGGGCCAGGCGCTCTCGCTGCTGCTGACCTATCTGCGCACCTGGGATGTGGTCTCGTCGCAGCGTGTCGATACGTTTATCGCCAACTCGCGCGAGGTCGCCGGACGCATCGAGCGCTACTACCGGCGCGCGGCCGAGGTCATACCGCCGCCAGTCGATCTCAGCCCGTACACGCCGGCAGCGCCCGAAGATTTTTATCTAACCGGCGGTCGCTTCGTGCCCTACAAGCGGATCGATCTGGTCGTCGAGGCGTTCACCAGGCTCAAGCTACCGCTGGTCGTCTTCGGCTCGGGTCGCGATCAGCCCAAGCTGGAGGCGATCGCAGGGCCGAATGTGCGCTTTGTCGGCCGGGTCAGCGACGCCGAGCTGCAAGATCTGTATCGACGCTGCCGGGCGTACATCACCGCCGGCGACGAAGATGCGGGCATCCAGCCTGTAGAGGCGATGGCCGCCGGGCGTCCCGTGATCGCTTATGCGGCGGGCGGCGTGCGCGAGACCGTGATCGAGGGCGTGACCGGCTGCTTCTTCCATGAACAGACCGCCGCTGCGCTGGCGGTTGCTGTCGCGCACAGCCGCACGCTGGCCTTCGATCCCCTTTCGATCCGCCGGCACGCCGAGCAGTTCAGCCGTGAGCGCTTCAAAATGCGCGTCATGGACGTGATCGATCGGCAGCTGCGCGCTGTTGTGCCGTCTGAGCCCGCTGTGCTCCGCTGATAGATTGCTTGTTGAGGTGAACTACGCTTATGGAACTTCGGCACTATTTCGCCATTCTGCGCCGCTCCTGGCCGCTGGTCGTCGGGCTTCCGCTGCTGGTTGCGCTGGCGACGATCGCGGCGACGTTTCTGCTGCCGGCCCGCTACGGCACCCAGGTGGTGATGTTCGTCACCCAGAAGCCGATCGCGACCGACCAATCGTCGGTGGTGCTGCCCGACTACAACAACTTTAACAGCTGGGCGGCCTCGGAGTATATCGTCGACGATATGTTGCAGCTGGTTCAAACCCGCACCTTTGCGCAGGACATCGCCGGCTGGATCAAGCAGAACCACAACGCCGATCTCGATCCGTCTGCGATCCAGGAAGGGCTGGCCGCCGAGCGCACACATCGCGCGGTGACGGTCGAGATCGAGGCCGATACCCAGGATCATGCCAAATGGATCGCCGAGGGTGTGGTGGGCATGCTTGAGGAAAAAGGGCTCGGCTACTGGAATCGCAGCGACTCGGCGCAGCTGAGCATTGCGGTGCTGGATCAGCCGCCGGAGCCTGGACGAGCCGGCGGTATCGTCGGGCTGGCGCTGGATGTTGTGCTGCGCACGCTGCTGGCCTTTTTGCTGGCCGTTGGCCTGGCCTTTCTGCGCCACTATCTGGATCAGACCGTGCATCGCCGCACCGATGTCGAGGCGCTGGGCCTGGAAGTTGTCGGAACGATTCCGCTGGCGAAAAGCGCCAAAAGCTAGCCGTCACGAGCGCAGGATCTTGCGCTTCCAGGAGCCGAATAAAGCGTATGATATACTGTCTCATCGTGAAACAGAAAGGGGTAAACAGGTGACAGGAACGCCTCCGGCTATTTCTTGTCCAGCCTGAGTGATATGCAGCTAAAAGATTATGTAAATATAATTCTCAAACGCTGGTGGATCGTCGTGGCGGTCGCCTTTATCGCCGCAGCGTCGGCCTATGTGTTTTCTAAGCTCCAAAGAGAAATCTATCGCTCCCGCGCTCAGTACGTTGTGCGCTTCAACCGCCTGGATACCGGCGGCATTGCGTTCGCCAACTCGACCTACAACGGCTTCGTGAATCTGATCTACACGCCGGATCAGCTACAGTCGGTCTCCGACCAGCTTGACTTAGACTTGACCGGCACGCAAATGATGCGCTATGTACGGCTCCAGCCGCAGCCGGATCAGTCGATTATCGTTATCGAGGCCGATTATTTCGATCCCGCGACGGCCAGCAATTTAGTGAATGTCGTCGGCCAGCAGCTCAACTCGCTGGTCGTCGAAGAAAACCGGAATTTGCAGGGCGAGGATCGGGTGAGTCTGCGGCTGCGACCAGCGCAGCAAGCCTGGCTGGCCAAGCCCACGACTAGAATCAATGTCCTGGCCGGAGGCATTCTTGGCCTGATTCTGGGAGTCCTGCTCGTCTTTGGCCTGGATTATTTAGACAATACGATTAAGACCAGCGAAGATGTTGAGCGTTACGCAAATCTTGTGACTGTCGGAACGATTCCCAGCAGCGCAGCCGCCGGCGGTCGTGGTCGTCCCCGGCTGCGAGCCGCCCCTTCATCCGGCTTGATCGCGCAATCATCTCAGCGAAGCGAGAACTATCGACATGACCAATAGTGTTGCCAAGCCATCAACGCAACTGATCGCGCTGCGTGATCCACGCTCACCGGCGGCGGAAGCTTACCGCACGCTGCGCACGAACATTCAATTTTCCAGCCTGGACAAGCGGCTGCACACGCTGCTGACCACGAGCACCGCGCCCGACGAGGGCAAAACCACCACCATCGCCAATCTTGCGGTGACGATGGCCCAGGCCGAGCAACGGGTGATCCTGGTAGACTGCGATCTGCGCCGTCCATCGCTGCATACGCTCTTTGGACTGCCCAACACGGTCGGGCTGACCAGCCTGATGCTGGAGGAGACGGATCAAATTCCGGTGCAAAAAACCGAGGTGCCGGGGCTGCTGCTGCTAACCAGCGGGCCGCTGCCGCCGCGTCCGGCCGACATCCTGGGCTCGAAGCGCATGGAAGCGGTGATCGCCCGTCTGCGTGAGCACGCCGATATTGTGCTCTTCGACACGCCGCCGGTCAACGCCGTCACCGACGCGGCCGTGCTGGCCACCAAAGTCGATGGCGTGCTGCTGGTGCTGCGTGCCGGCGCGACCAAGCGCGATCGCGCGCGCGAGGCTCGGCGGCTGCTCGACAAGGTCAACGCCAACATCGTCGGCGCGGTGCTGACGGATGTCAAAGGCGAGGATAGCTACAGCTACTACGGCAGCTGATCCGCCTTCACTTCGATCTTGCTCAAGAGCGGTGCTGTTGCGCCGCTTCTTTTGTTTAA
>DASWTQ010000787.1:0-12988 GCA_036402055.1 Herpetosiphonaceae bacterium
AAGTACCAAAAATCCCCTCTCCTATGGCAATGGAAGAGGGGACAGTGCGATAGCGGCAGGGGTGAGGGCCAAACACCGAAGGAACAAGAGAACAAATGAACAACGCAGTACCAAAAATCCCCTCTCCTGTCGCAACCGAGCCAAAAGCTTGGCGAGGTTCGGGGAAGGGGAAGCCGCGATAGCGGCAGGGGTGAGGGCCAAACACCGAAGGAACAAGAGAACAAACGAACCAAAGAACAAAGTAGCCCTGAAGATTCCCCCTCTCCTGTCGCAACGGGAGAGGGGGTTAGGGGGTGAGGGCCTCTTACTCTGCCGGCTGCTTTTCGTCGGCCTCGGACGCGAGTTGATCGGCGTGTCGGTGGATTAGCTTCCACTCGTCGCCTTCACGGCGAAATATTTCAGTGATACGCAGGTTGAACTCGACGGGCTCCGGCTTTCCACGCAGCCGCGCGCTCGATCGTTGTAATCCGACCCAATAGGCGATCCCATCACTTGCGCCCATATCCAGGATTTCGAAGCGATTATCGCTACCGGAATCAAAGGCTCCGGCATCTACTTCATAGCGCGACCACACCGCATCCGCGCCTTCAACATAGTCACCGCGTGGGCTGAAAAAGCTTGCGTTTGAAACGCGTGCGACGATCTGGCCAAGCGGCACCGCATCGCCTTGTACATAGGCGCCCGCCGCTGCTTCACGCTGCTGCATAAAGCGCTCGAAATCCTGCAAATCCTTGCTCATTCGTTCCTCCGATATGCCAATCAGGGTGATATAGCCCAATATCAAGATCGGAGCCTGCATAGCTCTGGAAACGGGCGCCTAAGCTCCGTCATCGTTTTTCCAGCGGTAGCCAACGCCCCACACAGTTACAATGCGCTGTCCCGTCGCGCCCAGCTTGCGCCGGAGCTGGGCAACATGGCTATCCACAGTCCGATCGCCGCCATCATAGGCGTAGCCCCACAGATGCTCAAGCAAAAAGTCGCGGCTAAACGCGCGGCCGGGATGCGTCGCCAGCAGCACCAGCATATCCCACTCGCGACGCGTCAGATCGATCGAGCGTCCATCGACGGTTGCCTGGCGCTCGGCGAGATCGATGCGCAGTGAGCCGTACATCACCGGCTGCGGCGCTGCCGGCACAGACGTCGGCTGGACTGGCGTTGACGATCGATCCGCAGCGGGAATAGCGGCGAGTGTATCCAGAGCCACGCGCCGCAGCAGCGATCGAACACGAGCCAGCAGCTCACGCACGCTGAACGGCTTCACCAGATAATCGTCGGCGCCAACTTCCAGTCCCAGCACCCGATCGATCTCCTCGCCGCGCGCGGTCAGCATCATGATCGGCATCAGGTGCCGCTGCCGGATCTCGCGACACACCGCCAGCCCATCGCGGCCGGGCAGCATCCAGTCCAGAATCACCAGCTGTGGCCGCGCGGACTCGACCAGCTCAAGGCCGCCGGGACCGTCAAACGCCTGATACACGGTATGTCCGTCGTGCTCAAGATGCGATCGCAGTATATTATTCAGATCGCGCTCGTCTTCGATGATGACCACTGACGCCACTTATACACCTTTTCCTGCGCTGAGCATGGACCCGGCGATCGGCAGACGCACGCTAAAGCAGCTTCCTTCACCCAGCGTGCTTTCCACCGTGATCGTGCCGCCCATCGCTTCAACCAGCTCGCGCACGATCGCCAGGCCGAGACCAAAGCCGCCCGATGCACGTGCGCGCGATGCGTCGGCGCGGTAAAAACGTTCGAAAATACGGTCAAGATCGGCGGGCGCAATCCCGCTGCCGGTATCGGCGACGGCCAGCACGAGATGATCAGGCTCCGCCGGCTGCGCCATCAGCGAAACAATGCCGCCCGCAGGCGTGTAGGTGATGGCGTTGCGTACCAGATTCAGCAGCACCTGCACCAGGCGCTGTCGATCGGCCAGCATCGGCGGCAGACCACACGGTACGTCGCGCACCAGCGTCACCTGTCGTTCGTGCCGCGCCAGTGGAGCCAGCGCCTGATACACCTCGTCGACGACGGCGGCCACATCGACGGGCGCAAGCGTGAGCTGGAGCTGATCGGTCTCCGATCGGGCCAGCGCCAGCAGCTCGTCGACAAGTGTGCCGAGCCGCTCGGCCTCACGCTCCACGATACCGAGATAGCGGCGCAAGTCAGCCCTGGATAGTCCGGGGGTCGCGTCGTCGATCGCCAGGGTGATCGACTCGACATGCGCGCGAATGCTCGCGATCGGCGTGCGCAGCTCATGGCTGACATTCACGATCAGCTCGCGGCGGCTTTGCTCGGCCCGCTCAGCGCTGGCGCGTGCCTGAGCTGCGCGCTGCTCCGCGTCGCGTAAACGGCGCACGGTGTCGTTCATGGCGATCATGGCGTAGGCGAAACGTCCCCACAGCCGCACCAGCCCATTGACGCCATGCAATGTGGCAATCACGATCGCCACGGCGGCGACGATCGCGGTGCTGGTATAGCCCTCGGGAAGCACCGGCCGGGTTTTTAAGAGTACGAGCACCTCGATCGCGAAGCCCACCAGGAAGCCGCCCACCAGCGCGAACGGCAGCTTCGCCAGCAGGTAGCCCAGAAACGTCCACGGAAATGCAGCCGTTGATCCAGCGGGCGCGCTATCGGGTCTCGGCCGCACGATCGACGGCATATCGACCTCTAGCCAGCGCACGGTCAGCGATCGCTCCCAGGTGGCCAGAGCCCAGCACAGCGCCGGCAGAACGATCCACCAGCGCCAGCGTGCAATCACCTGTCTGATCCATCGCGGCGCGGCGGCGAGCGGGCTCCAGCCTTGAGCAGCCTGTTCAGCGTTACTGACGGCCGGCTGCTCCGGCACCTTGCGTCGCCCGAGCCCTGCGATCAGCGCTGCGACACCACGGACGGGAAGGCGCAGGATCGCTATGAGCAGCCGGATGATGCTATACAGGAGCGTGGCCAGGATCAGCAGGAGGGCGCGCAGGAGCATGAACGCGAGATCGAGGATCAGCGCGGCGCCGAGCAGCAGCAGATAGATCACGCCCAGCGGTACCGCCACGACCAGATACAGGATGCTCCCGTAGGTGCGGCCGCGCACAACAACGCCCAGCACAGCGGCAGCACGTGTGATAGAAAGTTGCCCGGTCACTTTTCGCTCCTGCTTGCGCACAGCTCGCGCGCTCGATTATAACATTCCGCTCGCCGCGTCCGATCCTTACGCCGCCACAGCTTACTGCTGATCCGCCAGCACAGGCGCTGCGGCCGTCCGGCGATCGCGGCCGATCCTGCGGCTCATCGTGACGACCAGCGGCTGGACAGTCGGCCACATCACGATCGCGAACGCGGGCAGGTACATCCACACCACGATCCAGCGCTGCACAGCGGCCGGACCAAGCCACCAGCCGATCAGCGTGATCCAGCTGCCGATCGAGAGCAGCAGCGCTTGCCGCCACGATCGCGCCGTCAGCCACAGCCCAAGCTGATCATAGATTGCGCGCTGCGGCATGAGCGCCGTGAGCAAGAGCAGCCGCGCCCGTGGATCGTGCCAGCGCCAGACCGCGAGCAGCACGATCATGCCTGGAAACACCAGCGCCGGAACAAACACCGTATGCTGTCGAGCGTTGCGCAGCCAGTCTCCCGGCCACGACGGCAGAATCACCACGCTCAGGCCCACAATCACCGCCGACCATACGAGACTACGACGCGTCGGCGCGGCGAGCAGCATGGGCAGACCCACGTTCGGCTTGGCGAGCGTCAGCGGGAGCAGCGCGGGCAGCAGCGCGGCGGCGGTGATCAGCGGCGACCATTGCACGGTAAACACAGCCGACCACAGCGGCGCGCTGAGCAGCAGCGGCCACAAACGCCAGTGGTCGCGTCCGATGCCCCACGCCAGCAGCCCGACCGATACACCGGCGAAGACGGCTCCAGCCAGCGGCAAGGGTGCCGGCGTCAACGGCATGGCGATCAGCAATGCGGGCAGCGGATAAAAGAGTGCATCGTTGAAGGGGTATGGCTTGCCGGGTCCGAGCGCCGGATCATGGTAAGGATTATGCCCGCTCCATAGCTCGGTCGCGCCCCGCAGCGACCAGCTCAGATCGCCGGCGCCACGATCGAGCGCGGTCAGGCGCAGGTAGCAGAGCAGCGCGCCGGCTATACCCAGGCTCAGCGCGATCGCCAGGCGGCCTGACATAACACGCCGCACGCTTGTCTTGTGGCGCGTCATCGATCACGCTCCTGGCCGGCTACCTCGGCACGTTGCGCCAATGTCGCCCGCGTCCCGATCGCGACGCCGAGATCGCCGCCAATCAGCTGTAGAGCGCCGGGAATCATGGTCAGGATCGTATTATCGATGCTGGCGACGAGCACAGACACGGCAATGCTTAGGCTGCGGTGGAGTCGTGGCAGCCTCATATGCCATCCGGTAGATCGTTGTCCGGCGTGCCGGCGAACTTCAGCTGTCGCTGCTACAGCGTTGCTGTCAGGTTGGGTGAGTGGTTGTGACCGGTGAAACATCATCTCCTCTTTCATGCGCTACCAGCGGCGCATGAAACGAGTATCGCCAGGAGATGTGTGCGGCGTATGCTGAAAATGTGTGAAAAGTGTAAGGTGAGTATGCAGAACGTGTGCGATCACACGATCACGAGCAGCGAAGCGAGGAAGCTGTGCTAGAATCGACGTACCAGCTAAGCAGTTTCTATCCAATGTGAGGATCTGACATGCCAACAACCGGGGAGCTTGCCGGGTCGGTGATGTCGCTGTGGCGCTATCCCGTCAAGTCGATGCAGGGCGAAGAGATCGCTGTAACACCGATCGCCGAGCGTGGCATTCTCGGCGATCGCGCCTACGCCATTCTGGATCGCGAAACCGGCCATATCGCCAGCGCCAAGCATCCGCGCAAGTGGAACAAGCTCTTCGCCTGCCGGGCCGCGTTTGTCGCGGAGCCGCAGCCGGGAGCGCCCCTGCCCGCGATCACGATCACGCTGCCTGATGGCCGAGTCGTCAGCAGCGCCGAGCCCAACATCGATCAGGTTCTCTCGCAGGTTTTCGATCGTGATGTGGCGCTGGTGACCACGCTGGCTGCCAGCCCGACGCGCGAGGCGGATCGCACGCCGATCGACGGCGGGCTGGAGCAAGAGCTTATTCGCGCGGAGCCGATGGCGATCGCCTCGCCGAGCGGTACGTTCTTTGACTACGCGCCGGTGCATGTGCTGACCACCGCCACGATCTCGCGTCTGCAAGCGCTGTTTCCCGCCGGCCGCTTCGACGTGCGCCGCTTTCGGCCCAACATCGTGATCGCGCCGCCTGACGAGGCGCAGGGCTTTGTCGAGAACGACTGGCTGGGTCGCTCGGTCGTGGTAGGTGCCGATGCCGCGCCGCGCCTGGACCTGATCGATCCGTCGCCGCGCTGTGTGGTGACAACGCTGGCCCAGGACGATCTACCGCGCGACCCCGGGATTCTACGGACGATCACCCAGCATAACGCGGCCGCCAGCGTAACCGCAGCTCCCGGCGTGGTTTTTCCAGCCGTGGCCGGCGCGTATGCGGCAGTACGTCGCGACGGCATCATCCGCCGAGGCGATCCGATCTTTCTGCTCGACCACGGAGCCTGAGCCGGCACGCACTGTGCAATTCCGATCACGAGATCGTGTGGGGCAAAAAGAAAGTGGGCACCCGAGAGCGCCCACCGATAGTGCTACTGTAGCGGCGCGGGGATGTTATTTCTTCTTTTTCTCCTGAGCACGGTGGAAAAGCACGAGATTGCGACACACCTTCTTGACAATCTCGTAGCTCAGCTCATAGGAATTGCCCCGCGTCTCGCTGCTGGTGGGAGACTGCGCAGAGTCGACTGTCCAGTCTTCCTTATTTGCGGAGTCAAGCGGGTTCTTGTAGTTCGAAGCGCTCCTGGACTTACCGGCATCCGCATAAGCATCCGCCCCTGATCCACGGCGGTAATCCGGGTTGATTTTGCCGTATGGATCGTCCACGATCAGGCCGTTTTCCGCCACCGACTGAATGCTGATAATATGCGTATCGGTGCTGCCCGAGCCCTTGTGGAAAAGGCTCATGCTGGCCGCGCCGCCCGCTTCCAGACAGTCTTTGAGCTTCTTCTTGACATCGTTGGACCACGCGTCCCACACCTGTTCCACGAGGGACTCGGTATTGTCATTAGGATTGATCTTGTCCATCACCTTCTTGGGCGTGGTATCGGAGTTGATGGTGGTGCGGGAGATTTTCTGAAGGTGGAGAAAGAAATCCAGCAGATCTTCTGTCTGCGCTTTGCCTTTGAAGTCGCCGGCCAGGTCAGTCATCTGCTGATCCACCTGCGCCGCTTTACCGGGAGTAATAAGCGTACCGCCACGCAGCTGGCGGTAGCGTTTGGCCTCGCTGTTGACGGTTTGCAGGTAGCTCTTGGCCTTGGTTTGCCAGAAGGTATCGGGAACCGCGATCTCGTTGGCCGGTTTGTCCTTGCTTGCCGCCTTGCCCTCGGCGGTCGCCAGGTAGCTGGTGCGTAATTGGGCCTCGATCGCTTGCAGCAGCTCCGGTCGGCTATAGCCCAGGCGCTCGGCCACCATCGCAAAGGTCGTTACGTTACACGTCGCCTCGGGAGCAGCCAGGTTATCGCTCTGCGTACGGTACTGTGGCACGCCCAGGCGCGCATTCCAGTCCATGCCGGCCTCATAGCGTGAGCCTTCCGTCTGCGCCTGCTCCGAAGGTGCCGCTCCTGCGATGGGACGCTCGATCCGCTCGATCAGCTTTCGCACGGTGCCGACCAGCTCGGGCGGTACGTAGCCGCGCTTGTTCCCATCCTCGAAGTCTGGCGCGGTGAGCAGCTTGTCCACGTCCGGCAACGTGCCGCCGATCAGTGCGACTGATACGCGCTCGACCTGCGCGAGTAAGCCGCGTATTCGGCTCACTTTCGCATCGCCCTGGAGCGCATCGACTTCGCCTACGCGCTCCTCCAGCCACGTCTTGTACTTCGTAAGCGCCTCGGCCCGCGCTGTCGAAGGGTCCGTCTTGGACGGAGCGGCCGCTGTTTGGCGCTGCACGCGCTCGTCGAGCAGCCGCTGTACTGCCGTGTTGCCTACCGATGATTGCAGTGCCAGGATGTTGGCGGGCCGCAGCTCCTGGATCGAGTCGCGCATGGCTTCCTGAGCGGCTGGTGCAGGAAGCCGCTGAAGCGATCCATGCTGGGCGGGTTTGAGGCGCGACGGTGCTTTTTCCGTCGCCTTGATCTGCCGGTCGTGGATGTTCGTCATCGTTGCATCCCCTGGATGTCATAGTTGGCTGAAGCGTGGGGGATGTCGCAGAGCTGGGCCGGGCCCCGATGAAGATGCTCTGGCATCGAGTGTCACGTGTGTTGCTGCATTGTAGCATATCGGATGATCGTTCCTACACGAATTAAGTACTATTAACCATTGCCGATAGTCTGGCGCAGCACGTAGCAGGTCTTAGGCGCGTGATGTAGCAGCCGCGCCGCCGATCTAGCCGAATTTTAGTAGCGGCCAGCGAGCCGGTTGTAGCCGGATCGCCTCCGATCTTTCTAGCCGCTGCATGGGGCAGCATCAATCAGCCGTCTAGGACTTCGACATCTTTGGTGCGACGGGTATCCTGGACCGGCGACCTATTGAGTCATGAGTATTTTTACTGATAATTGATATATTGATGTCATAGGTCAAGACGAGCAATCTTTTCTTGGAGACAGCCTGTTCACTTCCACCCCCCACACGGTGCACCATCATTCAACCCGCCTTGTCAAAGGCTTCATCTTTCCAAAGGGGTGCCGTATGGAATCTGTTCGCATGCCTGTTCTTAACAGCCCATTTGCCTCGGCGATCAACCCGCATGCTGCGGATGTGGAGCGAGAAACGATCATCTGGGCAGGCTCGCACGACCTTATCCGCGCAGCGGATGTGCGGCGCTTCTACAAGTTGCAGTACGGCATCCTGATGGGCCGCGCGTATCCGCATGCCTGCCGCGATTCGTTACAGGCGATCGCAGATTGGAATACCTGGCTGTTTCTACTGGACGATCAATGTGACGAGGCCGGCATCGGCAAGCAGCCCGAGGCTCTGGCGCGGCTGCATCGTGGATTTTTGGAGATCCTGCACGGCAGCGCTCCCGGCGCACAGGCTACTCCGGCGGCGTATGCGCTGGCAGATCTGCGCCGACGGCTGGTGCGGCTTGCGCAGCCCGGCTGGCTCGACTCGTTTATCGGTCAGGTGGAGCGCTACTTTGCCGCCAATATCTGGGAGTCTACCAACCGGCTTCAGCGGAAAATGCCGACCTCGACTGAATATTTTCGGCATCGTCCCTGGACCGGCGGCCTTGATATGTACTTCCATTTTATTGCCCTGGCGCAGCGAAAGCCGGCGCTGTATATGCAGAGCTACGCGTTAAACCGGCTGGCCCGGCACGCCAACAATGTGGTCTGCTGGTCAAACGATATTTTTTCGCTGGAGAAAGAAGTGCGCAGCGGCGATGTCCATAATCTGGTCCTAATTCTCCAGCATGAGTCGGGTCTGGCGCTTCAGTCTGCCGTCGATCTTGTGGCCGCGCGGCATAACCAGGAGATTCGCAGCTTTCTGGATCTCGAATCCGGTGTGCCATCGGACATCGGCGCGCGCTGGTTTGTGGATGGGCTGCGCTTCTGGATGCGCGCCAATATGGACTGGTCAGCCGCGACGCTGCGCTACCGTCCGAGTGTGGAGCAGGCCGCTGCCGCTCCGGTTTACCATTCTACGCTTGGGAGTCATTAATGCAGCCTTCGACTGCGACGGTCGATCCAACCCGCGAGCATCTGGCGCAGCTCATGCAGTTTTTGAACTGGCTGACGCCGGTGATCTTTGTGTTTTCGCTGGTGTACGCTGTGACGGCGTTGATCTTTGGCGATCTGGCGACGGGTATCAGCAGCGGCGTGATCTTCGGCTACGGCGCTGTGCTGCTGATCGCGCGCTGGTTTCTGGCGCAAAAACAGGTGCAGTTCTCAGTCCAGATGGTGTGTCTGGGCTTTCTGGCCTCGGCGCTCATTATTGTGCTGGCGCAGCCCGTGCTCTATCCCAACATGATCATTATCCCAGTGCTGGTGGTGGCGATTGCGCTGCCGTATCTGCATGGCAGCGCGCTCTGGCGACTGCTGGTGCTGTGCTGGGGCGCAGTCGTGGTGATCGCCGCGATCGGCATCTGGCGCTCGGCGGCGTCTGAGGTTCCGCGCTGGTTCACCAATCTGCTCCAGGTCAGCACGATCGCCGGCACCACCGCCTTCGGCCTGTTTCTGCTGTGGCAGTTCCATCGGCGCTTATCGCGGCTATTTCAGCAGATGCAGGCGACGCACAGCGAGCTTCAGCAGGCGTACACCGAGGTCGAAGAGCGGGCGAATACGCAGTCGCAGCTGCTGGCCGCGCTTGAGCAGCAGCACTCGACGATCGATGCGCTCAGCGTTCCGGTCCTGCCGATCGCCAAACAAACCTGGCTGCTGCCACTGCTCGGCTGGATCGATCAGCAGCGCCTGGAAGCGATCCAGGCGCGGACGCTGGATACGCTCTACACGCAGCGCGGCCGGCTGCTGATTGTCGATATGACCGGCATCACGTCACTGGCACACGAGATCGCGACCGGGCTGCGCGATCTGGTGCAGTCGGTGCGGCTGCTCGGCGCCGAAGTGGTAATCGTCGGCATCCGCGCCGAGGTCGCGCAGACGATGACGCAATCATCCGTGCTGATCGAAGGTGTGCGGGTTGAGCGCGATATCACCGTGGCGCTGGAGCAGGTCTACGCAACGCTGCACGGCCACTCTCCCGCCGAAAATGGGTGGCACATCTAGTCGTTCCGCTGCAAGTTCGTTCATAGCTCAACGTTTGAGAGGAGAGGATCGCGATCCTCTCCTTTTACGTGTGTTGAATCAGTAAAAATAGCATGTATCTCTAAATAGATGCACGAGCTATTATGATATGATTAATATCATTAGCTCGTGCATTATTCTTGCCGGTGTAAGAACTTAACTGCATATACGGCATGAAGAAATTCGATAGCAAGGAGCATTTGATGGACGAAGAGGCACAACCCGTCGAGGTGGGCGATATTGCCCCCGATGCTACATTGCGCGACGAGGACGGTGCAGATGCACAATTATCCACGTACTGGCAGCACCAGCCGACCGTGCTGGTGTTTGTGCGGCATTTTGGCTGACCTGTAATAACTTGTCCAATAGCCTGTGCAACAGACCCCACAATAACCTGTCCAATAGCCTGTCCAAGACATTTGGACAGGTTACGGCCTAACGAGACCCCGCAACAGACCCCACAATAACCTGTCCAATAGCCCCCGTAACAACCCCCGGAAGACAGTTCTGGGGGCTACTGTGGGGTTAGGAGTATTTCTGGACCCTAGAATAACCCCGTGACACCCTTCAGAAGACAGTTTTGGAGTTTAGTCTTGGGGTAAGCTAGCGCACGATTCTACCGAACTCCTATTTTTTAGAATTTGGATCGCCAAACATGGTTCTCCAATTTTCCGGTTGTGCAACTATGATGTGCTATTACTTAGCATAAGTGTCAAAGTTGAACGCTTCATCTAGTTGATCCAGTTTATCAACAAAGTACGGCCATCGCTGCAACTCTCGACGGGCATTATCAAGTGTTGCTCTTGCCTCAGTAAGACGACCAGCTTTTCGTAACGTTATTATCTTGGTTTTGTATGCGTACAATAGGGTGTCAGATGGTTCAGGTCGGCGATTTAACTCGCGTTGAATAAGGTCTTCAAAAATTTGTACTGCTTCGTTGTATCGTCCGAGTCGACTAACTACCATACCAAGTTGATGACGTATCCTAGAAGCATCTGGCTTATACTCTAGAGCTTTCCGCAAGCACTGTTCTACTTGATCACGATCACGTACTTCGTCATAAACTTTACTCAAATTGTGATAGACGAAGAAGCCAGAGTTTTTAGTACATCGTGATGCCGCTGCTTCCATCAACCGTATTGCTTCACCCACTTGCCGCATTTTCAGCTTGAGTTGACCGTAGCTGACAAGAACGTAAACGGAACGTGGATCAATAGCTAGAGCTTGTTCATATAAACGCTCCGCCTCTTCGTACTGTGATGCCTCGGCTTGAGACTCAGCCTTTCGTGCAAGAATAACAGCTTGCTTCTCTGTAGCCCGTTCAACATCATATCGCTCGAACATACCGCTGTAACGTTCAGTTTCTGCTGCTACAAGCTCCATCTCTTGCACATAGCGCTGATACCGAGTGCGTGCTGCCACCTCTAGCTCGTTCATTTTTGCTAGTTCGTTACGTGCAAATGCAAGTGTAATGGGGAGAGCAATATAGGTTTGTTGCCCTGTTCTCGGCTCTGAGTGTTCTAAGACGAATGTAACAGCAACTAATTCTGCTACTGCGCGTTCCACTCGCTCTGCTGCCCAATCAAGTGCGGTAGCCCACAAGTGGATCGTAGGCGGCTCATCAAATATTGATAAGACAGCAAGTGCTGTTCGAGCGTCAAGTGACAATACCGTCCAAGAGTTGCGGAAACTAAATTCGAGTAGTGGTGAGTCATAGTCACGGACATGACTCACAATTGCCCCTAAATCTCCCGTAACTGAATAATGCCCAAGCATCCACTGTATCGCTAATGGTAACCCGCCGGATGCTTCATGCACTTGCTTAGCAAAGGTATCGAAGTCCCCTATTGGACCTACTTTCAATTCTTCGGTCCGAATCTGAAGAAATTCCTGAACTTCTGCAAAGCTAAGTTCCATTACTGCAATGGGTTGTTCCCAGCCATGAGTACGTTGTCGGCTTGTAAGAACCACCTTGGCTTGATTAGCAGGTGGTAGAGAACGTACAAATTCCATAATACGGCCATCTCTGACCGTTTCCATGTTGTCCAAGATGAGCAATAATCGGTGTTCAGATAGTAGCGTAGTTGCAATCTCTTTGCGTATATCTAGCGACTCTTGAATAAAATCGTCAAAACCAAATAACATCAAAATGTTATCAAGTAGATTCTCAAGAGAATATAACGTTGGTCTTAACCTATTAATGCCAGATGATGTCAGTTGTGTATCCTTCGCAGATAACTGCAAAATAGCTTCAAATTTCCTCGTTTCATAATAGTGGTAAGCAAGCCAATTAACCAAAGCAGACTTACCGACACCACCAGGACCGAACAAGTTAACAATCCAGATCCTCGGATCTGTTTCAATTGCTTTTTGTGTAACTTGTAAAAGTTGCGCACGACCTATAAATCGCTCAAATTCCCGTGGCAATAGCCGGTAAAGGCCAGTTTCTACCCAAAACGGTGATGGTTCACCTTGTTCTTGGGCCACTGCTGACTCGTCTTCTCGTTCCATTAGGTCAAGAAGCAATGACTCAAGTTCCTCAGATGTAATCCGCACTGTCGAGTCACCACGTCGGAAATAAATATCACCGTCACGAATACCCCACGTCTCTTGTGGACGAAAACTGCCTTTACACACTGATGGCGTACGTAGCTTTTGCCGCTTCGCCGACGCGCGAATAAGTATCAGTGCGAACTCACGCTGTTCACCAAACACAGGCAACTTGTGTTTAACAACATCGACATTAAGATCAAGTCCAGTAGCTTTCTTAACAACATCACGTAGCCGCTTTGTATCCTCGGGAAAAGACTCCTGGAGACCCACCGGTTCCCAAGTTTTATCTTTAACCCCTACAACGATATAGCCACCCCCAACGTTTTTCATTCCAACAACATCACGTCCGAAAGAGGCAGTATCACGGTCAATACTTAAATGGAGCATCTCTTTATAATCAAGATGCTCACACTCTCCATTACATTCAAGCAAATAGCGGAGTGCTTGTGCTGACATATCCTGCTCAACGACCAGGTGGTCATGAAGGAGTAGTGATGGTATCCTTCCGGCTCCTGGTGCAGCGGATGAGCGGGAGGTTGAATGTATGCAGTGTCCACGATGCAACGGCACGCGGATCGTGAAAAATGGCCGGATTCATACCGGCAAGCCCAA
>DASWTQ010000788.1:0-2284 GCA_036402055.1 Herpetosiphonaceae bacterium
CATCCAGCTGGCCGGCGAGCACTCCTCGCATATCTTGGTGCCGGCCATCCACAAGAACCGCGCCGAGATTCGCGAGCTGTTTATGCGCACGCTGGGCGTGGCCGAGCTTTCGGATGAGCCGAAGGCGCTGGCGGCGGTGGCGCGTGCACATTTGCGGCGCAAGTTCCTCAGCGCTCCAGTGGCGATCAGCGGCGCCAACTTCGGCGTGGCCGAGACCGGCACGATCTGCGTGGCCGAGTCCGAGGGCAACGGGCGCATGTGCCTGACGCTGCCGCAGGTGCTGATCTCGATCATGGGCATCGAGAAAGTGATCCCGACCTGGCGCGACTTCGAGGTTTTCATGCAGTTGCTGCCGCGCTCCTCGACGGGCGAGCGCATGAATCCTTACACCTCGTTCTGGACCGGCGTGCATCCCGGCGATGGGCCGCAGACATTTCATCTCGTGCTGCTCGACAACGGGCGCAGCCGTGTGCTGGCGGATCAGATCGGGCGGCAGACGCTCAACTGTATTCGCTGTAGCGCCTGTCTCAACGTCTGCCCGGTCTACGAGCGCACAGGCGGCCACGCCTACAACTCGGTTTATCCCGGCCCGATCGGCGCGATCCTCACTCCGCAGCTGCTCGGCGTGGAGCGCGCGGGCTCGCTGCCCTACGCCTCGTCGCTGTGCGGCGCGTGCTACGACGTGTGCCCGGTCAAGATCAACATTCCCGAGGTGCTGGTCCACATGCGCGCCCAGGTGGTGCGCCACAAGCAGACGCAGGAAGGGATCAAGGGCAAGCTCGATCCCGAGGCCCTCGGCATGCGGCTGCTGGCGCGGGTGTTTCGCACGCCCGAGCGCTACGAGCAGGCGCAAAAGCTGGCCAGGATCGGGCAGCTTCCGTTTGCGCGGCGCGGCGTGATCGAGCGGCTGCCGCCTCCGCTCAACGTGTGGACGACGACTCGCGATCTCACGGCGGTGCCGCGCCAGTCCTTCCGCGACTGGTGGCGGGAGCGTCAAAGCTCCGGCTCGATCGCGAACACGGGCGCGGATGGCGCGGGCGATGCAGGCGAGGTCAATACCGAGGTTGCGGAAGCGATGAGGAACGAGCCATGAGCGCCCGCGACGAGATTCTTCAGCGTGTGCGCAATGCTCTACGCGACGTGCCCCAGCACGAGCAGCCCGCCGACATTGTGGTTGAGCGCGCCTATCGCGCCACCGATGACGCGCCGCATGAGCAGCTGATCGAGCAGTTTGTCGAGCGCGTGACCGAGTACAAGGCCACGGTGCGGCGCGTTGCGTCGTCTGCGCTGCCGGCGGCGATCGCCGAGTCCTGCGCGGCGCGTGGCGTGCGGCGGCTGCTGGTTCCGCGCGATCTTCCCGCCGAGTGGCTGCCCGCCGACGTTGAGCCTGTGCTCGATCACAACCTGAGCTACGCCGAGATCGACAGCAGCGACGGCGTGCTGACCGGCTGTGCGCTGGGCATCGCGCAGACGGGAACGATCGTGCTGGACGGCGGGCCACGCCAGGGTCGTCGCGTGCTGACGCTGCTGCCCGACTATCATCTGTGCGTGGTATTCGAAGATCAGATCGTCGGGCTGGTGCCCGAGGCCGTCGCCCGGCTTGACGACGCCGTTCGCGAGCAGCATCGCGCGCTGACCTGGATCTCGGGACCGTCGGCGACCTCGGACATCGAGCTGAATCGCGTCGAAGGCGTACACGGGCCGCGCACGCTTGAGGTGATTGTCGTCGTCGAGGAACAAGAGAACCAAGGAACCAAGGAACAAAGCAGTACCGAAAACTCCCCTTCTCCTATCGCAATGGGAGAAGGGGCCGGGGGATGAGGGCCAAGAATTAAGAACATACTAACAAGTGAACAAAAAGTAGCTGTATCACTTGTTCCCTTGTTTTCTTCGATGATGGAGGCCAACGTGGCGGGACTGCGCGAATATCGCGTGGTGGTGTGGAGCAAGCACGGCGTGATGGCGCGCTCGGATCTGTCGGTCACGCGCTGCCGATCGGATCGAGTACGCCGAGACCGCCGCGCTCTACGAGTACATGAACCCTGTCAACGGCAATCGCGCCGATGGCTTGACGGAGGACGAGCTGCGTGAGGTGGTGCAGGCATTCAACGTGCCGACCACACTGGTATAAGCGCTATGAGCCAGACAACCAACTTCATCGCGATCGATATTGGCGCGTCCAGCGGGCGGGTGATGCTCGGGCGCTGGAACGGCCGGCGCTTCGATCTCCGGGAGCTGCATCGCTTCCCAAACATTCCGCTGGAAGAGCGCGACAGCCTGCATT
>DASWTQ010000789.1:0-16384 GCA_036402055.1 Herpetosiphonaceae bacterium
GCTGGTGGCGTTGCCATACACGCCATCGACCACCACGCTGCTGTAGCCGTGCTTGTTGAGCTGCACTTGCAGCCCACGCACCGCCTCACCCGTCGAGCCCACATCCACCGTCACCACCAGCTTGCTCCAGGTGTTGGAGCCGACCACGCCATCCGGCGTGAGGCCGTTGGCGCTCTGGAAGCTCTTGACCGCCGACTCGGTCGCCGGGCCGAACGCGCCGTCAGCCGTGATGGTCGAGCTGCGCTGGCGCAACAAGTGCTGCACCGTCTTGACGTTCGGCCCGTTATCGTTGAGCCGTACGGTTGGCCAGCTAGCGAGTGCTGCTGCCGGCGTGGCTATGCCCAGCCCAACCATGAGTATGAAGGCTAAGGTGAGGAGTGTCGCTACCAGACGGCGGCGCGACAAGCGTTTAGATCGAACCATGATCTCTCCTTCAAGCTTTGGAAACCGGTTTCCATATTTCGATTCTAACAAGTAGTAATAAATTGTCAAATAAAATTAACTTCGAGGAATAATCATAAACATACTGAGGCGTATATTAAATTCCTGAGTAGTAGGTTTACACACACCACTGCGGATAGAAAGCAGCATAGCGAGCCAGGGTGAACCGGCGCATTGCGCCACACACAAAAACAGGAGTCAGATCATGTTAACTGCCCCCGTGATCTTGTTTAGAAAGACGATCATTGTGCCTGGCTGGCCGGCCAGATCTTGCGGTTGCGATCACTACCCTCGTAGTAGCGTGAAAAACATCACATGATTGCATCTTTGAAACAGCTGATGTATAGTGATGGAAACCGGTTTCTGGAAACTAGTTTCCAAATGATATACTTTCCCTCTATTGAGCATCGCTATCAGCCACTACATGGATATGATTGGCTGATACCTACAAAGAGGGAACCTATGGCAACGATCGATGAAGTTGCTGAACGTGCGGGAGTAACCCGAGGCACTGTCTCAAAGGTCCTTTCCGGCACCTACAACGCCAGCCCTCGCACACGGGCAAAGGTCGAGCAAGCGGCCGCCGAGCTTGGCTATCGTCCAAACCTGGCAGCACGGGCGCTATCTAAGGGCCGAACCTTCGTTGTGGGATTGTTGATCCCGTATGATCCTGACCAACTCTTCGCCGATCCGCACCTGCTCGATATTATCCGTGGCGTTGAAGCCGCAGCGAACAGCCGTGATTACAACGTCCTGCTCTCGACGGCGCACCGCCCGAATGATCCGACCAGCGCGTACAGTCGCGTGCTCCGCTCCAAATACGTCGACGGTATGGTCGTCATTGAGGGCCCAGACATGGCGGCGATTGCCGCGCAACTGAAGCAGCAGCCGTCGCCCTGGGTCATCAGCGGCTACGCGCCATTAGGCAGCGAGGCGTATTCCGTTCACGCGGATGATCCAGCGATCACAGCGAAACTCACCGAGCATCTGCTTGCGCTGGGTCATCGCCGGATTGGCGTTATCAGCTCGGAGCTACGTCTAGCTGCCTTTGACAAACGACTGGAAGGCTTTCACCAGGCGCTCCATGCTCACGCGCTATCCTGCGATCCTGGCTTGATCGTGTTTGGCGACATGAGTGTGGAAAGCGGCTATCGAGCAACTGAGCAGCTGCTGAGGCGACCGGAGCCACCTACCGCGATCTGGGCGCTCAATGATCGTATGGCGCTCGGGGCGCTGCAATGGGCACGTGAACACGGCGTACGCGTCCCAGCCGATCTATCGATTGCCGGCTTCGACGATATTTCGGCCGCTGCACTCAGCGATCCGCCGCTCACTACTGTACGCTTACCCAGCTATCAGGAAGGGCAGGCGGCGATTGAGCTGGTGTTCCAGCTGCTCGACGGCGAAACCCTGCCCCGCGAGGTGATCGTGCCGACCGACGTCATTGTTCGTGGTTCGACCGGTGCAGCACCAGGCTAGCGCCCGGACATCAATAACGGGAGCACAACGGGATGGACGCTGCGTCATTTCGTGTCTGATCAGCATCGGGTTCCCAATCGACAACGGAGTTCGTTTACGAGGAGCGACACAATGCGGTGGAAACGTGGAATGCACCTGATCAGCCTGCTTTCACTTCTGGCACTGATCCTGGCGGCGTGTGGAGTTTCGACACAAACCCAGGGCGGAGCCGGAAGTGGAGCCGGATCGACGCAAACTGAAACGGCGAATACGAATGCGACGTCTTCAAGCGCGCCTAGCGCATCTGGAGCTACCGGTGCCGCGACCACGATCCGCTGGCGAACGCGGCCCAGCGATGCGGCTGAGCAGGCGGTCTACCAGGAGCTGGCCCAGTCAGCTACACAAGCGCTTACCAGCCAGGGCATCGCCGTCCAATACGATCCAGGCGTTAATCAGGGCTACTTCGAGAAGCTCAAGACCGAGCTAGCCGCCGGCACCGCGCCGGATATTTTCTGGATTGGTGCCGTCGAGCTGGCAGATTTTGTGAACACCGGCCAGATCCTTGACCTCAAGCCGTTGATCGACCAGGACCCGAACTTCAAGCTGGATCAGTTCAACGAGCTGACGATTAAGGAATTGAGCCGTGACGGCAAAGTGTACGGCCTGCCGCGCGACATCTCGACTATGGTCACCTACTACAACGCCGACCTCTTCCAGGCAGCTGGACTTCCCACGCCGAAGGAACTCGCCGAGCAGGGCCAGTGGAACTGGGAAACGTTTCTCCAAAGCGCGCAGAAGCTGACCGACCCCAGCAAGCAGCAGTATGGCGTAGGCTTTGGCAACTGGTGGGGGCCAGGCTGGGGCTATTTCACCAACGCAGCCGGCGGGAGCATCTTTAACGAGGACCGCACCGCCTGCGCGCTCGACCAGCCCAAGGCGATCGAGGGGGCCAGGTTCGCCAAGCAGCTCTACGATGAGAAGCTGCTCCCGGCCAGCGACGCCGAGAGCGAGAACCTGTTCAACGCCGGTAAGATCGGGATGTACTTCAATGGCCGCTGGTTCACTCCTGGTGTTCGCACGAATGCCAAGTTCAACTGGGACGTTGCCGAGATGCCCAAGGGCGAAGTGAACAGCACCTGGCTCTTCTGGGGGCCGTATCTGATCAATGCCAAGACGACCAATCCCGAGGCCGCCTGGGCGGTGCTTAAGCAGATCACGAACGCCGAGTCGCTGGCGAAAGTGGCGGAGATGGGCAGTAACATTCCCTCGCGTACCGACCAGGCAGCGATCGATGCCTTCCTGAAATCGACACCGCCGCAGAATAACCAGGCATTCATCAAGGGGACTGAGTACGCGGTGGCCGAGGCTCCCGTGTGGCAAGGCAATTGGGCCGACTTCAGCAGCACGGTCCAGAAGCAGTGGGACCAGATGATCGCCGGCGACCTTTCGCCCGAAGAGTTTGGCAAAACGGCGTGTGAGCAGACAGCGGCGACGTTTACCCAGTAGATGCAGAGGAGGTGCTGCCAGGTTGCGGTGCCTCCTCTGTTCCAGGTCAATTGGTTGCACAAAAGGGCTTTCCAACGAAGGGATGAGCCAATGAGCCAACGAGCTGAGCAGATCAGAACTCCACTACCTCGACGCCATCTTTCGAGCCGGCGGGCACGTCGCGAAGCGTCGGATGGGTATCTCATGCTGCTGCCGACGATCGCTCTGGTCGGTGTGTTTTTTCTGATACCGCTCGCGATTTCGCTCTACCTCAGCTTCACGAACTCGCGGCTGTTTGGCCCACAGCAGCTCGTCGGCGTGAGCAACTATGCCCGTGCCTTTGGCGATCCGAAGTTCCGTCTCGCGCTGAGCAACACGTTTTGGTTCTCGCTGGGCACGATGGCGCTCTCGATCGTTCCGGCGCTCGGCCTGGCGATCTTGTTGAACCAGCAGATCCGTGGCCGGGCGTTTTTTCGTGGCCTCTTCTTCTTGCCGGTTGTCGCCTCGGTTGTGGGGATCTCGCTGGTCTGGCGCTACCTGTTGAACTACGATTTCGGTTATGTCAACTATGCGCTCGACCTCCTTGGACTGCCGCGCGTTGCCTGGCTCAACAACCCCCGCACCGCCTTGCTCAGTGTGATTATTGTCGTGGCCTGGCGCACGCTTGGCTTCAATCTGGTGATTTTTCTGGCTGGTCTGCAAGGTATTCCAGGGCAATTGTACGAGGCCGCAAGTCTGGACGGGGCGAACCGCTGGCAGCAGTTCCGGTACATAACCGTGCCGATGCTGTCGCCGACAACCTTCTTTATTGTCGTCACGACACTGATCAATTGTCTGCAAGAGTTTCCCGTGCCCTACGCACTCGGCATCACGCGCAGTGGTGCGGCAGGCCCGGCCGACTCGATGCTGACGATTGTGTTTTATCTGTACCAGGAAGGCTTTGCCAGCTTCCGCATGGGCTATGCCTCGGCCCTGGCGTGGATGCTCTTCGCGATCATCCTGGTGATCACACTGATTCAGTTTGGAGCCTCGCGGCGTTGGGTCCATTACGAGTAAACTGTCGTGCGTGCAGCATGGAGAAGCCCATATGCAGAGCGTTGCCAACCGATGGGGTGAGCGGTTCGTGATCTATGTGGTATTGGTGCTGATCGGATTGGTGATCGGGTTTCCGTTCATCTATATGCTGACCTCATCGCTCAAAGCGTCGAGCGAGGTCGTCCAGGTGCCGCCCCAGCTCTTTCCGCAGGTCTTGCAGCTCGGCAACTACCTTGAAGTCGTCAACACACCCAACGTCAACCTTGGGCGCCAGCTGCTCAACTCGACGATCGTAACGGCGACCGTTGTTGCGGGACAGGTGCTGACTTCGGTGCTGGCCGGCTATGCCTTCGCGCGGCTCCAGTTTCCGGGACGAGACACGCTCTTCTTCATCTACCTCGGAACGCTGATGGTCCCCTTTGCGGTGCTGATTGTGCCGATGTATAAGCTGATGCAGTGGCTGGGCTGGATCGACTCGCTGTGGGCGCTGACGATCCCATGGCTCTTTACCGCCTACGGAACCTTTCTGCTGCGCCAATTTTTCATGGGCCAGCCCAAAGATTTAGAGGAGGCCGCGCTGATCGACGGTGCCAGCCGCTGGGGAATTTTGTTCCGGATCAGTGTGCCGCTCGCGAAACCGGCGATCGCAACGCTGGCGACGATCAGCTTTCTGTATGCCTGGAACAGTTTCTTGTGGCCGCTGATTGTGATCAACGATCCCAACAAGAAAGTCATCACCCAGGGCTTGATGGATCTGCAAAGCTTGTACGCCGTCCGCGTTGACCTTATTCTTGCAGGGTCGGTGCTCGCCGTTCTGCCGACGGTGCTGGTGTACTTGTTCGCCCAGCGCTACTTCATCGAGGGCGTCGCCACCGCAGGCTTAGCTGGACGGTAGGGGCCTATGCTTGGCGTGTGCTACTATCCCGAACAGTGGCCCGAGGAACGCTGGGCGGAAGATGCGCGTCTGATGCGCGAGTGTGGGCTGGAGATCGTGCGGATCGGGGAGTTCGCCTGGTCGCGGATCGAGCCACGCGAAGGCGCCTATGACTGGACCTGGCTGGATCGCGCTGTCGACACCTTAGCCGCCGCCGGGCTGAAGCTGATTCTGGGCACGCCAACCGCAACGCCGCCGGCCTGGCTGACGCACGATCACCCGGATGTGCTGCGCGTAGGTGCCGATGGACGGCGCTGGAGCCACGGCGGACGACGCCATACCTGCCCGACCAGCGCGGTCTCCGGCACCTACGCTGCCTATAGTCGGCAGATCGTCGGCGCGCTGAGCGAGCGCTACGGAACACATCCCGCCGTGGTTGCCTGGCAGATCGATAACGAGCTGAGCAATCATTCAACCGGGCGCTGCTATTGTGATCAGTGTCGTGTCGCCTTCCAGCGCTGGTGCCACGAACGATACGGCAGCCTCGAACACTTAAACGAGGCTTGGGGTACCAACTTTTGGAGCCAGTGCTACAGCGACTGGGACCAGATCCCGGTGCCGTCCGATCCCGTCGGCGGCGGTCATAATCCCTCGCTCCAGCTGGCATACCGGCGCTTTTCGTCAGATACGCACGTTCAGCTCGTACGCAATCAGGCGGCCCTTCTGCGCCAGAACTCACCTGGACGAACGCTCACCACCAACATCGCGCCACTCGACGACGAGCTTGACTGGCACGCGATCGCCGCCGAAGTAGACGTGATGAGCTGGGATAACTATCCTCATGGCTTTGAACATCCCGCCGATGTGGCGTTCTTCCATGACCTGGTACGCGGGCTTAAGCGTCGATCGTTCTGGGTGATGGAGCAGCAGGCCGGACGGATTAACTGGACCGCTTACAATCCGCCGGTTCCACCGGGACAGGTGCGGCTCTGGACGTATCAAGCGCTGGCGCATGGCGCGGAGCATGTGCTCTACTTTCGCTGGCGGGCTTCCCGGTATGGTCAGGAGCAGTATCATAGCGGCCTGTTGAACCATGACGCGAGTCTGGCTCAGGGGTACCATGAGGCCCAGCAGGTCACGCGGGAGCTGGCCGATCAGCCACCTATCGAACGTCTCCCCGCCGACGTGGCGCTGCTCATCAGCTACCCCGACTCCTGGTCCACCGAGATCGAGCCACATCAGGCTGACTTCGATTATTGGCAGATGGCGCGCACCATCTATCGTGACTTCTGGCTGCGCGGGATCAACGTCGATGTTATCGCCAGGGGCCAGGACCTGCGCCAGTATCGCTACGTGATTCCGGTCGCTCCGCTGCTGATTGACGAGGATGAAGCCGAGCAGTGGCGGGTGTTTGTCCGGGATGGCGGGAAACTCACGCTCACGATTCGCTCGTTTGTCAAGGATCAAGACAATGTGTGGACGGACCAATCACTGCCAGCTGGTCTTACCGACCTGATTGGCGGGCAGGTCGTGCAATGGTATCCGTTGCCGCCTGGCGTCACGGCGCACTATGAGCATGAAACCAGGGGATCGATCACGGTCCCGATCTGGGTCGAAGACATCCAGTCGGAGCACCCACAGGCGACCCTTCAGTATGTTGCACGGTCGGTGCCTGGCCTCTCACACCTGGCAAGCGTGAGGAACCAGGCGCACGGACCTCATAATGGCGGCGCGGCGTATGTCGGGGTCTATCCACCCGATCCCAGCAGCGGCCTGTTTAGCAATATCTCCTGTCCCGGAACAAAGAGCCCGGTTTCACCTATCGATGGGACGTTAGAGCAGGTGAGCCTTGTAGCCGGGGAACTTGTGCTCAATCATGCGACGGTGGAGCAATGGAGCGGGGCAGGGGAGCAGATGCTCCCGCCGCTCGGAGTGGGCATCTCGCGGCACCGTGAATCAGGAGAACGCCGAGCTGATCATGTCTAAGCCGACCCAACTTTACATCTTCGCTCTTGGTGGAACCACGGAGCATTTCAACGAGTGTTATTGCCTCACGGTACGACTCAAGCGCTTGGCTAACGTGTCCGAATTCCTTGAACACATCAGCACGCCGGTAATGGCTAGCGCCAGCGAGTGCTGGTTATGGAGCTGTTGCGCAAGGCTGATCGCCTGCTGATACGCACCTCTGCTTGGAATTTCCCCACGACGAAATTACCGACCTCGCGCTGGATCTGATGCATGACGAGTCGTGGCTTTCTGGTCACGTCGGACGGCGACAGCATCCCGCCGCCCAAGTTCTACCGGAAAGCAGCGAAGGCTCTCCGACGAGCGCACCGCCGCGTCGCACGGCGGCTGTGCTTGAGCCGTCCTCTTGCCAATCCAGGCCCTGGCTCAATCAATTCATACACTTTCCATACATCCTCCCCCCGTATACCGAGCACGATCCAAATACACGCTGCCTACAATGAGTTGCAGGTGTTTCACCCAGGCGGCGCGCCGCTGTGCGGTTCGCCTGCAACGAACATTGAAGGAGCATCTTCATGGATCTGGTCTATATCGGCGTGGTCGCGATCTTTTTTGTCCTGTCGTGGGGCTTCGCCACGCTGTGTGAGCGCTTGTAGGAGGCCGCAATGACGACGCTCTATCTCATCGGCGGCCTGGTCGCGATCGCCCTCCTGGTCTATCTCTTCGTCGCGCTGCTCAAACCGGAGTTATTCTGATGACAGCCAATGGTCTGATCCAGATCTGCATCTTCTTCGGCGTGCTGATCGCGCTGGTTAAGCCGCTCGGCGCGTACATGGCGAACGTGTACGAGGATCGCTCGATCGCCAATCGTGTAGGTGGCCCACTTGAGCGCGGGATCTATCGTCTGCTCGGCGTGCAGCCCGACGACGAGATGAGCTGGCAGCGCTACACACTGGCGATGCTACTGTTTAGCCTGGGCGGCGTGCTGCTGCTCTACCTGCTTCAGCGATTGCAAGCGCTGCTGCCGGTCAATCCGCAGCAGCTCGGCGCGATCACACCGGACTCGTCGTTCAATACCGCGACCAGCTTTGTCACCAACACGAACTGGCAGGGCTATGCCGGCGAAGTCACCATGAGCTACCTGACGCAGATGCTGGGCCTGACGGTGCAAAACTTCGTCTCGGCGGCGACCGGCATGGCGATCCTGATCGCCTTTATTCGTGGCCTGGCGCGGCGTAGCAGCCGTACGCTCGGCAACTTCTGGGTCGATCTGACGCGCTCGACGCTGTATATTCTGCTGCCGCTGTCGCTGATCGTCGCGCTGGTGCTCATCAGCCAGGGCACTGTGCAGAACTTCCGCACCTATCAGCCGCTGGCGCTGCTTCAGGCAACTACCGCCGCCGACGGTCGCGCCGTGACTCAGCAGGTGCTGCCGATGGGTCCGGCCGCATCGCAGGTGGCGATCAAGCATATCGGCACGAACGGCGGCGGCTTCTTCAACGCCAACGCGGCGCATCCCTTTGAAAGCCCGACGCCGCTGACGGATCTTGTGCTGATCCTGGCCGAAACGGTGATCGCCGCCGCGCTGACCTACACCTTTGGGCGGATGGTCGGCGATCCCCGCCAGGGCTGGGCGATCCTCGCGGCAATGCTGATCGTGCTGGGTGGCGCAACGCTTGTCACGTATGCGGCCGAGGCGGCAGGCAATCCCCGGATCGCGGCGCTGGGCGTGGATCAAACGGCCGGCGCGATCAATCCCGGCGGCAATATGGAAGGCAAGGAGGTGCGCTTCGGCGTGGCGCGATCGGCGCTCTTCGCCACAGCCACCACAGCCACGTCAACCGGGGCCGTCAACGCCATGCACGACTCGTTCACGCCGCTCGGTGGGCTGGTGCCCATGTTCATGATCGGGCTCAGCGAAACAATCCTGGGCGGCGTCGGCTCCGGGCTGTACGGCATGCTGACCTTTGTGATCGTCGCGGTGTTTATCGCCGGGCTGATGGTCGGCCGCACGCCGGAGTATCTGGGCAAGAAGATCGAGGTCTACGAGATAAAAATGGCCTCGCTGATCGTGCTGGTCATGCCGCTGGTGGTGCTGGGCTTGACCGCCCTGGCGGTGGTCACATCCGCCGGCAAGGGCGCGCTCTACGATCCGAGCGTGGCCTACACCGCGATCTTCAATCCGGGCATCCATGGCTTCAGCGAGGCGCTCTACGCCTTCCTATCGATGGGCAACAACAACGGCAGCGCCTTCGCCGGCCTGGGCGCGAACAATCCCTTCTGGAATCTTACCGGCGGCATCGCGATGCTGATCTCGCGCTTCTGGCTGGCGATTCCCACCCTGGCGATCGCCGGCTCGCTGGCGAACAAAAAGCTGGTGCCGGCGGGAACAGGAACGCTGCCCACGCACACGCCCTTGTTCGTCGTGCTGCTGATCGGGGTGGTGATCGTCGTCGGCGCGCTGACGTTTATTCCAGCCTTCGCGCTCGGCCCGATCGTTGAGCATCTCGTGTTGTACGGGTAGACGAAGGAACAAAGGAACAAAGGAACAAGCGAACAAAGCGCGAAAGAAATGTGATCGTTTGTTCTTTTGTTTCCTTGTTCTTTTGTTCGCTCATAGGGTGAGGGCCTGAACCGAAAGAACCAAGGATAAACATATATGACCATACAAGGACAACAGCGACCGCTCTTCGAGCCGCAGATTGTGCGGCGGGCGCTCGTAGACGCGCTACGCAAGCTCAATCCAGGCCATCAGGTTCGCAACCCTGTTATGTTCGTGGTGCTGGTCGGCTCGCTGCTGACGACCGTGCTGGCCGTGCAGGCGACGATCGGGCAGGGCGAGGCGCCGGCCGGATTCATCTGGTCGATCGCGCTGTGGCTGTGGTTTACCGTGCTCTTCGCGAACTTCGCCGAGGCGATGGCCGAGGGTCGCGGCAAGGCCCAGGCCGATGCGCTGCGCAACACCCGGCGCGATGTCCAGGCCAAGCAGCTGCGCACGCCGCGCTACGGCGCTGCCGTCGAGACGATACCCGCCAATGCGCTGCGCAAAGGTGACGTGGTGCTGGTCGAGGCCGGCGATGTCATTCCCGGCGACGGCGAGGCGATCGAGGGCGTGGCATCCGTGGACGAGAGCGCGATCACCGGCGAGAGCGCGCCCGTCATTCGCGAGAGCGGCGGCGATCGCAGCGCCGTGACCGGCGGCACCCGCGTGCTCTCCGACTGGCTGGTCGTGCGCATCACCGTTAATCCCGGCGAGTCGTTTCTGGACCGCATGATCGGGCTGGTCGAGGGCGCGAAACGCCAGAAAACACCCAACGAGATCGCGCTGAACATTCTGCTGGCCGCGCTGACGATCATCTTTCTGCTGGCGACTGTCACGCTGCTGCCGTTCTCGCTCTTCGCCGTCGCGGCCACCGGCCAGGGTACGCCCGTCACGGTGACGGTGCTGGTGGCGCTGCTGGTCTGCCTGATCCCAACCACGATTGGCGGGCTGCTCTCGGCGATCGGCATCGCGGGGATGGATCGCATGATCCAGGCCAATGTGATCGCCATGTCGGGGCGGGCGGTGGAGGCGGCGGGCGATGTGGACGTGCTGCTGCTCGACAAGACCGGCACGATCACGCTCGGCAATCGCCAGGCGACCGCGTTCATCCCCTACGACGGCGTGGGGCCTCAGGGCCTGGCCGACGCCGCGCAGCTTTCCTCGCTGGCCGACGAGACGCCCGAGGGCCGCTCGATCGTGGTGCTGGCGAAAGAAAGCTACAACCTGCGTGAGCGCGACATCCACGCGCTGCGCGCCGAGTTCGTGCCGTTTACGGCGCAAACGCGCATGAGCGGCGTGAATCTCGACGGGCGGCAGGTGCGCAAAGGCTCGGCCGACGCGATCGAGACGTATGTTGCGCAGCAGGGCGGCACGTTTCCGCCGCAGGTACGCGCGACCGTCGAGCAGATTGCCACGCAGGGCGGCACGCCGCTGGTCGTCGCCGACGGCGCAAAGGTGCTGGGCACGATCCAGCTCAAGGATATTGTCAAAGGCGGCATCAAGGAGCGCTTCGCCGAGCTGCGGCGGATGGGCATCAAAACCGTGATGATCACCGGCGACAATCCCCTGACGGCGGCGGCGATCGCGGCCGAGGCGGGCGTCGACGATTTTCTGGCCCAGGCCACGCCCGAGGCCAAGCTGAGGCTGATCCGCGAGTATCAGACCGGCGGGCGGCTGGTGGCCATGACCGGCGACGGCACCAACGACGCGCCTGCGCTGGCCCAGGCCGACGTGGCTGTGGCGATGAACTCCGGCACGCAGGCGGCCAAAGAAGCCGGCAACATGGTCGATCTGGACTCGAATCCGACCAAGCTGATCGAGATCGTCGAGATCGGCAAGCAGCTGCTGATGACACGCGGCGCGCTGACCACGTTCAGCATCGCCAACGATGTCGCCAAATATTTCGCGATCATTCCCGCCGCCTTCGCCGGCACTTATCCGGCGCTCAACGCGCTCAACGTGATGGGCCTGGCCACACCGGCGAGCGCGATCTTATCGGCGGTGATCTTCAACGCGCTGATCATCATCGCGCTGATCCCGCTGGCGCTGCGCGGCGTGCGCTATCGAGCCGTCGGCGCAGCCACGCTGCTGCGCGACAATCTTTTGATCTATGGCCTGGGCGGCCTCGTCGCGCCATTTCTCGGCATCAAGCTGATCGATCTGGTGCTGGTCGCGCTGGGCCTGACATAGAAGAACCAAGAACCAAGAACCAAGAACCGCCTGTTCATACCACTGCACTACGTTCATGCTCGTTTGTTCTTTGTTCTTTGTTCTCTCATAAGGAATACGGCTATGAAATATTCACTTCGACCGCGCTGGTGGCTTCTGGAAATCCTGATGGTGCTGATGATCGGCCTGCTGCTGATCGAGCCAAGCGCGCCGCTGACGCCCGGCTGGCATAAGGCAGCCAGCTTGATCATGGTGTTCATCGTGTTTGGGCTGGTGGCGCTGTGGGTACATGTCAACCGCGCCGCGCTGGCCCTGTGGGAGCAGCCCGACGACGATATGCCATTGCGGCGCACCTATCTGCGCAACGAGCCGGCGACCGAGCAGGTGGAAAGCACTGACGCGCAGCAAAAGGCAAGGTAAGGCTGATTATGACCTTTGTACGAACACAGCTGCGGCCGGCGCTGGGCGCGCTGCTCTGCCTGACGCTGATCACGGGCGTGCTCTACCCGCTGGCGGTGACCGGCATCGCCCAGATGTTTTTTCCGGCGCAGGCCAACGGCAGCCTGATCCGAAGCGCCAGCGGGCAGGTCGTCGGCTCGGCGCTGATCGGGCAGCCCTTCGACGATCCGCGCTACTTCTGGAGTCGCCCATCGGCAACCGGACCTGCGCCCTACACCGCGTTCAACGCGGCTACGCTCACCGGCTCGTCCGGCTCGAACTACGGGCCGCTGAACGAGGCGCTGATCGGGCCCGAGGGCAGCGTCCAAACGCGGATCAACGCACTGCGCGCCGCCGATCCGGGGAACAGCGCGCCGATCCCGGTGGATCTGGTGACCGCCTCGGCCAGCGGTCTCGATCCGCATATCAGCCCGGCGGCGGCGGAGTATCAGGTGGCGCGAGTCGCGCGCGTGCGGGGCCTGGATGTCGCGCAGGTCCGGCGGCTGGTGGCCGCGCACACCGAGGGCCGCACGCTCGGCGTTCTGGGCGAGCCGCGCATCAATGTGCTCCAGCTCAATCTGGGGCTGGACCAGCTTCGCTAAGATGCATGACCAGCGACCAGATCCCGACACGCTGCTGGCCCGCGTCCAGGCGGCGGACGATCAGCAGCGGTGCGGCAGGCTGAAGATCTTTTTCGGCATGGCGGCGGGCGTCGGCAAAACCTATGCCATGCTGGAGGCGGCCCGGCACCAACGCGCCGCCGGCGTCGACGTGGTGATCGGCTGGGTCGAGACGCATGGCCGCACGGAGACCGAGGCGCTGGCTGCCGGGCTGGAACACCTGCCGCCACGGGCTGTGGACTATCGAGGCGCGACGCTGCACGAGTTCGATCTCGATGCGGCGCTGGCCCGACGACCCGCGCTGCTGCTGGTAGACGAGTTGGCGCATACCAACGCGCCGGGATCGCGCCATCCCAAGCGCTGGCAGGACATCGAGGAGCTGCTTCAGGCCGGGATCGGCGTGTACACCACGGTCAATGTCCAGCATCTCGAAAGCCTGAACGATGTTGTTGCCCAGATCACGGGCGTGATCGTGCGCGAGACCGTGCCGGATCAAATCCTGGAGCGGGCCGACGAGGTTGAGCTGATCGACTTGCCGCCGGATGAGCTGCTGCAACGGCTCAAAGAAGGCAAAGTCTATGTGCCACAGCAGGCGGAGGCGGCGGCGCGCAACTTCTTTCGCAAAGGCAATCTGATCGCGCTGCGTGAGCTGGCGCTGCGCCGCACGGCTGATCGGGTGGACGCGCAGATGCAGCACTATCGCCGCGATCACGCGATCGCGACCATCTGGCCGGCTGCTGAGCGCATTCTGGTCTGCGTCAGTCCGCATCCGCTGGCTGCGCCGCTCATCCGCGCCACCAGTCGCCTGGCGACGGCGCTCCGCGCGCCGTGGGTGGCGGTTTATGTCGAGACGCCCGCCGATCTGCGCCGCCCGGAGACTGAGCGCGACAACGTGATCCACACGCTGCGGCTGGCCGAACAGCTGGGCGCGGAAGCCGTCACGCTCAGCGGGCACTCCGTGAGCACGACGGTGCTGGCGTATGCTCGCGAGCGCAATGTGTCTAAGATTGTGGTCGGCAAGCCGCTCAGGCCGCGCTGGCGCGAAATCCTCTTCGGCTCGGTGGTCGATGAGCTGGTGCGCGCGAGCCGGGAGATCGATGTGTATGTCATCAGCGGCGAGCACGACAATACGCCGATCATCCCGACGCATGCTTTTCAGCCAACCAGCGCACGCGGGGCGTATGGCCGCGCCCTGCTGATCGTCGCGGTTTGCACGCTGGTCGCCCGGCTGATGTTCCCGTATTTTGAACAGTCCAACCTGATCATGGTTTATCTGCTCGGCGTGGTCGTGGCGGCAACCCGCTACGGTCGCGGCCCGGCGATCCTGGCCTCGGCGCTCAGCGTAGCCGCCTTTGATTTTTGCTTCGTGCCGCCCTATCTCACCTTTGCGGTGTCGGATACCGAGTATCTGGTGACGTTTGCGGTCATGCTGCTGGTGGCGATCGTTATCAGCTCCTTGACGGTGCAGCTGCGCCGGCAAGCGGATGCGGCAAGGCAGCGTGAGCGACGCACGGCGGTTCTGTACGGCATGAGCCGGGAGCTGGCGCGGGCGCGCGGGCTGGAAACCTTGCTCAGCATTGCGGCACGCCACATCGGCGAAACGTTCGACAGCCGGGTGACGCTGCTGCTCCCCAACGCTGCGGGCCGGCTCGTCGCACGGGCAGACGATCGCGCGCTGGCTACCGACGAGCCGCAGGAGCTTGGCGTAGCTGAGTGGGTGTATCGCCGCAAGGAGCCGGCCGGGCTGGGAACGAACACGCTCGCCGGCGCTGCTGCGCTCTATCTTCCGCTCCGGGCAGCGAGCGAGATGCTGGGCGTCCTGGCGGTGCAGCCTGCTGATGCACGGCGCGTGCTGGCGCCCGAGCAGTTTCATCTGCTGGAAACCTTCGCCGACCAGACCGCGCTGGCGATCGAGCGGGCGCAGCTTGCCGAGCGCATGGAGCAGGCGCGCGTCCAGGCTGAGACGCAGCGGCTACGCGCAGCGCTCACCAATGGCGCTCACGGTCAGCGCGAACTGCCACGCCCCGTAGAGCAATCGCCCGCGCCCTCGGTCGCGCCCGGCAGAGAAACCAGGCTTCCAAGCTATCTTGAGCTGCTGATCGACGATGCGACTCTTGTGCCGATCGTCGAGGGCTACCCATTACGCTTCGTGACCATGATGAATTCCAGCTTTGTGGATGCGCAGCAGCTCTACACGTTTCAACATCCCGTCACCGGCGCGATGTACACCTACCGCGCTGCCGAGCTGAGCGCGGCGATCGGACGAGCATTCGCGCCAACCGATTTCATCCCGTCCCATCCCGCTCAGTATGTTCAGGAGCGTCGGCGAACTCAACCAGAAACAACTAGCAGTCGAAGGATCGATAATCATGCTTGACGAATTAAAACGATTTGTGATCGGCACACCGCTCGAAACCGCGCGCCAGGCTCATGAACGGCTCAACAAACGCACGGCGCTGGCTGTGTTTTCATCGGATGCGATGTCGTCGTCGGCGTATGCCACGGAGGAAATTCTGCGGCATCTGGCGCTCGCCGGCATCGTTGGGCCAGCGGCGTTTCGCTACGCGGGTCCGATCGCCGGGCTGATCGCGCTCTTGCTGATCGTGGTCGCGTTCTCGTACCGCCAGACCATCGCCGCCTATCCCAACGGCGGCGGCTCCTACATTGTCGCCACCGACAACCTGGGCCGGTATCCGGGGCTGATCGCGGGCGCGTCGCTGCTGATCGACTACGTCCTCACCGTTGCGGTCTCGATCTCGGCCGGTGTTTTCGCGCTAACCTCGTTGTTTCAGGGATTGGCCCCGTATAGCGTCCATATTGCGGTGATCGCGATCGCCGTGATTACCCTCGCCAACCTGCGCGGCGTGCGCGAGTCCGGCGCGATCTTCTCAGTGCCGACCTATCTTTTCCTCGCAACGGTGTTGTCGATGCTCGTCTATGGCCTGATCCGCTGGCTGCTCGGCGAGACGATCACGATCACTCCACCACGCGGCGAGCTAGCCGGGCCGGGCGAGATCGTCTTTGGCCCGGAGGCGCACTTCGAGCCGATCACGCTGTTCTTGCTGATGTCGTCGTTTGCCTCGGGCTGCGCCGCGCTGACCGGCGTGGAAGCGATCTCGAATGGTGTGCCGGCGTTTCGCAAGCCGGAGGCCCAGAATGCGCGCATGACGCTGGTGTGGATGGCGGGACTGCTCCTGACGATGTTCATCGGCATTACCTGGCTGTCGGGCTATGGCGCCGAGCCGCGCGAGTCCGAGTCGGTGCTGTCGCAGGTGGGACGCGGCGTCTTCGGCGATGGAAGCCTCCTCCACACGATCTTGCAGGTCGCGACGGCCGGAATCTTGTTTATCGCCGCCA
>DASWTQ010000790.1:0-6442 GCA_036402055.1 Herpetosiphonaceae bacterium
CACGTCGCGGAGGTCATGCGTGCGTTGCGGAGCCGCTTCGGTCATCAACACCAGGTAGGGCGAGACAAACGCCCACTCATCGTCGGTCACATCAGACGGGTATGGCTTTCGGGTTGGTGTATCCATGCCCCAAGCATACCAAGTTCATACGCAAAGTGCATAACACACTCTAGGCCGCTGCCCAGAAACAAAGCGCTCGCGGATTCGTGGGGGAATCTCGCGAACGCTCTGCTGCCGGAACCGATGTTTACCACTTGTATTTCTGCGGATCGATGCCGATGTACTGGCTCAGCCAGTTGATCTGATCGCGGAACGCCTGGCTGCTCAGGCCGTGATCGGTGTTGTACCAGATGATCTCTTTAGGCTGGCTGCCGGCCTCCTGGTAGCGCTTCGCCGACTCGGAGTTGACCAGCGAGTCGTTGCGCGCGTTCTGATACAGCAGCGCCGAAGGAGCCGCGTGAGCCACAAAGCGGATCGGCTCGATCGGGTCCATCAGCACTTTCCAGCTCTCGAACATCTCCGACGGCACCAGCGCCGAAACGTCGTTGGCGGGCGTGGGATAGCTGTAGTGCTCGACCAGGCCGCCATCGCCGGCGGCAAACACAAACGCCTTGATGCGCTTCTCGATGCCGGCCAGCAGACCGCCCAGCGCCGCGCCGTAGCTATAGCCGATGTAGCCGATGCGCTCGGGATCGACATCCGGCCGCGATTGCAGCAGATCCACGCCGCGTCGTAGATCGACCATGAACTGGATCTGCTCGTCATAGTCGCGCTGCCCGAAGGCCATAAAGCGCCCATCACGGCGCGTAAACGGCGCATCGATCAGCAGCGCGACGGCGCCGGTCTTCACCAGCTCCTCGGCATAGCCCCGCAGCGAGTCGCGGCTGCCCGGCGAGCCATGCTGCATGATTACGCCCGCAAACGGTCCCGGCCCCTTCGGCACGATCAAGTAGCCCGTAACCCGGCCGCCTTTGGGGCTGGCGTACGAAATATCATGGATCGTGATCTCTTGCTTCTCTTCCTTGACCACCGATTGCAGGTCCAGCGGCGCACTCTGATCGTAATCGAAAAGCTTCAGGTTCTCCTCGTAGCTCCAGGTATCGGCTGTGGGCACAGCGCTGGGAGTGCTGGTCGCTGTCGGCGATGCTTGCACTGTCGGCGACGCTTGCACTGTCGGCTGCTCTGCGACCGTCGTCGCATCCGGCTGCTCCGAGGGTTGCGGTGTTTCAGCCGAGGGAGCCGACGAGCTACAGCCGACAATAATCAGAGAAAGTATCAGGAGCATCGTGATCACTAAGGGAACCGGGGCATTCTGACCGAGCATGAAACCTCCTTGGGAGCGGATAGTAAGAGTCAGGCGAATCGGCGCTGACGAGGAAGAACACCAGTCACTGCTCAAGCGCTGAGATGAGATACGGCTGCAATCATACCATATCATAATTTGTAAAAGATTGGTATAAAGCGCGCTAAAAAAGCGCTCAGGAACAGCTATTCCGGCTTTGCTTCACGCAGGGGATTGTGGTACAATAGCCACGCATTTGCGCGAACGTAACGTCTGGCGACGTAGCCAAGTGGTAAGGCAGAGGTCTGCAAAACCTCCATCACGGGTTCGAATCCCGTCGTCGCCTCCAATGAGCAAGCGAAACGGCTGTGGTGCGCAAACCACAGCCGTTTCTATGCGTTCTAGCGCTGCTCAGGCGAAAAAAGAATACGTCGGGACGCGCTCAATGCTGGCGTCGCGCGCGGGGCCAACCGAGACCAGCGTGGCGGGAGCGCCGGTCAGCTCTTCCAGACGCAATAGGTAGCGCTGGGCGTTGGGCGGCAGCTCGTCAAAGGAGCGAGCCGCGTCGGTGCTGGACTGCCAGCCCGGCAGCTCTTCGTAGATCGGCGTAGCCTGGCTCAGCTCGACGTCGCTGCTCGGCATGTAGTCGATCGTCTGCTCGCCGAGCTGATAGCCGGTGCAGATGCGCAGAGTCGGCAGGGTGTCGAGCACATCGAGCTTGGTGATCGCCAGATGGTCGACGCCGTTCAGCTCGACGACATAGCGCGCGGCCACCGCATCGAACCAGCCGCAGCGACGCGGCCGGCCGGTAGTCGTGCCGTACTCATGGCCGCGCTCGCGCAGCTCGTTTCCGGTCTCGTCCAGCAGCTCGGTCGGGAAAGGCCCACCGCCTACGCGGGTAGAGTAGGCTTTGAAAACGCCGAGCACGCTGCTTACCTGGCGCGGCCCGATGCCGGCGCCCTGGCAGGCGCCTGCGGCACCCGGCGCGGATGAGGTCACGTAGGGGTAGGTGCCCCAATCGACGTCGAGCAGCGAGGCTTGCGCGCCTTCGAGCAAAATTCGATCGCCACGGCCTATAGCTTGCTGAACACGCGGATGCGTTGTGGCGATGCGATCTTTCAGCGCGCTGCCATATTCGCGGAGCTTAGCGAAGGTCGGCTCAAGCGATTGAGGCTGACCGCCGTACTGCTCAAGCAGTTTGTTCTTAACATCCAGCGCCCGGCGCACACGTTGCAGCAGTAGATCCTCGTGGAGCAGATCGCCCATGCGGATGCCGATGCGCTCCATTTTGTCGCTGTAGGCCGGCCCGACGCCACGACCTGTCGTCCCGATCCGGCCATCGCCACGCTGCGACTCCTGGATGCGATCTTGCTCCAGGTGGTACGGCATAATGACATGTGCGCGATCGCTGATGAACAGGTTATCGAAGGTAACGCCGGCAGATGCGAGCGTCTCCATCTCTTCCAGCAGCGCGGCAGGATCGACGACAACGCCGGTACCGATGATATTGACGGTTTCTGAATTGAAAATGCCTGCGGGTACAAGATGCAGTTTGAAGGTGCCCCGGTCATTGATAACGGTATGACCAGCGTTATTTCCGCCGCTGTAGCGGATAACCATGTGAGATTGTTGCGCGAGCAGATCGACGACTCGGCCTTTGCCTTCATCGCCCCATTGCCCGCCAATAACGGCAACAACAGACATACGGGAACATCCTAGTTTATGTACTGCGCACACGCGTTCATGCGTGTGTGGGCATCGAAAGCCGGGGGTAGTATAGCATACCCATCATAAGCCAAAGGATACCCGAACGAGCGGCACCAGGCCGCAAAGGTGTACACACATATGAACGATACTATTACGTTTGAAGATCTAGGTCTCAGCGAACCAACCCTAAAAGCCATCGCCGAGCTAGGCTACGAAGAGCCCACGCCAATCCAGGCCCGCACGATTAATCGCATGAGCGAGGGCGTCGACGTGATCGCCCAGGCGCAGACCGGCACCGGCAAGACCGCAGCTTTCGCGCTACCAATCATCGAGAAGCTGGATAGCAACAGCCGCACGCCGCAGGCGCTGGTCCTGACGCCAACCCGTGAGCTGGCGGTCCAGGTCGCCGAAGCCTTCCACTCCTACGGCAAGTACCAGCGCATCTCGATCCTGCCCGTCTACGGTGGCCAGCCGATCGATCGCCAGCTGCGCGCCCTGGATCGCGGCGTGCAGATCGTCGTCGGCACGCCCGGACGACTGCTCGATCATATCCGGCGCGGCACACTCAAGCTGGATCGCGTCGGCACTGTGGTGCTCGACGAGGCCGACGAGATGCTGGATATGGGCTTTATCGAGGACATCGAGGCGATCTTGCAGGAGACGCCCGAGACTCGCCAGACCGCGCTCTTCTCGGCTACCATGCCCGGCCCGATCGCGGAGCTGGCGCGGCGCTATATGCGCGATCCGCAGCGGATCACGGTCCAGGCAGAGCAGATGACCGTTCCGCAGATCCGCCAGGTCTACTATGAGGTCGGCGGCCGCGATAAGTTCGAGATTCTGGCGCGCATCCTTGATTTCGAGACGCCAACCTCGGCGATCATCTTCTGCCGCACCAAGAGCGAAGTCGATTCACTCGGCGAGCGGCTGATCGCGCGGGCGTTTCCGGCCGAGACTCTACACGGCGATCTGAGCCAGGTGCAGCGCGATCGCGTGATGGGTCGCTTCCGCAGCAGCCAGGTCGAGCTGCTGGTCGCGACCGATGTGGCAGCCCGTGGTCTTGACGTGGAGCATGTCTCGCACGTTATCAACTACGATATTCCGCTCGATCCCGAGATCTACGTCCATCGTATCGGGCGCACGGGCCGCGCCGGACGCACGGGCACGGCGATCACGCTGGTCACGCCGCGTGAGCGACGACTGCTCAAGATCATCGAGCGCACAATCAACTCGCAGATCCAGCGGATGCGCCTGCCAACCATCGCCGATGTTGTAGCGCGCCGCCGCGAATCCTTCAAGGAGACGCTGCGCGAGACGATCGCTGCGGGCGGGCTGGAGCAGTATACAATCATGGCCGAGGATCTGGGCGAGGAATACAGCCCCACGGATCTGGCCGCCGCCGCCTTCAAGCTCCTGATGGGCGAGCCGCAAAATCCCGACGAGGACAAGCTGGCGCAGGAGGAGATCGAGGAGATCGAGGACGAGCGTGACGGACGCCGCCGCCAGCGCCGCGATCGCAGCTTTGGGCCGGAGCGCGGCATGGCCCGCCTGTATATCGACGTTGGCCGCGATGATGGAGTGCGTCCCGCCGATATTGTGGGCGCGATCGCCAACGAGGCCGGCATTCCTGGCCGCTCGATCGGCGCGATCGAGCTGTTCGAGCGCTTCTCGTTTGTCGAGGTGCCCAACAATCATGCCGAGCGAGTCATGCGCGCGCTCAAGCGAACGACGATCCGTGGTCGCAAGATCTCTCCCAGCATTGCCAAACCACGACGATAAGTCGTACAATAGCTATACAGGTTGATCTGTACGGCGATTGCGAACATCCCACGCTGCATCAGGCTTACCTGAGCGACGTGGGATGTTTGCTTTCATGCGGCGAGGATGGGCACATGGAAAGTATCGTTCCAACACCAGAAGAAGAGCAGCTGGCGACCATGCTGCACGCTCTCGGTAATCCCATGCGCTTAGCCATCACTCGCTACATAGCCAATAATCCCGGCTGCATCTGCAACGATCTGGTTGTCCGCTTCGATCGCGCCCAGGCGACAGTCTCCCAGCATCTCGCTACTCTCCGGCGAGCTAATGTCCTTATCTCTGAGCAAGACGGCCCCGCGACCTGCTACTGGGTTAATATCAAGCATGTTGCCTGGCTCTATGGCCAGCTAGGCCAGCTAGCTCTCCCCTCAATCCAGCCGGAATCGCTCTAGCTCGACGCTCGCAAGGATTTGAATGTGCATATCGATCATCAATGGCATACTGTCAACGGCGTGCGGCTGCACTGTGCCGTCGCCGGGAGCGGGCCGCTGCTACTACTGCTCCACGGCTTCCCAGAATTCTGGTACTCCTGGCGACACCAGATTCCGGTCCTGGCCGAGCACTTCACGGTCGTAGCACCGGATCTGCGCGGCTACAACGATAGCGATAAGCCTGCGCGCATCAGCGACTATACAACGCCGCTCCTGGTAGAAGATGTCGTGCAGCTGATCCGCTCGTTCGGCTACGAGCGTGCAATTGTAGCCGGTCACGACTGGGGCGGCGTGGTTGCGTGGTCCACCGCCCTGGCACGGCCGGATGTGGTCGAAAAGCTGATTGTACTCAATATCCCACACCCGCGCCTATTCACTCAGCATCTTCTCACCAATCCGCGCCAGCGACTAAGAAGCTGGTATATTCTGGCTTTTCAGGTTCCCTGGCTACCGGAGATGGTGCTGCGCGCCAACAACTACCAGGCAATCGAGGAAGCGTTTCGAGGAATGGCGGTGCATAAAGAGGTATTTTCGGATGAGGTTATCGCGGAATATAAGCGAGCGCTAGACAAACCAGGCGCTTTAACCGGTGCCATTAACTACTACCGAGCTTCAACAAGACTAGCATCAGGCCGTTTCTGGCTAGACGTCGATCCCGTTGCGAAGATGCCTGTGATGCTGATCTGGGGAGAACAAGACACGGCGCTGGGCAAGGAGCTAAACCAGGGACTTGAGCGCTACGTGCCGAATCTGACCAAGCGTTTTATTCCAGATGCCAGTCACTGGGTTCAGCAAGATCGGCCGGATCTGGTAAATCAGTGCATGCTGAGCTTCCTGGTGTAGCAATCAAAGTTAAACACAAACGCCGAGCAAATTGCTCGGCGTTTGCACATTTATGGTCAGGGTGCACGGACCTTGTCTCCCAGGGCTAGGGCCCCAGTACCCGCGGCGCTGCCATGTTTCACGGCCCGGTTCGAGATGGGACGGGGTGGGTCCATAGCGCTCATCGCACACCCAAACTGTTAATGATCACACATATACAAATCAGGCACTCGTGCCGACAAACATAAGAATAACCAGATCAAGATAAGTGTCGAAGATACCGGATCACCAGGCAAGCCCTCGCGCCTCAGCGCGCGTCCGCTCCACCCGTCGCCGGGCGTCCACGGCGCACCTGTCCTCACGGCTCATCTTGCCGCGCGCTTAC
>DASWTQ010000791.1:0-3834 GCA_036402055.1 Herpetosiphonaceae bacterium
TTCGATTTCAACGAGAGCATCGGCTACTTCGACAAGCAATCGCTGCACGGTCGGCTCCAGCGCGTGCCGCCCGAGTTCGTATCGGCGGTGGTCTTTGTCGAGGTCGGGCCGCCCAATCCCGGCGTGCAGATTCGCATCGTGGATCAGGCGAATCGCGTGCTGCCCGAGGGCGTGATCGGCCGGCTCCAGGTCAAAGGCGCGATCGTCACGCCGGGTTACCTCGACAATCCGGCCGCCAATCGAGAAGCGTTTACCGACGACGGCTGGTTTTACACCGGCGATCTGAGCATGATCCTGGACGGCCGTTTGATGATCACAGGCCGCGAAAAAGAAGTGATTATCGTCAACGGGGCTAACTTCTACTGCTACGAGATCGAGGACGTGGTGAAGCAGCTTCCCGGCGTGGAAGGCACCTCGGTCGGCGTCTGCGAAGTCGTCGATCCGCGCTCGGGCAGTGAGGGAATCGCGGTCTGCTTCACGCCCACGGTGGCCACGCTCGACGAGCAGCTGGAGGTGATCGCCGCGATTCGAGCGCGCGTGGTGGCCGCGTTTGGCCTGAGTCCCGCCGCGATCGTGCCGATTCCCAAAGATCAGTTTCCCAAAACCACCAGCGGCAAGATCCAGCGCACGCAGCTCAAAGCGGCGCTCGCCGGCGGGCAGTTCGATGCGATCCTCAAGGCGATCGATATTCGTCTGGCGAACAGCAACACGCTGCCCGACTGGTTTTATCGCAAGGTCTGGCAGCCCAAGGCAGGCCACACGCTCAGGCCGCGCTCGGAGATCCGCCGCGCGCTGGTCTTTCTCGACACGCTGGGGCTGGGCGCGGCGGTTCGCGCCGAGCTAGCCGGAGCCGGAGTCGCGTCGATCGGTGTGGAGCAGGGCAAGGACTTCGCGCAGCCTGGCCAGGCGCTGTACCGCATCGATCCGCGCAATCCCGAGCATTACCGCAGGCTGCTCGACGCGCTGGCGCAGGATCGGCGACCGATCGATCAGATCCTGCACCTGTGGAGCTACGCGCCCTGGAGCGGCGAGCCCACCGGCGGCGCCGCGATCGAGCGGGCGCTGGACGAGGGATTGTACAGCCTGCTGTTTCTGGTGCAGGCGCTCAGCGCGGCGCAGGATCGCGCGGCCTCCGTGCAGCTGGATGTGGTTTCGAGCTTTGTGCAGGCTGTCACGCCGGGCGATCGGCTGGCCTGCGAGCGCGCGACGATTCCCGGCCTCGTCAAGACGATCCCGCACGAGCTGGCCTGGCTCAACGCCCGCCATATCGATCTGCCGCCCAGCGACGTGGCCGCCAACGCGGCATACGTTTTGCGCGAGATTCGCACGGCGCACAAAGATCGCGAGATTGCCTACCGCGACGGGCGGCGGCTGGTGGTCGGGCTTGAGCCTGCCCCACGACCGGAGGCGGCGACGGAACTGCCGTTCAAAAAGGGCGGCATGTACGTGCTGAGCGGCGGTCTCGGCGGCATCGGCTCGCTGATCGCGGCGCATCTGGGCCAGCGCTACGGTGCGCGGCTGCTGATCCTCGGGCGCACGCCGCTGCCCGAAGGCGACGCTCAAACCGAGCTGGCCCAAACCTGGCGCATGGTGCAGCAGTCGGGCGGCGACGTGATCTACGCAGATCTCGACATCTGCGACGCCGAACAGCTGCGCGCGGCGGTCGCGCAGGCACAGCAGCGCTGGCAGTGCCCGATCGACGGCGTGCTGCATCTGGCAGGCGTGTATCACGACCAGCTGTTGAGCGAGGCCACCCGCGACAGCTTCGACGCGCTGCTGCGGCCCAAGCTGCTGGGAGCCTGGAATCTGCACCAGCTGGTCAACGATCGGCCGGGCAGCCTGTTTGTCTCGTTCTCGTCGGTGCACAGCTTTTTCGGCGGCTTCAACGTAGGAGCCTACGCAGCCGCCAACAGTTTTCTCGACGCCTTCGCCCACTACCAGCGCGAGTCGGGAGCGCTGAACAGCTACAGCTTCGCCTGGAGCATCTGGGAAAAGCTGGGCATCAGCCGCGAGCTTGAGGTTCAGGATCAGCTTGAGGCGCGCGGCTACGCCACGCTCTCGCCGCAGCAGGGGCTGTACTCGCTGCTGGCCGGGCTGCGCTTGAGCCAGCCCTATCTGGCGGTCGGCCTGGATCGTACCCGGCAGCCGATCGCGCAGGCGCTCGTCACGGCGCCACACCGGGCGCAGGTGCTGCGTGGCTACTTCACCAGCGGCGACACGGCCCCGATCGAGCAGTTGCAGCATCTCACAGTTCAAGATCGCTTCGGGACGCGCAGCAGCTGTGATTTTGTGCAGCTCAAGGCGCTGCCGAAGACCGCCGAGGGCACGATCGACCGGCTGGCGCTGGCGGAGCTGGACGGCACGCACGCGCCGCGCAAAGCCAGCTACGTCGCGCCGCAGACCGAGTTCGAGCGCACGATCGCGGCGATCTGGCAATCGGCGCTGCGCATCGACAAGGTCGGCATCCACGACAACTTTTTCGATCTCGGCGGCCAGTCGCTGCTGATGACGCAGGTGCAGGGCAAGCTGCGCGCGGCGCTCAACCGCGACATCTCGATGGTCGATATGTTCAAATATCCCACGATCAGCGCGCTGGCGAAATACCTCAGCCGCGAGCAGGCAGCGCCCGTGGTCGCGACAGCTCCGGCGGCTTCGGCGGATCGCACGGCCAAACAAAAAGAAGCGATCGCCCGGCGCAAACAGCAGGCTGCTCAGAGGAGAAAAGAGAGTGAGTGACGCAGACGTTTCCGATCCGCTGAACAGCATCGCGATCATCGGCATGAGCGGACGCTTTCCGGGCGCGCCGACGCTCGACGTATTCTGGCAAAACCTGTGCGACGGCGTCGAGTCGATCTCGTTCTTCTCCGACGACGATCTCCAGCTGGCCGGCGTCGATCCCGAGCTGCTGCACGATCCGCACTACGTCAAAGCGCGCGCCGTGCTCGAAGATGTCGATTGCTTCGACGCGGGCTTCTTCGGCTACACGCCGCACGAGGCCGAGATCATGGACCCGCAGCACCGGCTGTTCCTGGAGTGCGCCTGGAGTGCGCTCGAAGACGCGGGCTACGACGCCGAAACCTACACCGGCTCGATCGGGCTGTACGGCGGCGGCGCGCTCAACTACTACCTGCTCACCAATCTGCTCGCGAATCGCGGCGTGATCGGTCTGGGCGGCGAGCTACAGGCGCAGATCGGCAACGACAAAGATCATCTGACGACGCGCGTGGCCTACAAGCTGAATCTGACCGGACCCAGCGTCACCGTGCAGACGGCCTGCTCGACGGCGCTAGTCGCGGTGTGCATGGCCTGCCAGACGCTGCTGGCCTACCAGTGCGACATCGTGCTGGCGGGCGGCGTCTCGCTGGGCATCTCGGATCAGGCGGGCTACCTCTACCAGGAAGGCGGCATCGGCTCGCCCGACGGCCACTGCCGCGCCTTCGACGCGCGCGGACAGGGCACCGTCGGCGGCGATGGCGTGGGCGTGGTGGTGCTCAAGCGCCTGGAAGACGCGCTGGCCGACGGCGACACGATCCACGCGGTGATCGCCGGATTCGGCCTCAACAACGACGGCACGGCCAAGGCGGGCTACACCGCGCCCAGCGTTGTGGGCCAGGCCCTGGCGATCGAGGCCGCGCACGCTCTGGCCGAGATCAACCCCGAGACGATCAGCTATATCGAGGCGCACGGCACGGCCACCACGCTGGGCGATCCGATCGAGATCGAGGCGCTGACGATGGCCTTTCGCGCCAAGCCCGATAAGGTTGGCTTCTGCGCGATCGGCTCGGTCAAAACCAATATCGGCCATCTCAACACCGCCGCCGGAGTCGCCGGGCT
>DASWTQ010000792.1:0-1674 GCA_036402055.1 Herpetosiphonaceae bacterium
CGGGCATGCAGAGACGATGCACACTCCGTCATCCACACGCCGGTCAGATTTGGGATGCCGACATCGCAGGCCACGGTGGTGGCGCGGGATGACCCCGACGCAGCCGTGGCACAAGCCACTGCCAGAGCGCGCCCACACCCAGCAGCGTCACGATCAGCGCGGTCAGGATGCCGAGCATGGGAACGGCGCGCAGCACGACGTACAGCGCGAGGCCCAGCGCCAGCGGCCCGACTCGCCCTTCCGCCCAGCGTGGATCGATCAGACCCAGCAGCCAGCGTCCAACCATCAGCCCGACGATGACTTGCACGAGGTAGCTGACCAGGATCGCGAAGCCGGTGAGCACGGTGCTAAAGGCTGCCGTTCCCAGCACAAAGGTAATGCCCGCCAGACCGCCCAGCGTGAGCCAGCCGAACACTACCATCAGCAGAATCGCGACAAACGGAATCAGCCCCAGCAGCACGATCGTGCCGAGGAAGCCAACGGCGCCCCAGCCGGCCGTCGCCAGTGGCCGGCTACGAACGGTCGTGCCCAGCGCGCCGATCCAGGTGGGAACCAGCCACAGCAGGAGCAGCCCAACCGCCAGCAGCGTGACATAACGCCGCAGGAGATCGATCAGCCAGTGGTATGGATTGGTCGTGAGTGCCGTGGTAGTCGGCGTCGGCGTGCGGGTGATGCCGTTCTCGACCTTGGCCGCCGCGCTGATCTGCCCGTCCTGTGGTGCTGTGTAGCTCAGCTTACCGCCGATCTGCGCGCCGTCATCGACTGTCAGCCCGGAGCGCACCGCCGGCATAGCAATGCCGACTCCCGGCGACCAGGGCATCACGACGAGATCGTCGCCTCCGCCGACGGTCACGTTCACATCGCGACCGACTGTGCCGCGCAGCTCTAGCGCCGCGAAGCCGCCCTCGACGCTGCCGCGCGTCGTGCCGGCTAAAAGTGTCTGACTGCCGCCCAGGTAGGCGTCGCCGCCAAACGTGCTGCCGGCCTGCTGCTCGATGCTCGTCGCGCCGCCCAGCACATCGTCGCCGATCTGCGCCTGTGGGCCAAACTGGATCGCCATGCCGCCAACGCGCACATCGTCGCGGACGGTACCGTTGATCACCACGGCTTGTCCAGCGGCCATCAGGTCGCCTTCAACCGTGCCATTGATCGTCACGTTCGCGCCGACGGCCAGCAGATCGCCCTGGATCGTGCCGTCTACGATGATCGTATTCGCGGCGACGTACAGATCGTCAGGGATGACCTCGTTCGCGCCGATGACCACACGCTCGCCTGAGCGACGGTCGGCGGCGAGTGCCGGTGCTGCTCCAAGGAGTGCCGCGACCAGCGCGACGGCCACGAGCATGACCACGCGACGGAACATGTATGTATGCCGTTGCATACCAACCTCCCCAGGAGAGCGGTTGAGCTGGGGCGATACACTGGCGTGATGGTCTGGATGTGGTGAGCGCATCTCAACACACAGTCAGCCCGCAGGCTCCCCTGTACCTTTGTTTCAGGATAGCATGGGCATGCGGCATGGATCAGAAAGGAACACTGGTGCTCGGTAGAGGGATGGTAACGATGGAGTCCACAGACTTATGTGGTGAATCGTGAATGATTGACTCCCCGAGGTGGTGCTTTTGTAACACTTTCATCGATATGCCCGCGGTATCATGTTCTCCATCATTCGAC
>DASWTQ010000793.1:0-4191 GCA_036402055.1 Herpetosiphonaceae bacterium
AGCAAAGGTTGCCTCTGCGTCAGGATGGTTGACTTGGGCCAACGCCTGCGCCAACTCACGCAACGCACCAGCACGTTGCTGGTCGTCAGTGAATGTCTCCGCAACGGCCCGTGCCTCCTCAAAATGTTGAGTTTGGACTAGCATCTGCCCTAACTCGCGCAGGACACTGAGGTGCCACTCATAGTTGTCCATCACCTCCGCAATGCTCCGTGCCCCCTCAAAGCGTTGGGCTTGGGCCAATGCCCGCACCAACTCGCGCAGCGCAGTCACGCGCCATTGATGGCATGGAATCGTCTTCGCCACGGCCTGCCCATGAGCAAAAGTTGCGTTTGCGTCAGGATGGTTGACTCGGGTCAACGCCCACGCCAACTTGCACAGCGCAGTCACGCGCCGGTGGCCGTCAGTGATCGTCTCGACCACGGCCCGCGCACGAGCAAAAGTTGCCTCTGCGTCAGGATGGTTGACTTGGGCCAACGCCTGCGCCAGCTTACTCAGGACATCCACGCGCTGCTGGCCGTCAGTGATCGTCTCGACCACGGCCCGTGCCTCCTCAACGCGGTGGGCTTCGACCAACGCCTGCACCAGCTTACTCAGGGCATCCATGCGCCACCAGTCGTCAGCGATCGTCTCGGCCACGGCCCGTGCCTCCTCGAAGCGGTGGACTTGGGCCAACGCCTGCGCCAGCTTACTTAGGGCACTCGCGCGCCACCAGTTGTTAGCGATCGTCTCGACCACAGCCCGTGCCTCCTCGAAGCGGTGGGCTTCGGCCAACGCCTGCACCAGCTTACTCAGGGCATCCACGCGCCGGTCGCCGTCAGTGATCGTCTCGGCCACGGCCCGCGCACGAGCAAAGGTTGTGTCCGCGTCAGGATGGTTGACTTGGGCCAACGCCTGCGCCAGCTCGCATAGCGCATCAGCACGTTGCCTAAATACATCATCAGCGATCGTCTCGGCAAGTCGACAGGCATCGTCTAGGCGTTGGAACCGAATCAAGCTGCTGAGTATGGTGTGGATCGCTCTAGGATGGCCGGAATTCCGCGCAAGTTGTATCGCCCGTTCAACCAGCATATCCCCCTCATCACACTGTTGTTGATCAGCTAGGAGCTCTGCGATGCTCGTCAAGGTCTGCACCTTTTTCTCAAAATCCGTTAGTAGTTCCGTTAGCCCGATCGCTTCGGTCTCCTGGCCTAGGAGCACCATCGCCTTGAACAAAGCATCGGGATAGCGATCGGCACGGCTGGCAAGGCTACAGCGTAGCAGGGTGTAGCGCCAGAGATAGGGCAGGCGGTCTATCCCTTCCCTGAAGCTGAGGCCCGGCCGCACCGTGCTTTTCCGGCCAAGATCCAAATCCAGGGTATAGGTGCGCATACTTGGATCGTCCTCGATCTTGTGGCGCCCATAGTGCCCTACGTCAAGCACTTCCCACAACCGCGCGTCGTCGCCACCCCCATACAGATGCATGATGTAATGCGCACGAGCATAGGCGCGCCGTGCACGTTCGAGCGGTGTGCCGTGATCGTCCCAGATGTGATCGAGCCCGCCATCGCCAGCGCCTTCACACCAGGCGGCGAAGCGGCGATGAAATGTCATAACCTCATCATCCGCGAAGAGATGCGTATCCGTTGGCTCCCGCTCTCCATTCTGCGCCAAGTAGTCACGAAACTTCGCGTGAAACAGGCTATAGCGCCCCACGCTGTCCTCGATCACGAGCCCCCCCAGGCGCTGTAGTCCTTCCCGCACCTCCCAATTCGGCGCGTTCAGCAGGCTGCACAGGATGGGGCGAGAGAGCGATTCGCCGGCCACGTACAGGAACCCCAGGGTCGGATACAGCACACGCTCCCAGGTCGCACGCGGGTACAGGAGCCGATCGATCGCCAGCGAGAATAAATTATTGGGATCGTTGGTGATGCGCCGCAGCAGCGCGCTGGGCGTGAGCGCCCGATTCGCCACAAGCTCACGAGTGGCTAACAGCAAGAAGAGGGCGTTTCCTTCCAAGGTATCGTACAGCTGATCAATTGCGTGCCATTCGAGTCTGACCTCGTGCCGATGCAGAAGCGCTTCGAAATCGTCACACGATAGTGGGGGCAGCCGGTACTGGACCAGCGGGTTCAGCAGTGTCAGCGGCTTGAGCGTATCGTCGGGGCGCGTCCCAAGCACGAAGACGATCCCCGGCGGCGGGTCCTCCGGTAAGAAGCTGAGATCCCGGTAGCCATCCGCATCGCGCTCCAGATGATCCAATCCATCGATGAAGATGATTTCGTGCTCGCCCCTGGCGGCAATGTCGCGTAATACTTTTGGAAAGTAGTCTTTGAGCACGGAGCGTCGATCACTCGCGACATACGTTTCATCCAGATCGTGCTTGAGAATCAGCCGGGCCATCAGGTTGCGCAACAAGGGCACCTGGAAATCCGGGCCGGGGTCCAGCGGGATGAAATGAAACGCCGTCGTGTCAACGCCGTACTCCTGCACCAGATGCGCAATGACACTCGTTTTGCCTTGTCCGGCCGGCGCAGTAATTGTGACATACCCACCACGTGCCAGACACGCCGCAATCTGCTGGCGAATCTCGGCCAGCTCGCGGGTGCGTCCGACAAAGGTCACGAGCCGGTCGCGCGCCAGGGCGCTGAGCGGCGCGAGCATCGTCTCCAGCTCGGCGCGACGCGCGGCTTTGCGCTGCTGCTCCACGCGCCGTCGGCGGGCATCACGCGTCTGATCGGGCCGATGCAGCAGCACCAACGCATCCGTATCGGTGCGGAAAGTACGGACCTTTTGTGCGTCGGGCATCCGGGTGCGGAGAAATGGAATCAGCGTGTCCAGCGTCACATTGCCGTTGTCATCAAACGGCGTTGCATCATCGCCGCTGAGGGCATCCAGAAGATGGGAGGTAAACACCCCGTGGCCGTTGCGCTCATACGCCTTCGCATCCTCGCCCGTGGCGGACAGCACCGCCCGCGTGGCATCGCGGGGCGTCGCGCGCTCGGGCGGCTGCTCGATCAGCGTTTTGAAGAGATCGAAAAAATCGTGATAGGACGGCGTGACCCCCTGGAAATTGCCGGCGTAGCAACAATCCAGGATCAGCAGCAGCTTGGTGGCCTGGTAATCGTCCTGGATATGTCGGCGTAACCAGCTGAGCGACAAGCCACTCTCCGGGCGGAGTTGTACCCGCTTGGGATTGAACTCACTGGTCACGAGGTAGACGTCGCTGCGCTGCTGGCGCTCCAGACTCACTGGTGCACCATGACCGGCAAAGTAGATCAGCACCTCGTCCTGGTCGCCACACACCTCAACCAGCGCTGTCAACCGATCTTCAATCGCCGCCGTGGTCGCCTCCGCACCCACCAGGGGCGAGTCGAACAAGGTCCAGCCGGCCGCCGCCAAGGTTGTCGCCATCGCCTCAGCATCATTCACGGCGAAGCGCAGCAGCGAGGTATGGGCTGAGCCGTTGCAGCCGATCACCAGCGCGCGACGGGTGCCCGTGGGAGCGGCACCGTCGGTCGCGTCTTCCGGAGAGGTCGTGAGCTCACGCATGAGCGGGCTTTGCTCAGCAAGCGGTGCGTCGGACATGCGCATCCTTTCGTGGGGGCGGCATCAGCGGGACGAGCAGGGCGTGCGGGGGAAGCTGGGGTTGGTGTCGCGCTCTGCTTCAGACTCGGATCTCTTCTCCGTTATTAATACACGAAACCGAGCGAACGGTCTACCCATGAGCCGCCCTGTTGTGCGATCTCGTGAGCTGTGCACACGCGTAACGATCGCACCTGCATACCTAGCCGCTCAATAGTGCGCCCAGCACCCATCGATCCCGGCGTCACGCTGCGTGGTCGCAGCATCACGCCGTTGCCCATCCACATCACAGGCTACAGCCGAGGCACCGCCTGCTCAGGCCGTGCCATGCCCCGCGCTCGATCGCGCCTGGGCCGAGCCATCCGGCAGGGTGGTGCCCCTTCCCTCACACGCACCCAGCGCGAGCGCTGGTGAACGCTGCCTCCGCATGACACGGCGCGGCCACGCTGCCCGTCCCACCCATGCAGCACCCCCCTGCTTTTCCACCGGCCACCCTACCCGGCCGAACCTGCCGCCGTCCAGGCGCAACGGCACCCACCGGGACCCCCGTTGCGGCCCTGCGGGCACCCTGGACCGGGCAGAACCAGGCCGGGTGCGCGGGCGTCGGTTCAGCAGGTCGGGGCGCTGCTG
>DASWTQ010000794.1:0-3743 GCA_036402055.1 Herpetosiphonaceae bacterium
AACGCGCGCCGATCACCATGATCGTCGCGCAGTCTCGACATCTACTCGCGTAGCCTGGCTACCGCCCTGGCGCGCTCCGGCTCGGTCGGCGAGCGCCGTTGTTGCCTGTGCTGCTGGGCCGCTGGCTGTCACGCTGCGGCGCTCGCCTGGGCGCAGATTCGGCTGCTCGACGCTGCGGCTGCGGCGCTCCCTGCGGGCGAGCGTTACGCCCAGTGGGCTGGCCACCGCGCTGCTGGCCACGCGGCTCGCGCTGGAACTCGTTCAGCACCGGCGCGGGCGCGGAGTAGTCGAAGTCGGGCAGCGTGCGGCGCTCGATCGGCGCTTTGAGCACGCGCTCGATGTCGCGAACCATCGCCGTATCCTCGCCAGTCACCAGCGTCATCGCGTCGCCCTCACGCTCGGCGCGGCCGGTGCGACCAATGCGGTGGATGTAGGTGTCGGCGGTGTCGGGAATATCGTAGTTGATCACGTGCGAGATCGTCGCCACGTCGATACCACGGGCGGCAATATCGGTCGCCACCAGGATCTGCACTTTGCCCGAGCGGAAATTGTCCAGCGCAAGCTGTCGCTGATTCTGCGACTTGTTCGAGTGCAGCACGGCCGTGTTATAGCCCGCCCGCCCGATCTGCTCGGCCACGCGGTTGGCGCGATGTTTGGTGCGCGTGAAGATCAGCACCGAGTTGGTGTCGGTCGTGCTGAGCAGCTTGAGCAGCAGCTTGGTCTTGAGATGCTGCGCCACCGGATAGAGCGCGTGCGCGACCGTCTTGGTCGGCGCGCTGGTCGCCACGTCGACGCGCTTCGGGTTGCGCAGCGAATCTGCGGCCAGCTGCTGAAGCTCAGGCGCGAACGTCGCCGAAAAGAGCATCGTCTGACGCTGGCGAGGAATGTAGCTCAGAATGCGCTTGACGCTGGGCAAAAAGCCCATGTCCAGCATCCGATCGGCCTCGTCGAGCACCAGCATCTCGACGCCGTTGAGCGAGGCCGCGCCGCGATCGATATGATCCAGCAGACGGCCAGGACAGGCCACGATGATCTCGACGCCCGTGCGCAGTGCGCGGTCCTGCGGCTGCATCCCGACGCCGCCATAGACCGTGGCGGAGCGGATCGACGTGCCGGCGGTGAAGCGGCGAATCGTGGTGTTGATCTGCTCGGCCAGCTCACGCGTCGGCGTTACAATCAGCGCGCGGGTGCGGCCCAGCTTGCCGGGATCGGTCAGCAGACGCTGAAGGATCGGCAGCACGAATGCGGCGGTCTTGCCGGTGCCGGTCTGCGCGGTGCCGATCAGATCATGGCCGGCGAGACCAACCGGAATCGCACGCTCCTGAATCGGCGTCGGCTTGGCAAAGCCGGCCTTGCGGATGGCTGACTGGAGCTGGGCATGGAGTGAAAAGTCAGAAAATTGCATGATGTTCTCTATAGGTCCAGCCAGTCATCATCCTGCATCTCAGGCTCGGCTGGTACGCTACACATAAAAGGGCTTGCCCTTTGGCAAGCCCAAGGTTTACTGAAAACTGGCTGTCAACTACCAGCGGGAGTTGCTCCGCGCCGGGCGCTGGCTCTGGAAGCAGTCCGAGCAATACACGGGCGTGTCGCCGCGCGGCACGAACGGAACCTGAGCGTCGCGGCCACAGGATGAGCAGGTCGTGGTGTGCATTTCGCGCTGTCCGCGATCTGAACCATAACCGCCGCCGTAGCTGTCACGGCTGCTGTAGCCGCTACCACCGCCGTAGCTGTCACGGCTGCTGTAGCCGCCGCCGCCACTGTTGCGGCTCTGCTTGCGCGCCTGGCGGCAGTTCTGGCATCGGGTTGGCTCGTTGTCGAAGCCCTTCTGTGCGTAAAATTCCTGCTCACCAGCGGTGAAGGTGAACTCCGAGCCGCAATCGCGGCACGTCAACGTCTTGTCTGCAAAGCTCATTAGCTCGCTACTCCAAGTACTAGAAATAACCAAATTGTCGCCGGGTTGGGATCTAACGAGCACAAGAGGATCTTTTACGCGATCATTCCGAGGCAACGTGAGGAGCCAATCCTTTTCAACAACGTGCGAATTATACCAGATGGATATTCAAAGCGCAAATGTCGCGCCGAGCAAAACCTGGAGTCAGCGGCTTCTAGAGCGACTTCACGCTGATCTACTATTAATATGTTCAGGATCGACACGCTCAAGCAACCAGTTTCAACCAGACGATGCTACCGGCCAAGCGCCGGCAAGTGCCCGCCAAAACCTTCACGCACGGCCCACAGGATCGCCTCGCAGCGACGACCAACGCCCAGCTTGCGATACATATTATGCAGATGGTAGCGCACCGTGCGCTCGCTGATGCTCAAGCGCTGGGCGATCTCGCGGTCGGTCTGGCCACGCGCAACCATGCTCAGCACCGCCGACTCGCGATCGGTAAGCAGCGGATGCACGGCCTGCTCCGGGTGCTGCGTCATGTTGGCAGCCACGACGGGACTCAGCCAGCGCTCGCTCTGGGCCATCACGCCATGGATCGCCTGCACAATCGTTTCGATCGCCTCGTGCTTGGCAACGTAGCCGTCAACGCCGCTGGCCAGCAGCTCGCGAATCTGCTGCTCATTGTTATACACGCTCAGCACCAGAATCCGCACCGGCAGCTTCAGCGCCCGGATGCGACGCGCTACCTCATCGCCGCGCAGCCCGGGCATCTCTACGTCCAGCACCAGCACGTCCGGCTGTAGCTCGATTGTTTGTTCCAGCGCCGCAACGCCGTCACAGACTTCGCCCACCACCACCATCCCTGCGGTCTTATCGAGCAGCTTAGAGATCCCACACCGCACCAGTGGATGATCGTCGGCTAGCAAAACCCGAATTGGCGTCATAGCTCCTCCACGGCCCACTCTCATAAAAAATTTTTAACCATATATATGATACGAAATCTTGGGGCGATGGTCAATGCTTAATCGGCAGCAATTTCTACCCAATCGTCAACGATCGATCGATCATGTCTTCTAACCCGTCTCATGGCACTCTGTTTGCTTAGGCAGCGAGCATGACACAGCGAGAATTAACACCATCCGAGCCACCGGTTATGCTGATCACCGATCCTGTCCAATCGGCGAAGGCTGCGGGGCTGCGCTACGTCAGCGACGAAATGCCTGGTATTCGGCGCAAACGTGCCGGCAAAAACTTTAGCTATATCGGACTGGACGGCAAGCCGATTCGCGATCCTGAAGAGCTTCAGCGCATCAAGTCGCTGGGCATTCCACCAGCCTACACCGATGTATGGATCTGCCCGCTGCCCAACGGTCATATCCAGGCCACGGGCCGCGATGCCAAAGGACGCAAGCAGTATCGCTACCATCCGCGCTGGCGTGAGGTTCGCGACGAGACCAAGTACGGGCGTATGCTGGCCTTTGGTCAGGCGCTGCCTCAGATTCGTGAGCGTGTCGAGCAGGATCTGACGCTGCCGGGTTTACCGCGCGAAAAGGTGCTGGCGACCGTGGTGCGTCTGCTTGGCACAACGCTGATCCGCGTCGGCAATGACGAGTACGCCAAGCAGAACAAATCGTTCGGGCTGACGACCATGCGCGATCGGCATGTCGAGATCAATGGCGCGACGGTGAAGTTTCGGTTTCGAGGCAAGAGCGGCAAAAATCACTCGATCGCGCTGACCGACCGGCGGCTGGCCAGGATTGTGAAGCGCTGCCGGGACATTCCCGGCTACGAACTCTTTCAGTATATCGACGACAACGACGAGCGTCAAACGATCGACTCCGCCGACGTC
>DASWTQ010000795.1:0-4080 GCA_036402055.1 Herpetosiphonaceae bacterium
GACCATCGCGCGTATGGCTGAGCACTGGCAGATGCTGCTGGCAGGCATCGTCGAGCACTGCGATCAGCCGGTCGCGGATCTGCCGCTGCTGACTGCCGCCGAGCGTGAACAGTTAGCGCTCTGGAACAGCACCGCGCTTGATTATGACTCGCAGCGCTGTCTGCACGAGCTGTTTGCGGAGCAGGCGAAACAAACTCCCGATGCGATCGCGCTGACTGCGTTCGGCGACGGCTCGTCCGCGTCGGCGCAGCTGACCTATGCCGAGCTTGACCGGCGGGCGGATGCGATCGCACGCTATCTGCGGACGATCGGCGTCGGGCCTGATGTCCCTGTCGGGCTCTACATGGAGCGCACCGAGGCGCTGGTAGCGGCGATCCTGGGCGTGCTCAAAGCGGGCGGCTGCTACGTTCCGCTCGATCCGGCCTATCCCACCGAGCGCCTCCAGTTTGTGCTGGAAGATACGCGCATGCCGGTGCTCCTGACTCAAGAGTCGCTGATTAGCACGTGGCCGGATCTACTTGCACAGCCGGCTTCCACGGATTCGCAGCCGCAGGTCATTTATCTTGACCGGGACTCGGATCTGATCGCCCAGGCAGCGGCAGATCTGCCCGACAGCGGAGTGGTGGCCGACAACCTGGCGTATGTGATCTACACCTCGGGCTCGACCGGCCGGCCCAAGGGCGTGGCGATCAGCCACCGCAGCGCTACGGCCTTGCTGGCCTGGGCCGAAACCGTCTTCAGCGCCGACGAGCTATCGGGCGTGCTGGCGGCGACCTCGATCTGCTTTGACCTGTCGATCTTCGAGCTGTTTACACCGCTCACGAGCGGCGGCTCGGTGATCCTGGTAGATAATATTCTAAGATTATCGGCACTACCAGCCAGCGCCAACATCACGCTGATCAATACTGTGCCGTCGGCTCTGACTGAGCTGCTGCGGATCGGCGCGCTGCCAGCCTCGGCCGAAACGATCAACCTGGCTGGTGAGCCACTGACGCTGCGGCTCGCTCAGCAAATCTACCGCGAGCCGACGGTCAAGCGCCTCTACAATCTGTACGGCCCGTCGGAGGACACGACCTATTCGACCGGCGCCTTGATCGAGCGCGGCGACGGCGAGCCGACGATTGGACGGCCGATCGCGAATACTCAGGCGTATGTGCTGGACTCGCGGATGCAGCCGGTGCCGATCGGCGTGGTGGGCGAGCTGTACCTGGGTGGTGATGGTCTGGCGCGCGGCTATCTCAACCGGCCCGATCTCACCGCCTCGCGCTTTGTGCCCGATGCATTCGGCCAGTCGCCGGGGCAGCGGCTCTACCGCACAGGCGATCTGGTGCGCTTCCTGCCTGACGGCAACATCGCTTTTCTGGGCCGGATCGATCACCAGGTGAAGCTGCGCGGCTTCCGCATCGAGCTGGGCGAGATCGAGGCTGTACTGGCCCAGCATCCAATGGTGCAGGACTGCACGGTGATCGTTCATAGCGACGAGCAGAGCCATACTCTGCTGGTAGCGTACGTGGTCGAGAACCAAGAACCAAGAACCAAGAACCAAGAAGATTCAACCGACCCCGGTTTTAGGACGCCCGTAGGGCACCCGGTTCTAGGTTCTGAATTGCGCCAGTATGTCGGCTCGCGGCTGCCGGAGTACATGGTACCGAGCATGTTTGTCGTGCTGGATGCGCTACCGCTCACGCCGAGCGGAAAGCTTGATCGACGCGCGCTGCCGCTGCCGGATCGATCACGGCGCGATCTCGACGGCGAGGTGGTTCTGCCCCGCACGCCGCTTGAAGCTACGCTGGCGAGCATCTGGGCCGAGCTGCTGGGGATCGAGCAGATTGGCATTCACGATAATTTCTTCGCGCTCGGCGGTCACTCGCTGCTTGTAACACAGATGGTAGCTCGGCTGCGCGAAACCCTTGAGCTTGAACTGCCGGTGCATAGCCTGTTCGAGACGCCGACGATCGCCAGTCTGGCCAGGCAGATCGAAACACTGCGCTGGGCTGTTCAAGCGCCGCCTTTGCGGAGCGACGATCTCAGTGAAGACATCGAAGAAGGGGTACTGTAGCAGGTATTCAAGACACACAATATACTCGATCCCTGCGGAGATACGGTTCTGGAAGGTTATTTTCCGGCTGTTACAGCCCCAGATCCAATGGCGCGCTATCTTCTATCGCGGTCAGACTTGGTCGCCATCGAACGGAGTAAGCCCCACATCTCTCCACTGCCATCAGGCAAGGATTCCCTTAGGATTGATTGTGTTAATAACGGCGACATGCGAACGTAGCAGCACTGAACGTTCGCATGTCGCCGGGATAGGCTTTGCTGCGCAGCAATGCATGCATTGGTGTTCTTCGATCGTTTGGTACTTATACGGTCATTACCAAAGCCAGCTAGCTATCGTCAAGCTCATACTTAAGAAGGGCGCAAACATACAATTTTTCTGGTATAAAAAGGTAAAACATATTACTCCTGATCGTAACCTCTGCTTCACTACCTTTTTGTGTTAAGCAGTCAATCCCTTGATATACAGTGGGCGCAGTAATCATTGATTTCCGAAAGCCTCACAGATGCGTCTGAGGAAAGGAACGTATGTCCATACAGCCATCGATCGTTGACTTTTTATCTGACCTACGTACCCGACATATTCAGTTATGGGTTGAGGATCATCAGCTGCGCTATAGCGCTCCTAAGCAAGCACTCACTCCTGATCTCCGCGCCGAGATGGTTCGGCGGAAAGCCGAGATCATTGAGTTTTTAAATACCGCTCAGACAACCACCGTCACCACGCCACGGTTACAGCCGGTTGCGCATGGGGCGCTTGTGCCGCTGTCCTTTGCGCAGCAACGCCTCTGGCTGCTGGATCAGCTCACGCCCGGCTCCACGGCTTACCTCATGCCGGCTCTGGTTCATCTGCGTGGTGCACTAAATATTTCCGTCTTTGAGCGCAGCCTTAACGCCATCGTTGAGCGGCATGAGGTGCTACGCACCACCTTTGGGATCGTTCAGGGCGAGCCGCGCCAGCAGATCGGGCCACATCGACCGCTGGTAGTACCAGTTATCGATCTCCAGCCTTTGAGTGAGGCGGAGCGAGCTGTCGCGGTAGAGCGTCAGGCGATCATGGAGAGCACGCAGCCTTTTGATCTTCAGCAGGGGCCGCTCATCCGGGCACGGCTGCTCCGTGTCGCCGCCGACGAGCACCTGCTGCTGCTGACGCTGCATCACATCATCACCGATGGCTGGTCGATGGGCGTCCTGCTCCGCGAGCTGGCCGCGCTGTATCTCGCGGGCGGCGATGCTGCCGCGCTCTCGCCGCTGCCGGTGCAATACGCCGATTATACGCTCTGGCAGCGGGCGTGGCTTGAAGACGCTGTCCGCGAGCGGGAGCTGACCTTCTGGCGCGAGCAGCTTTCCGGCGCGCCCGAGACGCTCGCGTTGCCCACCGATCACCCCCGCCCGCCGGTGCAGTCCTTCCGGGGCGCCGTCTATCGCTTCCAGCTGCCCGCCGCGCTCACGGCCGACCTCCACGCGCTCAGCCGCCGCGCCGACGCTACCCTCTTCATGACGCTGCTCACCGCCTGGAGCACCCTGCTCGCCCGCTTCAGCGGCCAGTGGGATCTCACCGTCGGCACGCCGATCGCCAACCGCACCCAGGCCGCACTGGAGCCCTTGATCGGCTTCTTCGTCAACACGCTGGTCCTGCGCACCGACCTGGCTGGCAATCCCTCGTTTCTGGACGCGCTGGGTCGCGTGCGCACGACCACGCTGGCGGCGTATGCGCATCAGGATCTGCCGTTTGAGCATGTGGTGGAGGCACTTCAGCCGCAGCGCAGCCTGAGCAGCAGCCCGCTCTTTCAGGTGCTCTTCGCACTCCAAAACGCCCCGCTGCCCGCCCTGCGTCTCGGCGACGTTACGCTCACGGTGCAGGACACGCCGCAAACTACCGCTAAGTTCGATCTGTCGCTCGTGCTGACCGAGACCGAGCACGGTCTGGACGCCATGCTGGAGTATGCCACCGATCTGTTCGAGGCTGCGACCATTGTGCGCCTGGCCCAGCACTTCTGCACGCTGCTGGGTGCGATCGTCGCG
>DASWTQ010000796.1:0-6641 GCA_036402055.1 Herpetosiphonaceae bacterium
GGGCACGTAGGCGCCGCCGGCCTTGAGCACGCCGAGCAGCGCGAGTACCAATTCTAACGAGCGCTCCATGCACACGGCCACGCGGGTCTCCGCCCCGACGCCCAACGCGCGCAGCGCGTGCGCCAGCTGGTTGGCCCGCGCATTCAGCTCTGCGTAGCTCAGGCTCGCGCTCTCGAAGACCAGCGCGATAGCCTCGGGCGTGCGCGCCGCCTGCTGCTCGATCAGCGTGTGCAGGCAGACATCCTGCGGGTAGCCGACCGCTGTCGCGTTCCACTCCACCAGGAGCTGCTGCTGCTCGGCTGCGGGCAAGATCGCCACGTCGGACAGGCGCTGCTCGGGGTTGCCGACGATGCTTTCCAGCACGGTCTGGAAGTGCTCGGCCAGACGCTCGATCGTCGCGATCTCGAACAGATCCGTGCTGTACTCGATGAAGCCACCCAGGCTGTCGGCAGTCTCGGTCAGATCCAGCGCCAGGTCGAACTTGGCGGTGCCGCTGTCGATCTCAAGCGAGGTCAGCGTCAGATCGCGCAGGCTCTGGCTCGGCATTGGCGCGTTTTGCAGTACGAACAGCACCTGGAAGAGCGCCGAGCGGCTGAGATCGCGCTGCGGCTGGATCTCATCGACCAGCTGCTCGAACGGAATATCCTGGTGCGCGTAGGCGTCCAGCGCCACTTTGCGCACGCGCTTGAGCAGCTCCTTGAAGGTCGGATTGCCGCTGAGATCAGTTCGCAGCACCAGCGTGTTGATGAAAAAGCCGATCAGGTTTTCGGTCTCAGGCTGCGATCGTCCAGCCGCAGGGGTGCCGATCACCAGATCATTCTGGCGCGTGTAGTGGTGCAGCAGCGTCTGGAACGCGGCCAGCAGCGTCATGTAGAGCGTGACGCCCTCGCGCCGGCTGAGGCTATGCAGCGCCTGCGTCAGAGCTTTGGGCAGCGCGATCGTGTGACGTCCACCCTTGAAGCTTTGGACGGCCGGGCGCGGATGATCGGTCGGCAGCTCAAGCAGCGGCAAGATACCGCCGAGCTGTTGCTTCCAGAAGCCCAGCTGCTGATCCAGGATCTCGCCGCTGCGGCTACCCTCTGGGTGTAGCCAGCCGCGCTGCCAGACCGCGTAGTCGGCGTACTGGATCGGCAGCTCCGGCAGCAGCGTGCCCGGATCGGCGGCCGCGTTGGCGACGAAGGCATCATAGAAGGTCGCCAGCTCACGCAAGAAAACGCCCACCGACCAGCCGTCCGAGATAATATGATGGACCGTTACGATCAGCACATGCTCTTGATCGTTGAGTCGCAGCAGCCTGGCGCGGATCAGCGGCCCGTGCGTGAGATCGAAGGGCGTCTGGGCCTCGTCGGTGGTGTGACGCAGCACCGCCAGCTCCTGCTCGATCGCCGAGCGCTCGCTGAGATCGACGACCGGCAGCGCTAGCTCAAGCCTGGGCGTGATTACCTGGATCGGCTCGCCGCCGGATTCGGCGAATGTGGTACGCAGCGCCTCGTGCCGCCCGACGATCGCGTTGAGGCTGCTGTGCAGCGCGGAAATCTGGAGCGTGCCGCTCATCTGCACGGCGGCGGGAATGTTGTAGGCGGCGCTGTTGGGCTGAAGCTGATCCAGGAACCACAGGCGCTGCTGGGCGAACGACAGCGGCAGGGGCAGGTCGCGTGGAACGCGCTCGATCGGCGGGATCGTCAGGCCCTGCGCCGCCCGCTGCGCCGCCTCGACCCGCGCGGCCAATCCGGCCACCGTCGGCAGGTCGAAGAGCGCGCTCAGCGGCAGCTCGACCTGTAGCGTGCTGCGTACTCGCGACATAATCTGCGTGGCCAGCAGCGAGTGGCCGCCCAGCGCAAAGAACGTATCGTTGATGCCGACGCGCTCCTGCTTGAGCAGCGCTGCCCAGATTCCGGCGATCACCTCTTCGACCGGCGTGCGCGGCGCCACAAAGCTCTCGTCGCGCTCCACACGCACGCTCTCCGGCGCGGGCAGCGCCTTGCGATCGAGCTTGCCGTTCGGGTTGAGCGGCAGCGCGTCGAGCGTGACAAACACGGCCGGGATCATGTAGTCGGGCAGGTACTCGGCGAGGTAGATGCGAAGCGTGGAGGACAGGCCCTCACCGGCCCTCACCCCCTGCCCCTCTCCCGCTGCGGCAGGCGAGGGGAGAGCGGCGGTACTTTTTTGTTCTTTTGTTCCTTGGTTCTTTTGTTCTCCGACGACGTATGCAATCAGCCGCGTATCGCTGCCGCTCTGCTCGGCCACGACGACCGCCTCGCGGATCTCGGGATGGCGCGACAGCACGGCCTCGATCTCGCCCAGCTCGACCCGGAAGCCACGAATCTTGAGCTGGTGATCGATGCGGCCCAGGAACTCAAGCACACCGTCGACGCGATAGCGGGCCCGGTCGCCGGTTTTGTAGAGTCGTGCGCCAGGAGTTTGCGCGAACGGATCGGGGATGAACTTGTCGGCGGTTTGATCGGGACGGTTGCTGTAGCCGCGCGCCAGGCTGATGCCGCCGATGTACAGCTCGCCGGCCACGCCGACCGGCACCGGCTGAAGGTTGTTGTCGAGCAGATAGATCTGCGTGTTGGCGATCGGCCGGCCGATGGGCACGCCCTGCTGCTCGACGCCGCGCTCGAAGATCCACCAGGTCGCGTTGATCGAGGCTTCGGTCGGGCCGTAGAATTGCAGTAGATCGGCGTTCAAGCGTGCAAAGAAGCGATCCGGCAGATCGCGGGGCAGCGCCTCGCCGCCACAGAAGACGCCGCGCAGCCGATCGCAGGCCGCGATGCCGGGCTCGTCCAGCGCCACCGAGAGCAGCGACGGCACGAAATGCGCGATCGTGACCTGCTGCTCGGCGATCAGATCGACGAGATAGGCGCTGTCCTGCTGTCCGCCGGGCCGTCCCATGATCACCTGCGCGCCGGCCAGCAGCGGCCCGACCAACTCCCACAGCGAGATGTCGAAGCTGAACGAGGCGATCTGCAAGACGCGATCGGCGGCGCTGAGCGGGTAGATCTCCTGGTTCCACAGCAGCCGGTTGCCGATCGCGCGGTGGCTGTTCATCACGCCTTTGGGCCGTCCGGTTGAGCCTGAGGTGTACATAATGTACGCTAGATTGTCGGGCTGGACGCCGCTGCATGGATTGCTCGCCGGCTGCTGGGCGATAGTCGTCCAGTCGGCGTCGAGGAGCAGCGCCGGGACGCTGAGCTGCGGCAGATATGCGATCAGGTGCTCAGTCGTGAGCAGTGCGGCGACTCCGGCGTCGTCCAGCATGTAGGCGAGGCGATCCTCAGGATAGGCCGGATCGAGCGGCACGTACGCGGCGCCGGCCTTGAGCGCACCCAGCACGCCGATCAGCAGCTCGGGCGAGCGCTCCAAACACAGCCCGACGCGCGCATCCGGCCCGATGCCCAGCGCTCGCAGATGATGCGCCACCTGATTGGCGCGGCGATTGAGCTGATCGTAGGTGAGCGTCTGGCCCTCGAAGACCAGCGCGATCGCCTCGGGAGTGCGCGCGACCTGGGCCTCGACCAGCTCATGCACGCACATGTCCAGCGCGTAATTTGCCTGCGTCTGATTCCAGTCGAGGATCAGCTGGCGGCGCTCGTGAGCGTCGAGGATCTCTACCACGCCGGCTGGCTGCTCGGGTGCCGCGACGATGCCGGCGAGCGCGTTTTGGAAGTGCCGCAGCAGCCGCGTGATCGTCGTCGTGCTGAAGCGCCGCTGGTCGTAGCTCATCTTGACTGTGATCGCCGTGCCCGGCTCGACCACGACCGTCAGCGGATAGTTCGACTGCTCGCTGAAATGAATGTCGGAGATCGGCAGCAGCTCGCCTTTTTCCTTAGCTGCGGCGCTCATCGGGTAGTTTTCAAAGACCAGAATATTGTCGAAGAGCGGCGTGCCGCGCGGTATCTCGCTCCAGCCCTGCACCTGCACCAGCGAGCTGTACTCGTACTGGCGCATCTCGACCTGCTGCTGCTGAAGCGTTTGCAGCCAGTCGCGCACCGAGGCGCGCGGATCGACGTCGACGCGCAGCGGCAGCGTGTTGATGAACAGGCCGATCATCGTCTCGCTGCCGGCTAGCGTCGGCGGACGACCCGAGACCGTCACGCCGAACACAACCTGCTGATCGCCGCTGTAGCGGTGGAGCACCAGCGCCCACGCGCCCTGGAACAAGGTGCTGAGCGTGATCTGCTGCTGTCGCGCCAGTGATTGAAGCGCGGCGCTGGTGGCGGCGTCGAGCTGAAGCTGCTCCTCGGCGTAGCCTTCTTTGCCGGGCTCGGCGAGATCGACGCCAAGCCGGGTCGGCGCGCTGATGCCGTCGAGCATCTGCCGCCAGAATGCCTCGGCCCTGCTCTGATCTTGTTGCCGCAGCCAGACGATATAATCGCGGTAGGAGCGGCTGGGCTCAAGTCGCATCTCCTGGCCTCGCGCGTTGGCGTGGTAGGCGGCGAAAGCCTTTTCGAGCAGCGACGAGACCGACCAGCCGTCGAGCAGGATGTGATGGAAGCTCCACACAAAATAGTAGGCGTCGTCGGCGATCCGAAACAGCGCGAGGCGCAGCAGCGGAGCCCTGGTCACATCGAAGCCTTGCTCTTTATCGGCCTGAAGAAAGGTTTCCAGCTTCACCGCCTGCGCCGGCGCTGCGATGCCGCGCCAGTCCTGCTGCTCCAGCGGAAGCGTCACCCGGCGATGCACCATCTGCACCGGCTCGTCCAGGCCCTCCCAGACGAAGCCGGTTCGCAAGATCGGGTAACGATCGACTAGCTGCTGCCAGGCGCGCTCGAAAGCTGCAACATTCAGATTTCCACGCAACGTGCATGACAGCTGCTCCACGTACACTCCCGACGACGGCGCGTACAGGCTGTGGAACAGCATGCCCTGCTGCATTGGCGCAAGGGGATAGAAATCTTCGATGGTCTTTAAGCGCACGTTACAGCTCTCCTATGGATTTCCGAATAATGTCAGTAATATTGTCGAGGCTATCCTGGCTCCACGCGAACTCCGCGAAATCGGAGGGCGTGTACGCGCCTGCCTCGGGTGAGAGCGCATGGTCGATCAGCTCGGCCAGCACATCCAGATACGTCTCGGCCAGCGTCTCGATCGTCATGCGATCGTAGATCTGCTCGCTGTAGCTCCACTCAAGCTGAAGCCGCCCACCGACGATCGCGGCGTTGACTTCCAGCAGATACGCGCGCTCGGCCTGCGGGCTGTGCGTCGGGCCGCTGCTTTCGGCGGCGAAGCGGAACGGCGTTGTCGCGGGCAGCGCCTGATCCAGCTGTCCAACGTAGTTGAACAGGATTTCGCCCTGCGGCAGGCGCTGAAGCTGCTCACGCAGCGCCGCATCCTGGCTCAGGTAGCGCAGAATGCCAAAGCCGACGCCGTGATTCGGCAGGTCGCGCAGCTGCTCCTTGACGGCGGCGATCACCGCGCCGGGCTCGTGGGCCTTGCGCAGATCGAGCACGACCGGGAAGAGCGAGGTGAACCAGCCGACCGTGCGCGACACGTCGACGTCGGGGAAGAAATCTTCGCGGCCGTGGCCTTCCAGGTTGAGCAGGACCGTGCGCGATTCGGTCCAGTCGGCCAGCGTCTCGGCCAGCGCCGCCAGCAGCAGATCGTTGATCTGCGTGTTGTACGACTGATGCGCGTCGTGCAGCAGCGAGTGCGTCAGCGTGCTGCTCAGCTTCACGCTAACCGTGCGCGTGGCGGACTCGATATTCTTGCCGCCGCCGAGATCGCGCGGGAGCGGCGGGATCTGCTGCCAGGGCTGATCGAGCCAGACTCCGGCCTCCTCGCGCAGCTCAGCCGACTGAGCGAACTCTTGCAGGCGCGCAGCCCAGCGCTGAAAGCTGGTAGTTTTGGCCGGCAGCGCGGGCTGTGTGCCCGCCTCCAGCTGCTGATAGACTGTGTGCAGGTCTTCGAGCAGGATGCGCCACGAGACGCCGTCGACGGCCAGGTGATGTACGACGATCAGCAGGCGCGTGCCCTGCGGCCCGAGATCGAAGGTTGCCACGCGCAGCAGCGGGCCGTCCGTGAGATCGAGCGCGGCCTGTAGCTCGGCGGCGCGGGCGGTGAGCGCAGCGGATTGCTCGGCGGCGGGCAGATCGGAAAGATCGACGTGCGTGGCAAGCTGATGATCTTCGCCGGCAGCGCTGGTCTGGTGCCAGCCCGTGACTTCAAGGGTGAAGCGCAGGCGCAGCGCGTCGTGATGCGCGACCAGGTGCTGCACGGTCTGCGCCAGCAGCGCGGGATCGAGTGGCTGGGCCAGATCCAGCAGGACGGCCTGGTTCCAGTGGTGCGGCTGCGCGAACTGCTGGTCAAAGAACCACTGCTGGATCGGCGTCAGCACCACATCGCCCGTCACCAGCCCTTGCTCGGCCTCGACGCGCTGCTGGGTGCCGACAAATCGTGAGAGCGCGGCGATCGTGCGGTGCTGAAAGAGCTGGTTGGGTGTCAGGTGTATTCCGGCCTCGGCGGCACGCGCGATGATCTGGAAGCTCAGGATCGAGTCGCCGCCAAGCTCAAAGAAGTTATCGTGAACGCCGACCTGCTCGACGCCGAGCACCTGCTTCCAGATCTCGACCAGCGCCTGCTCGGTCTCGGTCTGCGGCGCGACATAGACCGCGTCTAGCTCAGGCCGGGCGGAGTCGGGC
>DASWTQ010000797.1:0-2009 GCA_036402055.1 Herpetosiphonaceae bacterium
TGGCAGGGCGCGCCGCCGACTCCACCGCAGCCGCAACTTCGTACCGCGCCGCTGTATCACCATATTCAGCAGGAGACGGCGCAGACTCAGATCGCGATCGCTTACAGCTCGCTGCCGCTGGACGACCCGCACTACTACCACGAGCGCATGGGCCTCGGCGTGCTGTCGGGGAACATGGCCTCGCGGCTCTTCACCGAGGTCCGCATCAAGCGTGGCCTGGTGTACGCCGTGTATGCGTCGCCTCGGCTGTACAAAGGGCTGGCGCTGATCCTGGGCTATGCCGGCACGCAGCCGGAGCGCGCGCAGGAGACCGTCGATGTGATGCTCGGCGAGCTGACGCGCATCAGCGAGGGCGTGACCGAGGAGGAGCTGACACGGGCGCGTACCGGCCTGCTCTCAGCTCTGGTCATGCAGGGCGAGTCCAGCTCGGCGCGAGCAGGCGCGATGGCCAGCGATATGTTTCTGATTGGCCGGCCACGTACGCTCGACGATATCCGCGCGGCGGTCGACTCGATCACGCTCGACTCGTTGAACGACTACCTGGCCGGGCATCAGCCGAAGAATTTTGCCGTGATCACCCTGGGACCAGCGCCGGTCTCGGTGTAGCGCGCATCGATCATAGTCAAATGCGCCAGGCAGGATGCGCGGCTATCCTGCGGGCGCTTCAGAACCAAGGAGTTACTATGCGCTACGATCATCATACGCTGCCCAACGGCCTGACGATCGTCGGGGAATATAACGAGGCGGCGCAGTCGGTGGCGGTCGGGATTTTTACGCGAACCGGCGCGCGTGACGAGACGCCTGAGATCTCGGGTGTGAGCCATTTTCTGGAACATATGATGTTCAAAGGCAGCGCGCGTCGCTCCGCCGAGGAGGTCGATCGCGATTTTGCCAGCATGGGCGCCAACTACAACGCCTTCACCTCCAACGAGACGACGGTCTATTACGGCGCGGTGCTGCCAGAGTTCCAGGAGCGGCTGATCGATCTGCTGGGCGATATGCTGCGGCCCAGCCTGCTCCAGTCCGATTTCGACACCGAGAAGAAGGTGATCCTGGAAGAGATCGCGATGTACAAAGATCGGCCGAGCTACGCCGTCTATGACCTGGCACGCATGACCTATCATCACGGCCATCCGCTGGGCAACAGCGTGCTCGGCTCGACCGAGAGCATCTCGGCGCTGGAGCGCGACCAGATGCAGGCATACTTCGATCGTCGCTACGCGCCCAACAATATGGTCGTGGCGCTGACAGGCAAGTACGACTGGCAGGCGGCGATCGCGCAGGTTGAGCAGGTCTGCGGCAAGTGGCAGCCGATGGACACGCCGCGCGCCCTGACATCGCCGCAGCCGATTCCTCAGGAGCGCATGCAGCCCGACCCGCAGCGTGACCGCGTGTATCTGGCGGCGGTCGCTCCGGCTCCCTCGGCGCAGGACGATCAGCGCTATGCGGCAGATGTGCTGGCGCAGATCATCGGCGGTGGCCGTGGCTCGCGGCTCTACTGGGCGCTGGTCTATCCTGGCATCGCGCAGAGCGCCGACATCAGCTACTACGAGCAGGATGGTGCCGGCGCGTTTTATATCTTCGCCTCATGCGCCCCCGAGCGCACAACCGAGGTGATCGATCTTGTGCGCTCGACGCTGGAAACAGTGCAGGCCGAGGGCGTGACCGAGGAGGATCTCACCCGGGCGCGGCGCAAGATCGCCTCCGGTCTGGTGCTCAGCTCGGAAACGCCGATGGGGCGACTGACGACAGTCGGCTATGATTGGCTGTATCGCCAGGCGATCGAGCCGCTCAACGACACGGTTGATCGCTTCCTGGCCGTCACCGCCGACGATGTGGCCGCGCTGCTCAAGACGCGTCCGTTCGATACGCTGACGCTGGTCGGGCTCGGGCCACTGGCCGAGGCGAGCTAATCGTGCGGTAGATGTGCGCCGGAGTCGATCAGGTTGGTCGGCTCCGGTTCTTTTAAGGTGACATAACGATGAAGGATGCTCAGCTTGTTCGTATCA
>DASWTQ010000798.1:0-10101 GCA_036402055.1 Herpetosiphonaceae bacterium
TGTGCTGCAAGTCGTGGTTTCCGATCTCGACAACGCGTTTAGCGCGTTTTTCCGCCGCGTCAAAGCTGGAGAAACGCCGGGCTATCCTCGGTTCAAGGGCAAGAATCGGTTTTCCAGCTTCGGCTTCAAAGAGTATGGTAATGGTTTTAGGATTGATGGGCGGCGGCTGCGCTTGTCGAGCATCGGGCGAATTGCTGTCCGCTGGCATCGCCCTGTGGAGGGGAAGATCAAGACGTTGCGCCTGATCGAAAAGGCCGGGAAGTGGTATGCCTGCTTTGTCTGCGAAGTAGAGCCGCAGGAGATGCCAGCAACCGGGCAGGAGGTTGGAATCGATCTTGGTGTTGCAAGCCTGCTCACGACGAGCGACGGAACTAAAGTCGAGAATCCGCGCTGGTATCGCGCCGAGCAGCGCAAGCTGCGCGTGTTGCATCGACGAGTCGCACGCCGCAAGCTACGCGGCAACAATCGCCGCAAGGCTGTGCGCCAGTTGCAGCGGCAATACGAGCGCATCGCGAATCGCCGCAAGGACTACCTGAACAAGCTGGCGCATAGCTTGATCCAGCAGTATGACCGTATCGCGCTGGAAGATCTGCGCATCGCGGCTATGGTCAAGAACCGACACCTATCGAAGAGCATCTTAGATGCAGGCTGGGGCTTTCTCACTGCACGACTGCACGTCAAAGCGGCGGAAGCTGGGCGCGTAGTTGTCTTGGTGGAGCCTGCCTACACATCCAAGAGTTGCTCAGCGTGTGGGCACATCTTTGAAGAGTTGCGATTGAACCAGCGCTGGGTTACGTGCCGCTGTGGTCTATCGCTGGACCGCGATCATAACGCCGCCTTGAACATATTAAAACGGGCTGGACAGGCCCGTTGGGGCATAAGCTCGTCGTTGGATGGGTTGCCCCAAGAAGCCGCTGATCTTTGATCGGGCGGAGTGTCACCGCACTGTCGTGAGCAGTTTGTGAAAGCTGAGCAAAGATTTTGAAGAGTTGAGGTTGAACCAGCGCTGGCTTACTAATGCAGCGCTGCATAACCTAAACTGGGCTGGACAAGTCCGTTGGGGCACAAACCCATCGTTGGACGGGCTGCTCCAAGAAGCCGTCAGTTTTGACTGGACGGAGTGTCACCACATTGTAGGCAGCAGTTCCACGAGCTGCGAACGATTGAACTTGTAAAAATAGTACGTATCTCTAAATATATGCACGAGCTAGTATGATATGATTAATATCAATAGCTCGTGCATTATTCTTGCCTATGTAAGCACGTACATATACATATGCGTAAAGAACTTCGACAGCAAGGAGTAGTTGATGGAAGACGATTCACAACCAGTCGATGTGGGTGATGCCGCGCCTGATGTGACACTACGTGACGAGGACGGCGGGGACGCGCAGCTCTCCACCTGCTGGCAGCACCAGCCGACAACCCTGGTGTTCGTGCGACACTATGGATGACCTCATTGTCGCTCGCAGCTCGTGCAGCTGCGCAACGAATGGCAGCACTTCCAGGCGGCGAAGCTCGGGATCGTCGCGATTGGGCAGGGCTCGGCGGCGAAAACCAAAGAGTTTCGCGCTCAGCTTCAGCTACCGTTTCCCATGCTGGCCGATCCGCGTCGGCTTGCCTACACCGCCTACAGCCTGCTGAACATGGATCTCAAGCGCAGGGCGAGCTTTACACAGCTCAAGCACACGGTCCAGGCCACGATCGCCCACGGCGCCGCGATCAGCCGCGATCAAGATATGCGCCAGCTCGGCGGCGTGTTTGTCGTCGGTGTGGACGGCGTGATCCGTTTTGCGCATCGTTCGCTGAACGTCGACGATGTGCCGCAGCCCAAACAGTTGATCGCCGTGGCGGCGACGCTTGACCATTGATGCAGCAAAAACGCATGAGCCTGCTTACCAAAGCAGGCTCGGTTGCATAATCGCGCAGGACGTGAAGGAGTGAGCAGCTGCTCAGCCCAGGATAACCACTCCACCAGTGCCCGCCTACAAATAGTGTTTCAACCACGCTTTGGCTGCGGCATCATCCGTAAAATGTTTCATCGGGATGGGCGGTTGTTGGAATTTGAACAAGAGCCGCATGATGAACTGGGCCAGACCAGGGTTGGAGACCATCGCCATGGCGCTGTACACATGCGGTAATTGCTCGGTCGAAAACGTGCGGGTAGCTTTGTCGGGCATGGGCGAGCTGCGCAAATAAATCAATAGCGGGACTTTCTGGTTGTTGGTGATCCGCTTGACCAGCGCGACATTGTCGGTGATGTTGGCAATGGTGCGCCTGGTACTCTTCGAAAGCGACACTAAAATACCGTCGTCAAGCCAGTACGTGGCGATCTCGCCCTCAAAGATCTGTCGGTCGGTCGGAATCGTGGGCATGGCGCGCGGAGTCTCCTATCTCAAGTGCTGACATCTTTCTGAGCCCGCTCCGGCGAGCAGGATCGGCTGTGTGATCGCTGGCTCTAGCCGACCAGCAGGATCTTGCCGTTGCGATCGCTGCCCTCGGCGGCTGCGACGGCCTGCTTAACATCGGCGAGATCGTACTCGGCGGCGACCGGCGCTCGCAGCGTGCCATCGGCGATCAGCGGGATCAGCGTGCTGAACAGCTGGCCGATCTTCTCCTGGCCGGCTGTGCGAAACCAGTGAGCCAGCCACCAGCCGCGCACGGTCTTGCCGCGAAACAGCATCTGGCCGGCATCGATCATCAGCGGCTGCCGGCTGATCGCGCCGAAGATGATCAGTGTGCCGCCGGCGCCCAGCGCCTCGATCAGCTGCGAGCCGCTTTCCCCGGCCACCGAGTCGATTGCGTAGCGCACGCCTTTGCCGCCGGTCAGCTCCTTGACCCGCTCGACCACATCTTCGTCGGCCTCGCAGATTACTTCGTCCGCGCCCAACTCCAGCAGCTCGTCGCGCAGCTCGCGCCGGCGCACGACGTTGATCGTGCGGTAGCCGTAGTGGCGGCTGAGCTGGATCACAAAGCGGCCGACCGCCGAGTTCGCCGCGTTTTGCAGCACCCACTGGCCCGGCTCGACGCGCAGCTCGTCTTGCAGCAGCAGCCATGCCGTAGTCGGATTCACCAGGATCATCGCGGCCTGAGCATCGCTGAGACCGGGCGGCAGCGGCAGCACCGTGCTTGCATCGGCCACAAGGTACTCCTGCCAGGTGCCATTGACCGCCAGCGGCACGACCTGCTGCCCGATCTGAAACCCGCTGACGCCCTCGCCCAGCGCCGCGACCACGCCCGCGCACTCCATGCCTGGCGTCGCCGGCAGCTTGGGCAGCATGCCATAGCTGCCGCGAATCGCGAACAGATCCGAGGGATTGATCGGCCGCGCGCGCAGCCGAATCAGCAGCTGTCCGGGGCCTGGCTCAGGCGTGGGAAGCTCTTCGATCGTCAATACCTCGGCCGGATCGCCGAATGCTGCAAAACGTACCGCTCGCACAATCGTATCCTTTCCTGTCGAGACGCGCACACGTGCTGCGCCTGGTCGTTTCCGAGGGCGCGCCGAAGCGTCTCTTGTCAATATCTGAGAGCATTGTAGCATCGAGAAGCAGCGGCAGGGTGGGAGCGGGGATCGAGGGCGGTCGAGGAGGCGGCTTTGGTTTGGGTGGACTACCAAAATCTTTGCGCCGGGCCTATTCCTCCCGGCGCGGCTGAGCGGATCTCAGGAAAGCACGGTATGCCGGCCGTGCTCTTCCAGCACCGGCTGCATACCCTGAATCTGTTCACGCAGCGCCAGCACGTCCTCGAAGCAGCAGAAGCGATCGCGCTGGCGCAGCTGGTGTTTGACAAAGGCTAGCTCGGTCAGCAGATGATTGAAACGGCGCAGCTGGCGAAAACCTTTCCAGCCCCGCGTCAGCAGCGTGTTCAGCTCGGCCCGTGAGCGCAGCGGCGGGTTCAAGATCCGCTCGAACTGTGCCAGCGTGATCACGCCGATCGCGACCTCTTCGTCCAGCTCGGAGCTGATCCAGTGCAGCTCGTGGCGCTGCGAGAGCACGATCGTCGCGATCACGATCAAGATGCCGCCGCTGTTGACGACCCAGGCCAGCAGCATGCCCAGCACGCCGATCTGCGCCGACGAGTTATGCAGCGCGTGTAGCAGGATCGCCAGCCACAGCGCGAGCGGCACCGCGACATATCCGGCCCAGCGACGCTTTTCGTAGCGCACCAGGCCCAGCGCGATGCCGACGATGCTGGTGAAAAACGCGTGGTTGAAGCCGAAGATGACACTGCGCAGCACCCACACGCCGACAAGCTGCTCGGAGTAGGCCATGAAATACAGAATATTCTCGCTCATCGCGAAGCCGAAGCCGACCAGCGCGCCGTAGATAATGCCGTCGAGCACGCCGTTGAACTCGCGCCGCACAAAGATGAAGAGCGCGATCAGCACCAGCGCTTTGAGCACTTCCTCGACGATTGGCGCGACAATTGTGGCTTCAGCGCCGGGCCCGAACACATACTGGGCCAGCCCATCGACGGCCAGCTCGGCGAAAATGGCGATGATCAGCGCCGGAACCGCGCCCCAGACAAACGTGACCAGCAGCAGATGCAGTGGCTCTTTCTCGTAGCGATCCAGCCACCACAGCGTGAGCGTGTAGAGCAGGGTGGGCGTGAAAGCCGCGATCATTGGCACAAGCAGGTTGATCATCTTAGTTGCTCAATCCGTTGGGCCTCGGCTGGCGGTTTGTTGCAGAGGGATCGGCAGATCGAGTGGGGAGATGGCAGGAAGTTATGCAGGTTGGGGGCATTGATCGACACATATCGCTAACAAGTGATGAACAAAGGCTGAGCCTCTGCTCGTATTGTAACACATGGCATCAGACAAACATCCTGCTTAAATAAATGCTGCCGGCTGGATATTGTCACAGCTGACCGGAATGCTAGTCTTCCTCTGGTGGTCGCGCCGCGCCGCCGACGATGTAGGGCAGCTTGCCATGACGTTTGAAGCCCACCAGCTGCGCGTGAGGCGCGACCATCCGCCGAAAGATGATGCGGCGATCGATCAGCTCGGTGCCGGTGCCGACCAGTTTGGGTGTAAAAAGCATCAGGCCGATCAGATAAGCATAGAATAGTCCGACCAGGCTCATGACCACGCCGCCAGGGATCGAGCCGATCGCCGCGCACTGCAAAAAGGTTTCGCATTGACCAGACTGCGGATCGGCGGGCGGCAGCAGCTTAACAAACCAGACCAGCAGCAGAAAGGCGAAGATCGCATAGTAGTTGTGGCGCAGCCGACGGCCCATCGCCTCAACCAGGCTGATCTTGAAATGCGGCTCTTCGAGATCGCAGCGCAGCATCGGGTGCCACTGCTCCTCGGCCTCGATCTGGTTGTATCGAAGCAGCGGCGCGTAGTACTCGGTCTCCATCAGCCGCACCCAGCCGCTCCACAGATCATAGAAGCGGAAGCGCCGCGCCTCGATCGCCAGAAATGCGTAGACCAGAAACATGCCTAGCAGCGCCATCAGATGCGGATGGCTGGCATCGCTGAGCAGAAAGCTGGCGATACTGCCGGCCGTGACTACGGCCCAGTTGGTTGTGTTGTCGATCCGCGAGCGCCAGGTGGTGGCCAGATCCATCACGCCGCGATAGAAGTGAACCATCACGGCCGGCGTCAGCGGTGAGCTTGTATTACGTGGCTGCATAGCGTTTGTGCGCCTCTCCTGCTCGTATTATACCGCCGCCTCTGATCCTGCCAATCGCTCCCGCTCGGCCTGGCTGGCGGCGACGCACGTCCACAAGATCTCGGCGATATGCTGGGCGCGCCGTCCCGCTCCATGCCCGATCTGCTGGCGACAGCTTGTGCCCATCGCGACGATCGTGGTGTCCTGGTCGGCGGCGCGCACGGCTGGCAGCAACGCGCGCTCCCCGATGTCGAGCGAGATCGCGTAGTGCTCGCGCTCGTAGCCGAACGAGCCGGCCATTCCGCAGCAGCCGCTATCGATCTCGCGCGGCTCAAAGCCGGCTGCCCGCAGCAGCGTGAGCGTCGGCGCGGTCGAGGCCAGCGCTTTCTGGTGGCAATGACCATGCACCAGCGCGGGTCGCCGGGGTCCAGCCGCTGCTAGCAGATCAGCAGGAAACGCGCCGCGCTCCAGCTCCCGGCTCAGGAACTCGTCCAGCAGCCAGCTGTGGGCGCGCAGCTGCTCGCAGCGTGGATCGTCGAGCAGATCCAGGTATTCGTCGCGGAAGGTCAGCAGGCACGACGGCTCAAGCCCGACGATCGGCAGGCCATGCGCGGCGTAGGGAGCCAGCCACTCAAGCTGCTGTTGGGCTGCATGTTTAGCCTGTTTGAGTAAGCCTTTCGACAGCATCGGACGGCCGCAGCAGACCAGCCGCTGTGGAAGCAGCACCGTGTAGCCCAGGGCTTCCAGCAGCCTCGTCGCCGCGATCCCGATCTGCGGCTCGTTGTGGCGCGTGAAGGTATCAGGGAAGAGCACGACGGCGGGGCGCTGGCCCTCACCAAGAAGGGAAGCCAGGCCCTCACCCCCTGCCCCCCTGCCCCGAACCTCGCCAAGCCTTCGCCCAGAGGGCACCCGCGGTTGCCGCAGGCGAGGGGGAATCAAGGTACTTCCTTTTGTTCTTTGTTCTGTTGTTCTTTGTTCTGCGCCGGGCGCCCTCTGGGCATGGCACCCGGGTTCTTGGTTCTTGGTTCTTGGTTCTTCTCGCCCCCTAAACCAATCCTCGAACGTCTGCCGCGCAAAATACGGCAGCTGACGCCTTCGGCTAATGCCGAGCAGTCGCTCGTTGAGCAGGCCGACGCCGGGCACGTGCAGCAGCCAGTTCGAGAGCGGAGCCAGCGCCGAGCCGATGCGGTTGAGCGTGTGAATCCGTCCGAAAAGCCGCGCGCGCAGCGGCGTGCCGTGCCGTTGGTAGTAGTGCGCCAGCCACTCGCTTTTGAGCCGCGTCATATTGACCCGCGACGGACATTCGGCGGTGCAGCCTTTGCACTCGATACACAGATCGAGCACGTCATGCATGCGCTCGCTCCATAGCTCGGATGCGGGCAGCGCGCCGCCGAGCGCCAGCCGCAGCGCATTGGCCCGCCCCCGCGTCGAGTGCGCCTCGTCACGCGTCACCATGTAGCTGGGACACATCGTGCCGCTGTCGGTTTTGCGACATGCGCCGTTGCCGTTGCACAGCTCTGCCGCGCCCAACATGCCCTCGCTGTCGCGAAAGGCAAAGTGCGTGTGCAGTGCGACCGGCACGCCCCGCGCCGGAAGGTAGCGCAGATTGGCGTCGAGCGGGGGCGCGTCTACGATTTTGCCGGGATTCAAGATGCCCAGCGGATCGAAGGTGCGCTTGATCGTTCCAAAGGCTGCGTACAGATCGTCGCCAAAGATCGTGCGGTTATGCTCGGAGCGGATCAGACCGTCGCCGTGCTCGCCGCTGACCGCGCCGCCGTACTCCATCACCAGATCGCGAATGCCTTCCGAGAGCGCGCGGAACTTGCGAACATCGCCGGGATCGTGAAGATTGAGCAGCGGCCGCACATGCAGCAAACCGACGCTGGCATGACCATAGAACGCCGCGATCGTGCCGTGGGCCTCGATCAGCGCTTTGAAGCGCCGACTATAGGCCGACAGATGCTCGGGCGGCACCGCGCTATCTTCGACGCAGGTCTCCGGCTTGAGGCCGGGCGACATACTTTGCAGCAGCGGCAGGCCGGCCTTGCGCACCAGCCAGATCGGCGCTTTTTCCTCGGGCGTGATCGCGCGTGTGACCGCCGACACCCGAGCGCGCGCCGGCAGATGCGCCAGCAGCCGATCGATCTGCGTCGCGACATCCGCTGCATCGTCGCCAAAAAACTCAACCAGCAGCAGCGCGGCTGCCTCGGTCTTGAGGATCGCCAGCGATTCCTTGAAGGCCAGCGATTTGCGCGTCAGATCCAGCAGCAGATCGTCGAGCAGCTCCACGGCGACCGGCGCGCACTCCAGGCAGGGCACGACCGCATCCAGCGCGTCGAAGAGATCGGCGAACTCCAGCAGCACGACGCCCGTGGCGGCCGGACGCGGCACCAGCCGCAGCTTGGCCTCCAGAATCAGCGCCAGCGTGCCCTCGGAGCCGACGATCAGATGCGCCAGATTCAGCGGCTCGTCGCCCACGAACGCGTCGAGGTTATAGCCGCCGACTCGGCGCATAATCTTGGGGTAGCGTCGCTCGATCTCGTCGCGATGCTGCCGGGCAAGATCCGTCACTGTGCGATAGCAGGCGCCCTCAAGATCCGACTGCGCGCCCCTGGCCTGCCACGCGCCCGACGACAGCGGCCGCAGCGTGGTTTCGCTGCCGTCGCTGAGCAGCACGCGCAATTCCAGCACATGATCGATCGTCTTGCCGTAGCGCAGCGAGTACGCGCCCGACGAGTTATTGGCGATCATCCCGCCGATCGTCGCGCGATTCGAGGGCGAAACATCCGGCGCGAACTTCAGGCCGTGGACGGCTAGCTCGCCGTTGAGATGATCCAGCACCATGCCGGGCTGGACGCGAACCCAGCCCTCCGCCGCGTTAAGCTCTAGAATCCGGTTGAGATACTTCGAGAAATCAAGCTGGATCGCCGCGCCGACCGTCTGCCCGGCGAGACTGGTCGCCGCGCCGCGTGCCACGATCGGCACGTTGTGCGCGCGCGCAATCGCCAGCGTGGCGCGAACTGCCGCATCGCTGCGCGGCACTACCACGGCGATCGGATCGATTTGGTAGGGCGAGGCGTCCGTCGCGTAGAGCACGCGCGAGATCCGATCGGCGTAGACCTCGCCGTCGACTGCCTGCCGGAGATCGGCTAAAAGTGCATCGCTAGCCATGCGCGTATTGTAGCACCCCGCGACCAGCGGCTCCGCGCTGCACCCTGGCAGCATCATGCTCCTGGCGATGCCGTCGACATCCCAGGAGCAAGGAACCATGATCAGAGCTTTTGACGCGTGCTGGCCGCAGCAGCTACCGGAACAGATTCAGGCCCTTCAAAAACGGATTGATGAACATCCCGTTGGGATCGAGCCGGCGTCGTAATGCGTTGAACTGGTCGCGATTGGCCTGTGGATAGAGCGCTGCGATGTCGATGCCGGGGATGTTCTGCCAGTATTTGGCCCAGTGCGGCCTGCCGTTCATCTTCTTGATCCAGGTCGGGCCGATGATGCTCGCCAGCTCATCATACGGCGCCATATCGGCTTTGCGGTTGTTGGGGTTGGGCTCGCGCTTGGGATAGGCGCTCAAAATTTCGAGCCAGCAATAGTGCGTCTTGCTGCCGGCAGGCTGGTACGCCGGCGAAAGCAGCGCCTGGCTATTTGAGGTAAATCGCGCGTGCAGGCAGCAGGTCAGCGGATACACCGACTCGGCCGCTCTGGCGCGAACATGATTGACGACCTGATACCAGGCGGTCACAATATTTGTGAAATCCCAGCTATTGGTGCCGGTCGCCGGGATCGGTATCGCGATCTCCAGATCGAGGATCGGGAAAGCCTGCTCCTGGTAGTGCAGCACGCGGGGTGCGTCGGCGATAAAGCCGTCGGTCTGCTCAATATCTGCGATCTGCTGTCTAAGCGCGTACCAGACCGCCAGTTCGATCGGGGGGACGACCAGGGCATTGGTGGGATGCTCGGCTACCTGCTCCATCAACGTTTCGGCAAACTGAGCCTGCCAATCCGGTGGCCGGAGCGGCACGTCGCGCGGATCGTCTTCCGTGCGATTGAACTGCTTGACCCAGATCAAACCATCGTCGAGCTGGTTGGAGAAGGCGCTGCCACCGCTCCACGGGAACCAGAACAGCTCTACATATTGATTGCCGGTCACTCGATCGCTCAGCCTTGAAGCATCGACTTTTCCGCCGCTGGTTGCCGGATTCGGACCCATCACGTCGGCGGTCGGTACGATCAGTTCCTGATCCCGCAGGCGGTACATCGGCTCGACTTTGAGCGTGACTTTCGAGATAATTCCGAGCGTGCCCAGGCTGACGCGAACCGTGTTCATGTCGCTCGGCGTCGTTTCTTCCGAAAAAACATGCACCTGACCATCACTGCCGACGATCTCAACCGCATAGATTAGATCGGAGACGGTTGGTTGATTCCAGCCGGTGCCGTGACAGCCCGCCGCCACAAAGCCGGTGGCGTTAATGCTGGG
>DASWTQ010000799.1:0-3649 GCA_036402055.1 Herpetosiphonaceae bacterium
AGCAGCAGGGCCAGCGCGTCGAGCGCCTGGTCTTGATCGACAGCAGCCCGCCGCCGCCACAGAGCGAGCCGATCGACGAGGAGGAGCAACTCGTCGGCTTTGCGCGCGATCTGGGCGGGCTGTTCGGCAAGCTGCTGCCCATCACCGCCGACGAGCTGCGCTCACAAGCGCCGGAGGCGCGGCTGGACTATGTGCTGGAGCAGGCACGTCAGCACGGTCTGGTATCGCCGGATGTCGATCTTGAGCAGATGCGACGGCTAGCAGTGCTGTTTCAGGCCAACCAGCGAGCCGCGCAGATCTACACGCCGCAGCCGATCGCACAGCCGATCATCCTGCTGGAAGCCAACGATTGGCTCGGCGCAGGAGCGCGCCCGGAGCTTGCTGCATTGTGGCAGCCGCTCACTGCGGGCGTCGAAGCCTACCAGGTGCCGGGCAACCACTATACACTGCTGCACGCGCCACAGGTTCAGACCGTCGCGGAGCGGCTGAAGCATAGCCTGAGCGATGAGCGGCATGAGTAGCGCCGGAAAGGTATTAAACCGATTTTTGATAACTCTTGCTACCTATGGTACAGTGTTAGTAACCGAAGGAATTGCAGAGGTTCGCTTCGTTGCGCTCGATCAAGAGATGCATGATCTTACCGCCTTCAATCCCAACGTCCCACACCCGGTCCGCTTAGCCTGGCGCGATGGTCCAACCCCTGTCACCTAGCAAGGAGGTTTTGCATGACCAGTCAACTATTCGCCTTCCGTGTCGCCAAACCAATCGAGACGCCTGCCGAAGAGCCGGTCAACGCGGTCTACGATCCGCAGACCCAGACTGCTGTCTGGCAGGGCGGCGATCGTCCGTTCGCGGCGCGCTGCACCTTCGCCGGCGGCTCCTACGGCGGATCGAGCTGTAACGCCTATGGTAGCTATTGCAGCGCGCCCGGACGCGGCGGCTACTACTGCGACTAGCAGCCAAGCTCGGAGCAAGCGGCGCACTACCATGACCCGGACACGCGTCCGGGTCACTTAATCTGCGATGCGAACCAGTTGCTGATGAGATCAGGAGGATCTGTGGCCAAGGATCAGATCGTTATTGTCACCCAGATGGACGATGCCCACGCCGACGATATTATCCTCTTGCTTCACGAGCTGGGCCACGACGCGATTCGCCTGAATACCGACGACATCCCGGTCAACACGCTGCTCTCGCTGGGCTTCGACAGCTCTCGTCCGCAGTGGTCGGGCTCGATCGCGATCCAGACCAATGGCCGGATCATCGACGCGGAGGCGATTCGCTCCGTGTGGTGGCGACGACCTGCCGCGTTCGGTCTGCCGCTGGATCTGTCCCTGCAAGAGCGCGAGTTCGCGACCGATGAGATCGATCACGCGCTGCGCAGCCTGTGGGCCTCGCTCGACTGCTACTGGATCAGCTATCCCGAGCACATCCGCCAGGCCAGCTGGAAAGGCGCGCAGCTACAGCGTGCCGCGCAGCTTGGCTTCGATGTGCCGCGCACGATTATCACCACCGATCCCGATGCGGCGCGGGCGTTTTACTACGACTGCCCCAACGGCATGATCTTCAAGGTGATGACCGATCCGTTTCTGGGCGCGCAAAAAATGATCGAGAAACATCCCGATCAGCCGCCGCCCGAAGCCTATGGCACATCGACCACGCTGGTCAGCGAGGCCGAGCTGGCGCTGCTCGACTCGGTGCGACTGGTGCCGTGCTTGTTCCAGGAATATATTCCCAAGCAGCTCGATCTGCGCGTCACCGTGATCGGCGATGAGCTGTTCGCGGCCGAGATCCACTCGCAGACCAACCAGCAGACCCGCATCGACTGGCGCAACTACGATGTCGATATTCCGTACCGCCGGGCGCAGCTGCCCGCCGATGTGGCCGCGCGCTGTATGGCGCTGGTGAAAAGCCACAACCTCAACTTTAGCGCCATAGATCTGATTCTGACGCCCGATGGCCGCTATGTGTTTGTGGAAAACAATCCCAACGGCCAGTTTATGTTTGTGGAAGAGCTGGTGCCCGAGCTGAAGATGACCGAGGCGCTGGCGGCCTGTTTGATTCGCGGCGGAAACAGTTAATGTAGGAACAAACGAACAAGGGAACAAAAGAACAAAGATCTAAGATTTCGATTTGTTCCTTTGTTTCTTTGTTCATTTGTTCTCCGCATACAGACCATGCGCGGCAGACTACACACGCTTCAAACGTATGGAGCAGCGATCGCTGGACTTGTGCGCCTCACATGGCAGACCAGCCCGGCATTCTTTCTGCTGGCCGTGGGTCTCACGCTGCTGCTCGGACTGCTCCCGGCTGCCAACATTCTGCTGATCTCGGCGCTGCTACAAACGCTGGTCGAGGCCGTGCAAACGCCGTCCGCCGCGTTCCCGCCGCGCTTTCTGCTGCTGCTTGGGCTGCTCGCCGCGACGCACGTGTTGACGCAGGTGGCTCAGCAGGCGAATACGGTTGTCCACGAGCTGTACCGAACGCGTGTCACCAACGACGTGCAGCTGCGCATCAGCGCCAAAGCCGCCGCGATCGATCTGGCCTACTTCGAAGATCCGGCGTTTCACAACCAGATGCAGACCGCCGTCAACGAGGCCGCGTTTCGCGTACCGATGTTTATCGATCGGCTGCTGGTTGCCGGCGCCACGCTGACGACCTTCGGCTCGCTGACCGCGATCATCGTGCTCTGGCAGCCCTGGATCGTGCCGGTGCTGCTGGGTAGCTCGCTGGGCACGCTCTGGATCGCGACGCATTTCGCCTCGGTGCGTGTGCGTGTCCTGGCTGAGCGCGCCGAGACCGAGCGCAAAAAACATTATCTGTCGACCTTGCTGGCGTCGGATCAGGCGGCCAAGGAGATCCGGCTGTTCGGGCTGGGCGGCTGGCTGCTGGATAGTCTGCGCCAGGTGCTGGATCGAACCTATCGCCAGGATCGGCGGCTGGCGCTGCGCGAGCTGAGCTATGCCGGCGCTGCGGCGCTGCTGCTGGGAGCTGTGCAGCCGGCGCTGATCGCGTTTACCGCCTGGCAAACGTTCGCGGGCCTGATCACGATCGGCCAGTTCAGCCTGTACACGCAGTCGATTATTCAGCTCGAATCCGGCTGGACGCAGCTGATGTTTATTCAAAGCGGGCTGCACGAGAATACGCTCTTCGCGGTCCAGCTGTTTCAGTTTCTCGCGCTAGAGTCGCAGATCGAGGCGCCGCGTGACGGTCGAGCCGCCGCGCCAGGCGCTCAGCTGAGCCCGCCGCGTATCGAGTTTCGCCACGTCTCGTTCGCCTATCCCGGCACCGAGCGGCGCGTCCTGGACGACATCAGCTTCACGATCGAGCCCGGCGAGGCGATCGCGCTGGTGGGCACGAACGGCGCGGGCAAGACCACGCTGATCAAGCTGCTGGCGGGATTGTACGAGCCCACAGCTGGCTCGATCTGCGCGGATGGCGTCGATCTGCGCACGCTGGACCGCACCGAGCTGCGGGCGTATCTCAGCGTAATCTTTCAAGATTTCACGATCTACCATCTTTCCCTGCGTGAAAATATCGGCGTCGGGCAGATCGAGGAGATCGAGGAGATCGAGCGGATCGAGGCGGCGGCGCGGCGCAGCGGCCTGGAGCAGATCATCCCGACGCTGCCGCACGGCTACGCGACCGT
>DASWTQ010000800.1:0-3575 GCA_036402055.1 Herpetosiphonaceae bacterium
AGCAGGCGTGTTCAATCGAGCCGTTCATGATGTCGTTCTGGGTGTACGTGCCGACAAAAGAGCACTCATGGTGTTGGAGCCTACGCGGCAACGACACCATCCGCCTGACCGTCTCTGTGTGAAGCAGCGGGCCGCACCAATGCGGCATTGACCCTGTGGTTCTTCCTGCTGGTGCCGATGCTCAAGCTCAGGGGGCCGTGGTTGGCTCAATCGCAAACAAGACGCGGGGCACTATCGCAAGCAACGGACGGGCGAGGTCAGCTGACGTTGCGGCGTGCAGCATAGCGGCGAGGCTGGCAAGGTTGAGGCAGTTGTGGGGAGAGAGCCACTCGCTCTTCCGATCTCCCAGGGTTGCTTCCAGACGTTCAATCCCGAAGTGGAGCGCCTCCGGACTCAGGTGAATCGCGACGCTGCGCAGCGCGCCCGAAAACAGGCAGAGCAGCACATTGGGAGCGACACGTTCCATCCGCAGCCGGAGCAGCCGGAGGCTGGTGTCATGCTCCAGGCCGTCGGGCTGGTCCGAGCCGTCAACGTACAGCGCTGGCCAGCCACTCACCGCTTCAGAACGCAGCAGCAGCCCGCTCAACCGTCCACGATTGGGCAGCTGCGCCGTGAGGAGCTGCTGTTGCAGGCGCTCTACCACATCGCTGCGCGTGGTCGTCTGACCGATGCTGAACGCCCCGTCGAGCAGGCAGTCCAACCAGAAATCGTCGATCTGGAAAAAGCGGAGCGACTCCGGCGGCAGCAGCCGGGGATCGGGCACCAGATATCGCAGCGGCACTCCCTCCAGCCTGAGGAGATTCTCGAACCAGGCACGCACCTCACGCGGCGGCACCTCATGCTCCGGCTCGGCGCTCGCCGTCGCGCTATGCAGCGGCATGAGACGCTGGCTGGTCTGGTGCTGCCGCTGCGCGTGGGCACGCTTCCAGTTGTACAGGGCGACTGAGATCGGCTTGCTGCGCAGGATGAGTGACCGCCCGAGATCCCAGGCTACCGCGTAGGAGATGTCATACATATCCAGATCCGGATCATAGCGTCGGAGCACGTCGGCGGAGCGTGCGTCGGGATCGGCTGAAGGGCCGGACGCGCAGGGAAGAAGTGGTCCACGGTACCAGACGGCCGTGGGGGTACCCCCGCGCGGCGTGTATGGCAGCGCGACATAGCCCTGCGACACGTAGCGATCGGCCAGCGGGTTCTTACTCAGCGGCAGCCGCAGCACCGACGGCTCGCGATCGAGATTCTGGAGCAGTCCGGCGAGATTCTGCGTCCGTGTGACACTGGCAAAGCGCCAGCTCTTCAGCGTGACCAGGCGAATATAGGGATCGCCTTCGGCTGCTGGCATGACCAGCGTACCGCTCGTCGGATCGTAGCGATCCTCCACCGAGACCAGGTGTGCGACGCTGATACCGCTCCTCTGCGGGAGTCGGTTGCCCACGATCACCGCCCGCGCGTCCCCCACCGGCTTGCCGGTCGCATCCTTCCCGCGTCGCACATGGGCCAGCAGTCTCAGATCGGCCATGCGGGGAGCGATCTGCGTGAGCAGGCTGCGTCGCACATCGATCACCGTCAACTGCTCGTCGTCGGACTGCCATGGCTCTTCCGCGAGCGCCGGCCACAGTGTGTCTCCACTGGTCGCTCCCTGCTTGATCGCACCGCGCGTCATTACCTCCGGGCCGCGTACCAGACCGCTCTGGATTTCACGCTCATCGAACAGGAGGAGTGCCAGCCAGGGTGTTTCCGGATCGCCGGCAGCGCTGCGCTCCCAGGGCAGTGTGCTCCGCGCCAGCACGATATGCGGCAGCGCCAGCGCATGATCGCCCAGATTGCCGTCGGGTGGGAAGAGCGCCTGCACATCAGTCGGCAGCAGGCTGAAGCCCGCACCCTCGACCCGAAAGGTTTGCAGGGTTGTAAACGTGGTGTTTGCGGGAACATGCTCGTTCGTCGGCTGCGAGAGCCGCTGCGTCACCTGGATCTGGTAGCTGCCTCTGGCAAGTGCCGGACGGTGCCAGGCCACAAGCTCCACCTGCGCGATCGACGACTGCTCAGCTGCTGAATCGCTCATTGCCCTGCTCCTCCGGCTACACTGCCGCCTCGTCTGCGATCAACCCTGCCGCTGCCAGCACCGCAGCGCGCACTGCCACAGCATTGTGGCCGGCCGGTGGATGCGCTTCGGAGCGTGCAGGTACAGGGTCGGCCTGCTCCCAGTGGGCGGCGGTTGGGACGCTGGTCGTCGTATACTGCCAATCGTCGCGCGTGAGCGTGACCGGCGTCTGGTGGGCTTCGGCTTCGGCAGGCCGAATCACGAGCCCGGTCAACGCCCCGGCCACCAGCCCCGGGCCGGAGATAGTTGGCTGGCTGGAGTGGCCCCACAGCGCACGCGGCACATCCTTAAGCACCGGCGTGCAACGCAACGAATCCGCGACAGACTTGCCATCCTCGCGGCGCAGTGTGACCTCATGAACCGATGTGACGTTGCCGGCGTTGAGCGGCGCGATGCCAATTTCGGGGAATCCCTGCTCACCTTCCAGAGTCACTCCGGCAACCTTCACCGTCGACGACGGAATCACCGAGCTGGTGATCAGGACGAGTCGTTCAGGATCGATCACCCCCAGATCGCCCTGGTCGCGGTCGCCTTTACGCACCAACCCCGCACTGACGGCGATCGTGCAGCAGGAGTTCAGCCGATTCTTGGTAGCATCCTGAATGCCTGCATCCCTCGGCGCGGGAAGAAATGATTGCTGGAACTGACCCCAGCTGAGCGCGGGCGTTTCCTGGGACGCGTCGCCAAAGGTGACTTTGAAGGAGACCACAGCGATTGAAACATGCGCCACTCCAGAGAACGTTGGTCCCCAGATGTGGAGATTGGCGCTGGCATTGATGGTGATGGTGTGAGTTCCAAGGATGCGGATCGTGTACGATCCATGGACCTCGATAAACGCATACGCATCATAGTGGTAGGGTCGCCAGGCGATGATAACGTCAACCCCGGCGTTAAACCAGGCAGTGATGGTACCGCTTGACCAGACAGCCTGGAGCCGGCCACCGGCCATCAGCGCCGAAGGCACCAGGGCACAGTAGGCTTCGGCTTTGATACTGAGTCGTTCGTCTACCTGCCAGTTCAGGCCAAGGCGTGGCACACGCGGGTAGTGGGCCGGGATGTTAAACGACGGATGGTAGCCGCCAAGCGTGAGCACAAAATCGCCCGCGTGCGGCGACGGCGCGCCGCTGGTGCTGGGGAACCAGCAGAAGAAGGCGAAACCGCCGGTCAGTCGGCAGCTGCGTGACAGGATGTACGACGCGGGCGTGAGCTGCGCGCTCACCCCAAGAAATCCCTCGTCGGGAAGGAAGCTGCCTTTCAGCGCGAGCTGCACTTCCGCGACGGGCTCGACCGTCTCGCCGGGCAGCTGTGGCGGAGCGCGATAGGTCGACAACCCAAGCAGATTAACCTCGATCCGGTGGCCGAAGGCAACGGTCAGCAGCGCAAACGACTCGATCAGCTTGAACGAGGTGAATTTGACCCCCACTGCCAGGAATGAGTCGCCGACCGAGGGTGGGATGTAGCGCTGAAGCGCGCC
>DASWTQ010000801.1:0-5458 GCA_036402055.1 Herpetosiphonaceae bacterium
CGTGACGCGGCGTGCGGTAGCCTCAGGCCCGGCCAAGCATCGCAGCGAGGGGATTTTTATCGCGTACGGGCCGGGCGTGCAGGTGCAGGCCGCGCCGCTGCCGGATCTGCATATCGAAGATGTCGCGCCGACCGCGCTGCACAGCATGGGCGTCGCGGTTCCCGCCGATATGGATGGCCGCGTGCTGACCGAAACCTTCGCGCCTGGAGCGCCGGCGAGTCGATCAGCTCAGCCCGGCGCTGCGATGGCGTACTGGCCAAGCGCTGAGCAGCCGGCCTTCGACGAGGACGAGATGTCGGCGGAGGATGAGGCCGAGATCCGCGATCGGCTGCGGGCGCTGGGCTACTTCGAGTAGCGACGAGGATCAGGATGTCTAATCAGGCTGCACAACCGATCTTTGTGTCGATCCAGACCACGGCGTTCTCCGGCGCGACGCTGCTGGCGACGCTGCTGGCGGCGCATCCCGAAATCGCGACGATCGGCGAGATGAACGGGCTGATCGCGCGCGAAGATCCCGCGACCTATCTTTGCTCGTGCGGCCAGCGGATCAGAGCGTGTGCGTTCTGGCAGGCGGTTGGATCTGAGATGCGCCGGCGTGGCCAGAACTTCGACGCTGCGGATTTTAGTACGCAGTTCGCGCTGGGCGGGCCGCGCATCGTGCAGCATCTGCGCAAGCGCAGCTTCGGCCATCCACGGCTCAACGCAATTCGCGACGCGCTGTTTGCAGCCTGGCCCGCCGAGTCCCGGCGCATCAAGCGGCTGGTTACGCGCAACGAGGTGCTGATCGAGTCGGTGCTGGCGGTGACGGGCAAGCGCGTGTTTGTCGATACCTCCAAGGACCGGCTGCGGCTGCCGATGCTGCGGCGCTACTCGTCGCTGGACCTGCGGGCTATCCATCTGGTGCGCGATGTGCGCGGCGTGGTGGCGTCCCGGCTGCGGCGCGGCGCGGCGATCGATGCGCGCGAGGCGGCGCGACAGTGGGCAACGCTCCACGAGCGGATTCGCCGCACGCTGAGCGCGCTACCGGCCGACAAGCGGATGCAGATCGGCTACGAAGACTTTTGCCGGGATGTACGCGGCACGCTGGCACAGCTCGATCGCTTTTGCGGCGTCGATCCCGAGCGCCGACCGGCCGAGCTGTGGCCGGCAGCGCATCACATCGTCGGCAATGAGATGCGCCTGAAGCAGGTTTCGGAGATTCGTCTCGACGAGCGCTGGCGGTCGATCCTGAGCGAGGACCAGCTGGCGGCGATCCGCTGGGGCGCCGGCGCGACCAGTCTGCGGTATGGGTATCGGTAGAGAACAAAAGAACAAACGAGAACCAAGTACCAAGTACCAAGAACCAGGTACAAACGAGAGCAAAGAAGTACCGAAACCCCCCTCGCCTGTGCCGAAGGCAACGAGAGAGGGGGAAAGCGAAGCAGGGGGTGAGGGCCAGGAGTACAGCACAAACGATCAGGATTCTTTTTGTTCCCTTGTTCGCTTGTTCCTTTGTTTGACTGTTAGGAGCAACCAGTGGCAGCGGCACGACTATCACATTTGCGCAAATCGATCTCGGCCCAGGCGGCTAGCCTGAGCGGCGCGCGCTCCTGGCTGGACGCGCGGCACATGCCCGACTGGCTGCCGGTGCTGCTGGGGCTGAGCTTTGGTATCGGCGCGGCGCTGCTGATCGTCAATGGCCTGTGGATCGCGCTGGTGCCGCTGGCAGCGCTGGTGCCCGCCACGATCCTCTTTCTGCGCTACCCGTTCGTCGCGGTGATCCTGTGGATTCTGGTCTTTCCATACTTCGTGATCACGCCCAACGATGCGTTCAGGATTATGTACTGGCTGCTCCACCGGCTGATGATTCCCGCCGCGCTGGTAGTTGTCGTCTTTGGCGATTGGTTCGGGCTGCGAGAGCACAAGCCGGTGCGCTTCGGCCGCGCCGAGCTATGCATGCTGATCTTTCTGCTGCTGGCGCTGGTCAATATCACGGTGCTGACGCCCCGGCCTACGCAGTTCATGATTCGCTTTTACGACCGGCTGTTTGTGCCGTTCTGTATGTACTGGCTGGTGCGGCTGATCGGGCCGACGGGCCGCGATCTCAAGCGGCTGGGCTGGGCCGGCCTGATCACGCTGGTCGTCCAGGTGATCATCGGGCTGCTGGGCTGGTTCGCGCCGCAGATGCTGCCCGAGCACTGGCTGAATCGGCTCGGCGAGCGCACCGTGGGCACCTTCGGCAATCCGGCGGTCTACACGAGCACGCTGATCTTTCTGGGCTTGATCTTCTTGCAGTACGGCATGCAAAGCTACTCACGTGGGCTGCGCGCGCTGTCGCTGGGCGTGCTGGGCCTGGCCTATCTGGGCACGTTCTTCTCGTTCTCGCGCGGCAGCTGGCTCGGCGCGGCGCTGGTCTGGCTCGGACTGTTCTTCGTGTATTCGTCGGCGATCCGTCGCTGGAGCGCCGGAGTTCTGGCTTGCGGGCTCCTGCTGGCCTTTACAACTTTTGCTCAGGAGCTGCAATGGGCGTCCACCCGGCTCGAAGATCAGGATACCGCGCAGGGCCGTGTGCTGGGCGCCGCCACCGCGTTCAATATGATCGAGAACCGGCCGTGGCTGGGCTGGGGCTTCGATAGCTACGATCTTTACGACGAGGAGTTCAAAACTCGCGTCGGCGATTTTGCAGTTCGTGAGCACCAGACCTCGCACAACACGTACCTACTGTTTATCGCCGAGATGGGCGTGATCAGCCTGCTCTTCTACCTGTTGCCGGCGCTGTGGTGGCTGTTGCTGACCCGCAAGGTCTGGCGACGCCTGCCCGACAGCGGCATGTTGAGCTGGCAGTTGGTCGCGATGCTGTGGCTGCTGCTGCTGGATCACTTCACCGTCAGCAATTTCATGGACATGATCCAGTCGAATCTCTTCGGCACCACGATCTGGTGGCTGGCGCTGGGCTTGATCGCCAGTGTGGTCAGCGCGAATCTAGAGTCGGGGCGGATCGAAGCGCCGCAGTGGACCTACCAGCCGCCGCAGCTGCCGGCTCCGCGCGGCGCGGGCCTCGGTTGGATTACCCAGAGCGAGCGTGGCATACAGCGCATAGCTGATCGGAAAGCACGATGAGAGCAGAGCCGACAAGCGAGCAAATCTACGCGCCGATAGCTACCGCTCACAAGCCGGCAGGCAGACTCGGCATGCGCAAAACGCTGGCTGCCGTCGCCAACCGGTTGCGCCGAGCGGCGCGCATGGGCAACTACTGGTACTGGCTGGATACTTCCGAGCTGGCAAACGGCATCGAGATCGCCGCGCTGATCGCGCCGCTGCGCTACGACGTGCTGATCCGCCGCGATTTTCTAGCTTTCTACGCCGACCATAGCGGTTTGTACGCCGCCGATTTCGACGCGTTTATGCAGGCTGCAAGGCAGGGAGCGTACTACCGCTGGTTCATGACCTCCGAGGCGATCCGCTGCAAGGGCGATCTGCTAACCGATGCGGACGCGCTGGAGGCTGAGTTTGTCCAGCGTGTGCGGCGAGCGGCCGGCGTATACGAGGATCTGCTGGCCCACGGTTTTCGCCGGGAGTCGCCGATCATCCTCAAGACCGCCGAGCGCCTGCTGCCGCCCACCACCGATCCGCAGGGACCGCCGAACGGCAAGCAGGTGTCGGGGCGCTACTTCCTGGCGGATGGCTGCCACCGGCTGGCGATGCTGATGCTGCTCGGCTACACGACGCTGCCGGCCGAGTATCTGCGGGTCAAGTGTTTTCGCACGTTCAGCCCGTTCGACAGCACCAGCCTGCTGGCGCAAAGCCTGCCGCTGGAGTCCGAAGCCTACTTTCGCTTTCTTTCCGGTCGCTACTGCGCGCCCGCCGTGTTTTCGAGCAAAGAGCAGTTTTTGGACTACATCAGGCGGCACAAGCCCGAGCATCTGGCCGAAGTTTCCTCGATCCTCCGTGTGGACGGATTCGAATAAAGCCGGCTGAGGAACTGTTTACACGGATCGGTTCGATCCCGACGCTACGAGAGGTCGTTTATGCGCAAGCCTGTAATCATTGCCGGATGGATTTTGCTGGCGCTGCTTTCCGCCGCGACGTTTCTGGTGCTGAACTGGGAGCAGCCCAACGCGAACGCCGCGCCCGCTGAGTCCGCTCCACCGGCTGCGGATCTGCCCCAGATCGGCGCTGATGCCGCCGCGATCGAGACCAGAGCCCGCGTGGTTCCGGCGCAGACCGTCGAGCTGAGCTTTCCTAACAGGGGCATCGGCGACGGCGTGATGGTGCAGGATGTTCTGGTGCGTGAGGGCGCGGCGGTGAAAAAAGGCGATGCGCTGGCGCACCTTGACGCGCGCGATGTGCAGCTGCGCGTCGAGAACGCGCAGGCCGCGCTGAATCAGGCCCGCGCCGAGCACGATCAGCTTCAGGCCGACGTCAGCGCCGACAAATTAAAGGCGGATGCCGAGATCGCGACGTTGCGGGCCGAGGCCGAGGCTGCCAGACTGCGCGCGGCGGCGGATGCGACCAAGCTGCGCGCGGATGCCGCACAGGCCCGCCTGGAAGGACGCGGCACGGTCGCGACGACGCTGGAGAACAGCGCGGCGGCGGTGTTGGAAGCCGCAGCCGTGCTTGAGGCCAATGCCAACGCCAATCAGGAGCAGAGCGCACAGCTGGCGGCGGCGCTGGAAAGCTCACGCGCGGCGACGATCGCGGCGGCGCAGGCCAAGGTGCAGCAGGCCGAGGCTACGCTCAAGCGCGAGCAGCTGGCGCTGGATCTGACCACACTGCGCGCGCCGATCGACGGTACCGTGATCAACGTCAATATCACGGCGGGCGAAGTATGGACCGCGAATGAGTTCGCGATTGTGATCGCCGACGTTTCCGCGTGGCAGGTCGAGTCGAGCGGTCTGCTGGATCGCAATGTGGCTCAGCTGCACGAGGGCGATCCCGCGACGATCACCTTTGATGCGCTGCCCGACCTGACGATCTCCGGCAAAGTCTCGCGCATCAAGCCCACCAGCATCGATGCCGGCGCGACCGAGAGCACCTACACCGTGATTATCACGCCGGATAGCCAGGACGAGCGCGTACGTTGGAATATGGCCGCCTCAGTGGCGATCGGCACGAAGTAAGAAAGGCCAGATCATGACCTTGTTACAGGCTCCAGCCTCCCACGATCGCGAGCCGGATGCGGCAGTGTATCGCCATGCGCGCATGGCACGCGACTATCTCACGTCGTTTGTGCGCTCACGCGGCGAGCTGCGATCGTTCAGCACGATCGAGAGCTACTGCATGTTTATCGGCCATGCGCGCAGCGGGCATAGCATCGTCGGCGCGATGCTGGATGCGCATCCCAACGTGATTCTGCCCGACGAGGTTGATGCGCTGCGCTATGTCGCGGCCGGATTCAGCCGTGAGCAGCTCTTCCATATTCTGCTGGCGCGATCGCGACGGCAGGTGCTCAAAGAGCGGACCAAGGCCGGGCGCAACG
>DASWTQ010000802.1:0-3605 GCA_036402055.1 Herpetosiphonaceae bacterium
AACCTCAACCCGCGTCCCTCCTCGATCGACACGCCGCTGCACGCGTTTGTTAACCGCAAGCACGTGGACCATATGCATCCTAACGCCGTAATCGCGATCGCCGCCGCCAAAAACTCGGAGCGGCTGACCAAGGAAATCTACGGCGACGAGGTAATCTGGACGGCCTGGCAGCGGCCCGGCTTCGATCTCGGCCTCAAGCTGGAGCAGATCCTCGGCGAGCATCCGCAGGCCAAGGGCGTGATCCTCGGCGGTCACGGCCTGATCAACTGGGCCGACGACGACAAAGCGTGCTACGAGCTGACGCTGGACCTGATCGAGCGCGCGGCGCGCTACATCGAGGCGCGCGACAAAGGCGAGCAAACCTTTGGCGGTCAACAGTACGCGGCCCTGGACGAGGCGCAGCGCCACGCGGTTTTCGACGAGATCCTGCCCTGGCTGCGCGGTCAGGTCAGCCAGTACAAACGCTTCGTCGGCACGATCCAGGACGACGCCACGATCCAGCGCTTTGTGAACAGCCACGACGCGCCGCGACTGGCCGAGCTGGGCACATCTTGCCCGGATCATTTTCTGCGCACCAAGATCAAGCCGCTGTATGTGCCGTGGAACCCGCAGACCGAGGATGTCGACGCGCTCAAGCAAAAATTGACCGCCGGACTCGCGCAGTATCGCCAGGATTACGCGGCCTACTACGAGCAGCACAAGCACCCGGACTCGCCGGCCATGCGCGATCCCAACCCGACCGTGATTCTGATTCCCGGCCTGGGCATGATCGCCTGGGGCAAGGACAAGAGCGAGTCGCGGGTGACGGCCGAGTTCTACAACTGCGCGGTCGAGGTCATGCGCGGTGCGGAGGCGATCGACGAGTATACCGCGCTGCCGCTTCAAGAAGCCTTCGACATCGAGTACTGGCTGCTCGAAGAGGCCAAGCTTCAGCGCATGCCCCCGGAAAAGGAACTGGCGCGGCGGATCGTGGTCGTGGTGGGCGCGGGCAGCGGCATTGGCCGGGCGACGGCGCATCGCGTGGCGCGTGAGGGCGCGCACGTGGTCTGCGCGGATCTCCATGCCGAGGCGGCGCAATCGGCGGCGGACGAGCTGACCGCGCGCTACGGCAAGGGCATCGGCGTGGCCGGAACCGGCATCTCCAGCAGCGGCCCGGCGATCGGCCTGGGCGTCGACATCACCAGGCGCGAGTCGGTGCGGGCGATGTTCGAGCAGGTGCTGCTGGCGTACGGTGGCCTGGACGACGTGATCGTTACAGCGGGAATCTACGTGCCGCCGGATCGCGAGGGACGCATTCCCGACGACAAGTGGGGCCTGTCGTTCAACATCAACGTGACCGGGCTCTACCTCGTGGCGGACGAGGCCAATCGCGTCTGGCGCACACAGGGACTGCGCGGCAACCTCGTGCTGACCACCAGCGTCAACGCGGCCGTCTCCAAAAAAGGCTCGCTGGCCTACGACACCAGCAAAGCGGCGGCGAATCACCTGGTGCGCGAGCTGGCGATCGAGCTGGCGCCGCTGGTGCGCGTCAACGGCCTGGCTCCTGCTACAGTGGTCGAAGGATCGAGCATGTTTCCGCGCGATCGCGTGATCGCCTCGCTGTCGAAGTACAACATCGCATTCAGCGACGACGAGACGACCGAGGGGCTGCGCGAGAAGCTGGCCAACTTCTACGCCCAGCGCACGCTCACACAAGCGCCGATCACACTCGACGATCAGGCCGAGGTGGCGTTTCTGCTGATCAGCAAAGCCTTCAGCAAGACCACCGGCCAGATCTTCAGCGTCGACGGCGGATTGTCGGAGGCGTTTCTGCGCTGAGGACGGGAGAAGGCATGGGGATTCGTTGAGCCGTAGGGGCGTGATTTATCACGCCCAATACACAAAGTCGATCTATGAAGGTTGCACTTTTTATAACCTGCTTCAACGATACGCTCTTCCCGCAGACGGGCCAGGCGGTCGTGCGGGTGCTGGAGCGGCTCGGCCACACGGTCGAGTTCCCGCTGGAGCAGACCTGCTGTGGCCAGATGCACTTCAACACCGGCTACCAGCGCGAGTCGATCCCGCTGGCGCGGCATTTTGTGCAGACGTTTCGCAACGCCGAAGCGATCGTCTCGCCGTCGGCCTCGTGCGTGGGCATGGTGCGCGAGTTCTACCCGCGTCTGGCCGAAGTTGCCCAGGACCACCGGCTGGCCGAGGAGATCGCCGCAATCACGCCGCGCGTCTTCGAGCTGTCCGAGTTTCTGGTGGGTAAGCTCGGCGTCGAGGATGTCGGCGCGTACTATCCGCATCGCGTCACCTACCATCCGACCTGCCACTCGCTGCGCATGATCCGCGTGGGCGACGCGCCGCTGCGGCTGCTGCGCAAAGTCCGCAGCATCGATCTGGTCGAGCTGCGAGGCGCCGAGGAGTGCTGCGGCTTCGGCGGCACGTTCGCGATCAAGAACGCCGATACGTCGATGGCGATGCTCGGCGATAAAGTGCGCAACGTGCTCGACACCCGCGCCGAGGTCTGCGTGGCCGCCGACAACTCGTGCCTGATGCAGATCGGCGGCGCGCTTCACCGGCAGCGGGCGGGAGTGCGGCCAGTGCATCTGGCCGAGATCCTGGCCACCACCGAGGACGACGTGGCATGAACCAGAGCAACAGCAAATTCCATATTCCGCTGACCTTCCAGGAGTCCGCAAAGGTGGCGCTGGAAAACACCCAGCTGCGGCGCAATCTCGGCAAGGCCACCCAGACGATCCGGGCCAAGCGCGGGGCAGTGGTGCATGAGCTGCCGGACTGGCAGGAGCTGCGCGAGGCGGGAAGGGCGATCAAAGAGCGCACGCTGCGGCATCTCGACGATTACCTGTTGCAGCTCGAATCGTCGGTGCAGCGGGCTGGCGGGCAGGTTCACTGGGCGCGGGATGCCGCCGAGGCCAACGCGATCATTGCCCGTATCGCGACCGAGCACGGAGCCGGCGAGGTGATCAAGGTCAAGTCGCTGACGACTGATGAGATCCGCATGAACGAGGCGCTGAGCCGGCACGGCGTGACCGCGATCGAGACCGATCTGGCCGAGCTGATCATTCAGCTGGCTCACGAGGAATCGTCGCATATCCTGGTCCCGGCGATCCACAAGAATCGCGCCGAGATCCGCACGCTGTTTATGCGCGCGCTGGGCATTCAGAAGCTGTCGGACGAGCCGGCCGAGCTGGCGGCGGTCGCGCGTCAGTATCTGCGCACCAAGTTTCTGAGCGTTCCCGTGGCTACCAGCGGCGCGAATTTCGCCGTCGCCGAGACCGGCACGATCGCGGTGGTCGAGTCCGAGGGCAACGGGCGCATGTGCCTGACCCTGCCGCAGGTGCTGATCTCGATCATGGGTATCGAGAAAGTGATCCCGACATGGCACGACTTCGAGGTCTTCATGCAGCTGCTGCCGCGCTCCTCGACAGGCGAGCGCATGAATCCCTACACCTCGTTCTGGACCGGTGTGCATCCCGGCGATGGGCCGCAGACATTTCATCTGGTGCTGCTCGACAACGGGCGCAGCCGTGTGCTGGCGGATCAGATCGGGCGGCAGACGCTCAACTGTATTCGCTGTAGCGCCTGTCTCAACGTCTGCC
>DASWTQ010000803.1:0-18858 GCA_036402055.1 Herpetosiphonaceae bacterium
GGAGGGCGGCTCCGAGAACAGTACGCTCTGCGTTCTGGATGTCGATACCGGCGAGCATCTGCCCGATACAATCAGCCGTGTCCGCTTTCAGTTCGTGAGCTGGCTGGAAGACAACCGCTCCTTTGTGTATCATCGCTACCCCGATCCGCCCGCCGACACGCCGGCCGCCGAGCGTCGCTACGATACCCGCTCCTTTCTGCATCATCTGGGCGACGATCCCGAGCAGGATCTGGCTGTTTTCGCGCGCGGTCTGAATGAGCGCGTGCCGATGAATCCGATAGATCGGCCGTTTGTGCTCGTGCCCGTCGACAGCGATTGGATGATCGGCGTGGTCTCGCATAGCGCGCTGGGCCGAGATGAGTGGAGCGACTGTACCTTCTATGTCGCGCCGCGTGCCGCCCTCGCCGAGCCGGCAACCTGCCCCTGGACGAGGCTTGCGACGGTCGAGGACGGCGTGCGCAACTTCGCGATCGACGGCGATACGCTCTACCTGGTGACGCGCCGAACTTCGCCGCGCTACGAAGTGCTGGCGCTGGCGTTGCCCAACACGGATCTGGCGCAGGCGCGGGTGGTGGTGCCGGAAAGCCAGGCCGTGATCGAGAGTGTGTGCGTCGCCGGCGGCTATCTGCTGATCCGTGAGCTGGACGCCGGCATCGGTCGGCTGCGGCGGGTAGCGCTGGCCGGCGGCGAGCTGGAAGCCGTCGCGCTGCCGGTCAACGGCACGATCGTGGAGTGGGCCGGCGAGCCGGAAAGCCCCGATCTGGTGCTGTACATGACCTCCTGGACGGTCTCGCCGCGCGCCTTTCGCTACGATACGCGCTCGGGAGCGGTGGAAGATACCGGCTGGGTACCGCCCGCGCCGATCGATTTCAGTGACATCGAGGCCTACGAGGTCGAGGCGCCCGCCCAGGATGGAACGCTGATTCCGCTCTCGATCATCCATAAGCGGGGCCTGCCGCGCGACGGTGATCGCCCGACGCTGCTCACGGTTTACGGCTCGTACGGGATCTCGCTTGTGGCCTACTTCCGGCCCGAGATGCTGGCCTGGTACGAGCGCGGCGGCGTCTGGGCGATCGCGCATGTGCGTGGCGGCGGCGAGCATGGGCGGGAGTGGCACGAGGCCGGACGCAAGCTGAACAAAGAAAACACGATTACCGATTTTATCGCCTGTGCCGAGTACCTGATCGCGCAGGGCTACACGCGGCCAGAGCGGCTGGCGGGCGAGGGCGGCAGTGCCGGCGGCATTCCCACCGGCGGCGCGCTGGTGCGACGGCCCGATCTGTGGGCCGTGATGGTGATGCATGTGGCCGTCACCAACTCGCTGCGCATCGAGCTCGGCGAGAACGGGCCGATCAATGTGCCCGAGTTCGGCACGGTGACGACCGAAGAAGGCTTTCAAAGTCTCCACATTACAGACTCCTACGCCAGAGTCCAGGATGGCGTCGCCTATCCGGCCGTGCTGCTGACGGCGGGATTGAACGATCCGCGCGTGGATCTCTGGCAGGCAACCAAGATGACGGCCCGGCTCCAGGCAGCTACAGCCTCGGGAAAGCCAGTTCTGCTGCGGGCGCAGGAAGATGCCGGTCATGGGATCGGAACCACGAAACACCAGCTGGATGCGGAATTAGCGGATGAGCTAGCGTTTCTTTGGCAACAGTTTGGCGCCTAGCTCGTGATCCAGGCATAGATCACGTCTGTCCAGGAAGACTCTGCTCGCGAGGGTTTTAGGCCTTTGTGGTCTTGTTTTTGCTGTACTCGCGCCCGCCGTCTAAACGTACCGCGCTGTTCGGAGGATCTGCTATGTTGCGCCGAACCTTGTTCGTGTTAGCCATCTTAGCGCCGCTGCCGCTGGATGTCCCTGCCTATCGCGATCACCGGGGTTTTGCCGCTCACTATCGCCCCGGCTTGATGGAGCGAGTGGCCCAGCGCCGCAGTATGCCGCAAACCCCGTGTATGGTGGCTACTCCGTATTTCAAGCTCGGCAGCTGGGTACGCGTCAAGAGCCGCAAGAACGGCCGCAGCCTGCGCTGCCGCGTCACCGACGTGCCGCAGCCCCGCCACGTCGCGCTCCTGCGCAAGCGCAACATCGTCGTCGAGCTGAACTTTGCCAGCGCAAAGATTCTCTGCAATATTCAGCGCACCGCCCAGGAGCCGCCGCGCGCCTGTCCCGTGATTCTGAGTCCCGCGTAACCTAGACATGTGCTAGCACATACCCTTTAAGCGAGTCCATGCAACTCGGTGGAGCCGCATAGCCTTTTTTTGCTCTTTACTTGTTGACATACATCCTGATTCTATGTATATTTAAGTAAGTGTTTTGTGCTGCATAAGGAGCGGGCGATGAGGAGAGATCTGCCGCGTGGCGACGTGCCGACGCTGATTCTGGCTGTGCTGGCCGACGGTCCTGCCCACGGCTACGCGATCGCCCGTGCGATTGAGGAGCGCAGCGGGAGCGTCCTCAACCTGCGGGAAGGCTCGTTGTATCCCGCGTTGCGCACGCTGGAACAACAGCAGCTGGTTGTGAGCAGCTGGGAAGTTCAGGAGCGTGGGCCGGCGCGGCGCATGTACACGCTGACGGATGCAGGGCGCGAAGCCTTGCGCCATCGAATCGATGAGTGGGAAACCTACGCCACGGCGATCGCGGCGGTGCTTGGAAAGCGGAGGCTCAGCTATGGATGATCGACGGCTGGATCACTACATCACCACACTGGACAAGCGCCTGCGGTCGCTGCCTCAAGCCCAGCGCGAGGACGATCTGCGCGAGGTTCGCCAGCACCTGGAAGCGTTGGTCGCCGGACATGTCATGCGCGGTATGAGCGAGGCTGACGCCGTCGATGCGGCGCTGCGCCAGTTTGGTCGCGCCGAGCAGATCGGAAAAGATCTGGCGGCTCTTCAGCAGCCGAGCCGGCCGCTGTGGCAGTATCTGCTGATGTACGCGGCCTGCGTTCTGGTGATCTTCGTTTTCTTTGCGACGGCCAACGACAAGCCGACCGATTTTCCGTACGGCTGGGCCGAGCAGCTGCTGCTGGCGCTGGTATTGCCGGCCGGAATCTTGATCGCCACCATCAAGGCGTGTATCCGCGCGGTTCGCTCAAGAGCAAAGATGTAGCGCGGCGCCGGCTCGGCTGAAGCGCTGCGGGGAGCATGGATCTGCCTGATCCGCGCTCCCCGCATGTAGTTTGATCTGCTTGTATCGGCTGCCGGCCTGGTGTGCGGCGCTCAGTCGCGACGATCGCGCCTGTTCTCGTCAGTCACGTCTTCTACCGCATCCTCGCCCACAGCCGGGCCGATCGCGCTGGGCGCGCCGCCGACGACCCCGGTGCTGATGCCGCCACCCGTCTGCCCAAGCATTCCGGCGCTGGCAGCGGGAACGATGACGACATCGTCGCCGACTTCTCGCTCACGCGCGTCGTCTACATTCGCAGTCTCCTTAGCTCGTGTGTCGGCGGGCAGCTGCTGCGGAGCATAGATCGCCTCCTGCTCATCGGAATTTTGAAAGAGTGGTCGATCGCTCATCTCTCGCGCTCCTTTCCTGGTTGGTGTTTACCCAGCAAAGGATGTGCCGTCCGTATCGCGTGCGCTTGCACATACCGCAGACCGCGCTATACTCAAGCCGATTGAGCATCACAATGCACCAGGAATAACTGCATGACATCAGCCGCACCAGACGCCCGGTTTGAGCAACTCATTCAAACGATCGAGCCGCAGAGCCGGCTGCTGCGCGCGTGGCAGCTCACAGGCGGCGTCTCAGCTCAGGTTACCGCGCTTGAGATCGAGCGCTCGGACGGGCAGACGACGAAGCTGATCGTTCGCCGGCACGGCCCCGTCGATCTCGCACACAACCCCAATATCGCCGCCGACGAGTTCAAGCTTTTGCAGATCTTGCAGGCGGCTGGTCTGGCTGCTCCACGTCCATATCTTGTCGATCAATCCGGCGCGATCTTCGGCACGCCCTGCATTGTGATCGAATATATCGAGGGCGGGCCAGAGTTCGCGCCGGCGAATCCGAGCGACCTCCTGCTTCAGATGGCGACACACCTGGCCGACATTCATGCGCTCGACGGCACGAGCCCTGAGCTTGTCTTTTTGCCGCAGATCGAACAAAGATACACGGCACGGCTCGAAGAGCGGCCGGCAGTGCTCGACGAAACGCTCGACGAGTCGCGGATTCGCGCTGGGCTGGAAGCCGTCTGGCCGCTGCAACCGCGCAACCGATCGGCGCTGCTGCACGGCGATTTCTGGCCCGGCAATCTGCTCTGGCGCGACGAGCGGCTGGTCGCGGTGATCGATTGGGAGGACGCGGCGCTCGGCGATCCGCTGGCCGATCTTGCTAACACGCGGCTGGAAATCCTGTGGGCTTTCGGCATCGACGCGATGCAGGAGTTTACGCGGCAGTACCAGGCGCTGGCGGCGATCGATCTCGCCAATCTGCCTTACTGGGATCTCTGCGCCGCGCTCAAGCCGATCGCCCAGATCGACGCGTGGATCGACGACGTAACGATTCGGCAAACCATGCGCGCCGGGCTGCGCTCGTTTATCGATCAGGCGCTGGCTCAGCTCTGAGATCATTTATGCTGCTCTGAGGATTGTGTAAAACATCACAATCAGACCTAAGCCGCATCCAAATTGGTCGAGCTTGGGCTATGATCGAGCGCAGATTAGCTTGATAACGCAGGGAGCGGCGATGAATCCTGGATTTCTACAGCTCAACGGCATGACCACAGTCGAGCGGCACACGCTGATCGAGCGGGTCAAAGCGGCGCTTGCGGAGAGCGGCGCCTATATTCTGAACTTCTATATGTTCTCGAACGCCGCGCTGGTTTTGCAGTTCGAAGTGCCGTCCGATCGAGTCGCACAGCTCGGCCCGGCGCTCCAGGCGACCGGTCTGCGTCTTGAGCAGCGCAGCCAGGATCTGCTCGCCGAGTGGAACAGCCAGATCGCGGCGCGTGGAGCAGGCGAGACGCGGGATATTCCCGGCACCTTGCAGATCACGTTTATTCACAACGAGCCCGATCTGATCATCGAGGTGCCGATGGTGCCGGGCTGAGTCGTGCAGGCTGGCGCTATGCTATACTCGGAGCCCGATCGGATTGAACCAGAAAAGGCAGGTAACGATGGCGCAGGCAAGCGGCTTGTTTGAGGTAGATCTCAATCCGCAGGCAGGAGATACAGCTGAGGGCGTCAGCCTCGGCAGGCTCTCGATCGACAAGCGATTCCACGGCGATCTCCACGCGACCAGTAAAGGCGAGATGCTGTCGGCTGGTACCGAGGTTGGCTCGGCGGTCTACGTAGCGATCGAGCGGGTGACGGGAACGCTGCATGGTCGCAGCGGCAGCTTTGTGCTGGTGCACAAAGGCACTATGACCAGCGCCTCGCAGGAGCTGACGATCAGCGTCGCGCCCGACTCCGGCACCGGCGAGCTGGCAGGGCTGGCGGGCAACCTGGCGATCGAGATCGTCGACGGCAAGCACTCGTACAGCTTCGAGTACACGCTCCCGGCGACTACTTAGACGTTTGCTACACACGATCGAGCCCGGCGACGAGAACGCGTTCAGCTCTCGCGGCCAGGCTCGATCTCAATCATGGCCGGCTAATCAGTAACCTGGAGCGGCTGCTACTGGCGCGGGAACGGCACGACCCAGATCCAGATCATCGCCACGAACGCCGCGCCGCCCGCGATCGTGAACAGGTGAAAGATCTCGTGAAAGCCGAAGATGCGCGGCAGCGGATTTGGCCGCTTCAGCGCGTAGACCACGGCGCCAATCGAGTAGAGCACGCCGCCGGCGACCAGCATCGCGATCGCCTGCCAGGGCAGGAGCTGCACAAGCTGCGGCATGGTGATCAGCGAAACCCAGCCCATGCCCAGATATAAGCCTGTCGACGCCCAGCGCGGCAGGTGTAGCTGGAGCAGAGTCGATATGACTCCCGACAGCCCGATCGTCCAGATCAGAAGCAGCACCACCACGCGCAGCCAGCCGGTCAGCACATTGACGCAGATCGGCGTGTAGGTGCCGGCGATCAGGAGAAAAATGTTGGAGTGATCGATCGCGCGCATCAGCGCCAGGCGACGGCCCTGCCAGCGGCCAAGATGATACACCGCGCTGCCCAGGTACAGCCCGATCATGCTCAGCCCAAAGACCAGCACCGAAACAAAGCGCACCGCATCGTCGCGGGTTTCGACCAGCAGCAGAATCGTTACTACCACGGCGGCGAGTGTCGCCAGCGCGTGCGACCAGCCGCGCAGCAGCGGCTTTTGCCCAAAACGAGTAAAGCGAGTAGGCGGCTCACCTGTGGAAGATAGGGAACTATTCATGAATATAAAACTCCAAGATCCGGCTGAGTGAGCAGCCCGAAATAGATACCTTATATAAACGATACGAGAGCGCGTGGTAGGTTGGATTAACCACGCTCCGTTTATGATCGCTGATCCGCAGCTACAATTGGTTTTTCCGCGATCGGCAAGTTGTGAAACCAAAGGAGCAGATTATGGATTACCCACAGCGCTTACTGGCGCGCCTGGATGCGATCGGGCAGTCACTCGCGGCCGGCGGAAAAGCCCTGGCGCTGATCGGGCTCGGCTCGGTGGGCGTGGAGCGCTACCGCCTGGATGCGTACTCCGACCTGGATTTCTTCGTGATCGCCAGGGACGGCTGCAAGCAGGCGCTGCTGCGCGATCTTTCCTGGCTGAGCGCGCACGGCCCGATCGCGTATCAGTTTCTCAACACCGACGACGGCTATAAATTGCTCTACGGGGACGGCATTTTTTGCGAGTTCGCGGTCTTCGAGCAGGCCGAGCTGGCTGGCATTCCGTTTGCTGAGGGCGCGATCGTCTGGAAGGACGAGCAGATCGACGAGCGCATCGCGCAGCCTGCGCCGCTTGAGTCCAGGGCTACACCGCGGCCGGACGAGTGGTTCGTCGGCGAGGCGCTGACCAATCTGTATGTTGGCCTGGGTCGCTATCATCGCGGCGAGAAGCTGACGGCGGCGCGTTTCATCCAGCAGTACGCCGTCGATCGCGTGCTTGAGCTGATGCAGCGGCGCGAGCCTGAGCAGCCCGGCGGCCGCGATCCGTTCACGCTTGAGCGGCGCTACGAGCAGCGCTTCCCGGTCACGGCCCGATCGCTGCCGGCCTTCATCCAGGGCTACGATCGCAGCCGTGAGTCGGCGCTGGCGATCCTGGAGTTTATGGAGACGCACTTCGAGGTCAATCCTGCTATGGCGCTGGCGATTCGGGACCTGTGCCGAGCAGATTTATAATGTTCGCCCACGAGGCAAGGAGCGCGACACATGGAGTATCCGAATTTCAGCTTGACCGATCAGGTAGCGTTGGTGACCGGCGCGAGTCGCGGCATCGGCTTTGGCGTTGCGAAGGCGCTGTCCCATGCCGGCGCGACCGTCGCCGTGGCCGCCCGCGCCACCGAAGAATTGGAGTCGCTGGTCGAGGAGATTCAGCGCGAGGGCGGAACAGCTGCCGCGTTTCCCCTGGATGTGCGCGACACCGCCCAGATTCGCGCCGCGATCGAGTCGGTGCAGGCGCGGTTTGGGCGGCTGGATATTCTGGTGAATAACGCCGGCCTGGGCGCGAATCATCCGGCCCTGGATGTGACCGAGGCCGATTGGGACGAGATGATGGCGGTCAATCTCAAAGGGCTATTCTTTTGCTGTCAGGCTGCCGGACGCATCATGCTTCAGCAGGGTAGCGGCCGGATCATCAACATGAGCTCGCAGGCCAGCGTCGTCGGCATTCGCGATCACGCGGTGTACTGCGCCTCCAAAGGCGGCGTCAACCAGCTGACGCGCGTGCTGGCGCTCGAATGGTCGGCTCAGGGCGTTACGGTTAACGCCGTCGCGCCGACGTTCATCTACACGCCCGGCACGGCTGAGCGTCTCGACACGCCGAGCTACCGTCAGGGCGTCGTCGAGCGGCTGCCGATCGGACGCGTCGGTACGATCGCCGATGTCGCGGCGGCCGTGATCTATCTTGCATCGCCGGCGGGAGCGATGGTCACCGGCAGTGTTCTGATGGTCGACGGCGGCTGGACCGCGCAGTGATTTGTAATCAAAGCGGGCTTTCTCGGATTTGCCTTTTGACGCTATACTAAGCTTTGATTAATCAACAGCTCAGTGGACTTTATGCCAAAACCTCCGACGATCCATGATATAGCGAAAGCCGCCAATGTTTCGCCGAGCACGGTCTCTCGCGTGCTGACCGGCAGCACTCCGGTCACGCCGCGCAAGCGTGCGGCGGTTCTGGCGGCGATCGATGCGCTTCAGTTCAAGCCGAATCTGGTCGCGCGCGGCCTGGCGCGTGGCCAGTCGATGGCGATCGGCGTGCTGACGCAGAGTATGTCCAGCCTGTTTTTTGGCGAGCTGGCGCACGGCATCGACTCGCACCTGCGCGGTGGCGCGTACCACCCGGTGTACGCGACCGGACAGTGGCAGCTCGACGAAGAGATGGAAGCGCTGCATCTGCTGCTTGAGCGGCAGGTCGACGGGCTGATTATTTTGAGCGGCGGCATGCCCGACGATGCGATCCGGGCGTTGGCAGCCCAGATGCCGCTGATCGCCGTGACCCGCAGCGTACCCGGCCTGGAGGCGCAGTGCCTGCCGACCGAGAATTATCTAGGCGCGTACAAGGCCACGCGCTATTTGATCGAGCTGGGACACAGGCGTATCGCGCATATCACCGGCCTGCTGACCATCCCCGACGCCAGGGAGCGCTACAATGGCTACTGTCAGGCGCTGCGTGATGCCGGCCTTGAGATCGACGAGAAGCTGATCTCGGAAGGTGCTTTCACCGAGGAGAGCGGCGTGAACGCTGCCGAGGCGCTGCTTCAGCGCGATGTGCCGCTGACCGCGATCTTCGCCGGCAATGATCAGATGGCCTACGGCGCGCGGCTGGCGCTCTACCGGCACGGCCTACAGGTGCCCGAAGATGTATCGCTGGTCGGCTTCGACGATCTGCTTAGCTCGGCCTATACCACACCGCCGCTCACGACTGTGCGCCAGTATATGTTTGAGCTGGGCCGCGCTGCCGCTGAGGGCATTCTGCGCCTGTTGGAAGATCAAGATCCCCATCTTCCGCGCTTCGCTCCCGATCTCGTGATCCGCGCCTCGACCGCTCCTCCACGCTAGCCGTCGCTGCTCAACCGATACGATTTTCGATAGTAGCCTTGACAAGTTACTCAGCCATCGATATACTCGCTTTGACTTTTTGAAAGCGATTTCAACAAAGTAGTAACGCCACTTGTTCATCCTCTGCGCTGCCAAAGCTCCAGAGATGTTTTTCAGGACGCAGCCAGGGCTAGCGGGTGGCAAGCAACACCCACCACATACCTGATTGCCGCTCTGATCCAGCTATCCCAACGCTTAAGATCGCCTCACAACCGAACGACCGATGGAGGTCAGCATGCAGGTTCGCAAGCCATTGTTGGTATGTTTGCTTCTCGTCTTCAGTCTCGCCGGGCTGATGACGCCCGCCACGCAGGCAACGCTGTTGCAGGACGCCACGCCGCAGATCGTCGACGACTTCACGCCGCCGCTGCCCACCGGCACGGACGGCAACAACGTTGCGATCGGCTTTTTCGTAGCTCAGGACGGCAACAGCAACACGACGTTCGCGGCCACCGACACGCCGCCCGCGCCGGTGCCGGACGTTCCCACGCCGAATCATGTGCTCAAGATGGACTTCACGGTATCGGCGTATGGCGTGGTGATCCATAACTTCGAGAACGACGCCGTCAATCAGTGGGTGTCGCAGGATTGGAGCAGCTACGGCGGCTTTGCGCTGTGGGTCTACGGCACCAACAGCGGCACCGACCTGTTTATCGACGTGATCGATAACCGTAATCCGGGCTCGACCCGCGACGATGCCGAGCGCTTCACGGTCACTTTTGAGGATAATTTCAGCGGCTGGCAGTACAAGGAATTTCCGTTCAGCAGCTTTATCCGCAAAGAGATCGGCAACGGCGCGCCAAACGACGGCTTTACGCTGTCCGAGGTCTACGGCTGGGCTTTCGGCTCGCTGACGACCAGCGGCACGCGCACGTTCTACATCGATAACGTGACGCTCTACGGCACCGCGCCGGTACGACCGCTGACGGTTGGCTTCGCCGCTAACAGCTTCCCGGTCGCCGAGGGCGGCACCGGCCGCGTCACGGTTAAGCTCAGCAAAGCCTCGGCCGAGACCGTGACCGTCAACTATTCCACGCAGCCGGGCCTGTCCACGGCCGGCCGCGACTACACGCCAACCTCGGGCACGCTGACCTTCGCGCCGGGCACCTTGCAGCAGACGTTTACGATCGCCACTTTGGAAGACGCCAAGGACGAGCCCGAAGAAAGCGTCGTGCTCCAGCTCGATACGCCGACTGTGGCCGAATTGGGATTGCCGAGCCGGGCACGGCTGGCGATTCAGGACAACGATCCCTACGACTCCGCGCTGGTCGACGATTTCGAGATCGCCCCCGATCTGTTCGATCTGCGGCGCAACTCGGCGCTCTCAACCGTTGAGATCACCGACGACTCGCCGCTGGCGCTGCCGGGACAGGGCGACTACGAGCGCGTGCTGTCGGCCAAGAGCGCATCCTCGCCGCGATCGTCGTTCCAGTTTGGCCGCGAGTTTGCCGCGCCCGAAGATTGGAGCGATGCCAGCGGCCTGAGCTTCTGGTACTACGGGCGCAACACCGGCCGCAACATCAACGTGCAGCTGCTCGACAACGCCGCCGCCGATCCTGGATCGTCGCAGTGGAAGCTGGCCTGGAGCGATGAGTTCAACGAGCGCGCGGGCACGCCGCCGAAGGCCGACAACTGGAGCCACGAGATCGGCGACGGCACCGCGCACGGCAATCTCGGCTGGGGCAACAGCGAGCTGGAATACTACACCAACAGCCCCGAGAACGCCGCGACGGACGGCCAGGGCAATCTGGCGATCACCGTCAAGAAGCTTGACGATGCCAGCAATCTGCGCTGCTACTACGGCCCGTGCCAGTACACCTCGGCGCGTCTGATCTCGAAGAACAAGGCCGAGTTTGCCTACGGCCGGATCGAGTCGCGGATCAAAGTGGCGCGCGGCGCAGGCATCTGGCCGGCCTTCTGGGCGCTCGGCACCGACATCGATCGCGTCAACTGGCCGCAGACCGGCGAGATCGACATTATGGAGTACGTGGGCCGCGAGCCGAATCGTGTCTTCGGCACGATCCACGGTCCCGGCTACTCGGGCGGCGAGAGCTACGGCGGCACCTACGATTTCCCGCAGAGCGTGGCCGACAGCTATCACACCTTTGCGGTCGAGTGGCAGCCCAACAAGATCGTCTGGTATGTGGACGGCATTCAGTATCACGAGGCCGATCCGGCGGATGTCGCGCCCGATCAGTGGGTCTTCAATCACTCCTTCTTCCTGCTGCTCAACGTCGCGGTCGGCGGCAACTTTGGCGGTCCGGTCGGCGGCGATACCACCTTCCCGCAGACGATGAAGGTCGATTATGTGCGCGTCTATCAGGCGACCGATAGCGCCGAGCGCTTCCAGGCAGCCTTCGCCGATAACTTCTCGGGCTGGAAGAAGGTCACCGTTCCCTTCACCTCGTTTGTGCGCAGCGCGTCCCAGCCGGCGGGCGCTCCCAACGATGGCCTGACGCTGAGCGCGGTCAACGGCTACGGCTTCGAGGTGCCCGGCGGCATGAGCAACCCGGTGCTGATCGATCAGGTGCGAATTAACCGCAATTGCAGCTCGGTCACGGTCACGACCAACGCCGATAGCGGCGCGGGCTCGCTGCGGCAGGCGCTGGCCAGCGTGTGCGACGGCGGTACGATCAGCTTTGCGCCCAGCCTGAGCGGCCAGACGATCGCGCTGAGCACGGCCGAGCTGACGGTCGCCAAGAACGTAAAGATCGACGGCAGCACGGCGCAAAACCTGACGATCAGCGGCGGCGGCACGGTGCGGCCGTTCGTGATCAACGCCGGCGTGAGCGCGACGATCCAGAATTTGACGATCGCCAACGGCTACGGCTTTGAGCTGGCGGGCGGTATTCTCAACAACGGCACGCTCACGCTTGATCATGTCACGGTCGCCAACAACACCGTCACGACCAGCGGCCAGGATTACTGGAAGGGCGGCGCGGGCGTGTACAGCGGCGCCAGCAGCGGCCTGACGATCCGCAACAGCACGATCCGCGACAACACGGTGACCGGCGGCGACGGCGGCGGTGTGTACGCTTTCACCAGCACGCAGGTGACGATCGACCGCAGCACGATCAGCGGCAACACGTCGAGCAATGTCGGCGGCGGTATCCGCACGCTGGGCGACGCGCAGATTGTGAACAGCACGATCAGCGGCAACACGGCCGGCGCGTGGCACGGCGGCGCGTTCTTCCACACCGACGGCACGATGAGCGTCGTCAACTCGACGATCGCCAATAACACCTCGCCGTCGGGGGCGTCGGGCGGCGCGTTCGTGGGCACGTTCGGCGACAGCAGCCCCACGCTCTCGCTGACCAACACGATCGTCGCCGGCAACAGCGGCTGGCAGTGCCAGGCCGAGCGCGCGGGCTCAGGTTTGGTCACGCTGGCATCGGGTGGCCACAACCTGGCCAGCGACGGCAGCTGCCAGCTCACGGCGGCCGGCGATCTGCCGAGCACCGCGCCGCAGCTTGGCACGCTGTCCGACAACGGCGGTCCCACGCGCACGCATCTGCTGCTCGGCGGCAGCCCCGCGATCAACGCAGCCGACGCGGCGGCATGTCCGGTCACCGATCAGCGCGGCATCTCGCGGCCCCAGGGCGCCGGCTGCGACATCGGCGCGGTCGAGATTACGCCCTGATCACAGCGCGCTTAGCGTGACATAACGATCTGGTGAGCGCCGTCCGAAGATCTCGGGCGGCGCTCACTATGTCTTGAAATTGAGATTGATTGATGCGGGCGGTTGGGGAGAATCGACGCATTAAGTTTCGTCGAGGGCGAGCGCAAACGCTTGCTCCGGCGACAGCGTCTTGCCGGCGTGCCAGGCTGCGGCGAATGTGGCAGCGCCAAGCCGATCACGCACGGCGGTGTAGGTGCTGTCGTAGATCGGCTGCTTCGATGGCGGGCGAATATGGTTGATGCGCTCGCGCAGGGACTCTGCCGCTCCCAGCAGACAGGCCGAGCGCTCCAAGTCGGGATCGGGACGGGCCGCGAAGACGTTGGCTAGCCCTTCCAGGCAATCGGGAATGCCCCACAGCAGATGGTTGCTCTGGTAGAAGCGCAGGCTGTCGACGTAGTAGCGCCGCGCCAGAGCTACATCGCCCTGCTGCTGAGCCGCCTGGCCAAGCTGGGTAGTGATCCACGCTCGGGTCCATTGCTCCTGGCTGGCGCGCGTCATGCCGAGCGCCTGGTTCAGCAGCGCGTGTGCCTGCGCCGCCTGTCCCTGCGCCAGCGCGGTCTGTCCGAGATGCGCCAAGGCCCAGCGTACGCCGTTGCTCTCCTCAAGCGCGTGAGCCAGGCCCAGGCTTTCCTCGAAATAGTCGGCCGCCTGCGCGTACGAGCCCTGATCCAGCGCCGCCCGTCCCAGGTAGCGCAGCGTTTCGATCATCAGCCGGTGATAGCCCTGATCGCGGCACAGCGCCAGCGTCTCGTCCAGCAGCGTGGCCGCGCGATCGTACTCGCCCTGCTCGATCCACACATGCGCCAACGGCAGCATCAGGCGGATCACGCCCCAGTGGTGCCCCAGCGATCGCAGCAGCGCCAGGCTTTCTTCATACAGCGCGACCGCCGCCTGATCGTCGCCCTGAAACTGCAACGTGCCGCCAAGCTGCCGCAAGCTCCACGCGATCTGCTCGTCGTCGCCGAAGCTGCGGAAGATCGCGAGGCTTTCCTCGGCGCTGCTCAATGACAGCACGCTATCTCGTGTGAGCACGCCGATGCCGTGCAGCGCCAGCCCCAGGCCGTATCGATCCTGTGCGCGGCGCGCCTGGTCTCCCGCCTGGGTAAAATACTCTTCGGCGCGCCGGTAATCGGCCTGATCCACGGCCAGCCAGCCGGCACCACACAGCACCTTGACGCGCGCGGCTGCCATGGCCGGATCATGCGATAGAGCTAGCACGTCCGTCGCCCAGCGCAAGCCCTCGCTGTGATGATCGCGAAACTGCCAGAAGCGCCAGATCGCGCCGACGAGCCGCAGCGCCCGCCCGCTGTCCCGGCTCTTGATCAGCCAGCTCAGCGCAGCGCGAATATTGTCGTGCTCCCACTCAAGGCGATCCAGCCAGAGCCGCTGCTGCGCGCGCGTTAGCTCCTGCTCGGCAGACTCGACGAGCGCCAGGTAGCAGTCGGCGTGACGCCGGCGCAGCAGCTCGATCTCGCCGCTGGCCTCCAGTCGCTCCAGAGCATAGGCGCGAATCGTTTCCAGCATCGCAAAGCCGGCCTCGCCCTCGCCGAGATGACGCTCGATCAGCAGGCTTTTGTCGAGCAGCGAGACCAGCGACGGCAGAATCGGGAAGGGCGCGCTGGGAAAGCCGGCGCGCAACTCCTCGCGCTCCGCCCGCCACTCGCACACCGTCTCGGCCGAGGAGAGCGCCCAGGAGCCGACAAACACGCCCAGCCTGCGAAAAACCAGCTGCTCCTGCTGGTCGAGCAGATCGTAGCTCCAGTCGATCAGATCGCGGATGGTCTGCTGGCGCTCCGGCAGATCGCGCATGCCGCCCGCGAGAATATCCAGGCGGTTGCTCAAGCGGCTAAGCATGGCGCGCGGCGGGAGTCCGCGCACGCGGGCGGCTGCTAGCTCGATCGCCAGCGGCAATCCGTCAAGACGGCGACAGATCTGCGCGACCGCGTCGGCATTTTCATCGGTGAGCGCAAAGCTGGGCTGGACCATCCGCGCCCTGCTGACGAAGAGCTGGACGGCCGGATAAGCCAGCGCCGCCGCCGCCACGCCTTTGCGCGGTAAGGCAGTGTGATCGGGAAGCGCCAGCGGCGGAACGATGTAGCAGCGCTCAGCCTGAAGCCGCAGCGCCGAGCGGCTGGTGACGATCGCCTTGAGCTGCGGGCAGCCCTGCACCAGCGCGGCGATCTGTGGTGCGCCGTCCAGCAGATGCTCGATGTTGTCCAGCAGCAGCAGCACCTCGCGATCGTGCAGCACGTCGATCAGGCGCTCTACCGACGGCGCGGCCAGTACGTCCAGCAGTTGAAGCGTCTGCGCGATCGCCTGGGGGATAAGGCCGGGATCGGTCAGCGCTGCAAGATCGACAAAATACGCGCGATCCGCGAAGTCCGGCTGGATCTCGTGCGCCAGCTGAAGGCCAAGCCGCGTTTTGCCGACGCCGCCCGGCCCAACCAGAGTCAACAGCCGTATCTCGGGCTGTGTGATCAGCGCCCGCACGTCGGCTAGCTCGCGCTCACGCCCGATCAGCGGGTGGATCGGGCTGTGCAGCTGGCCGCGCCACACCGGACGATCTTCATGCGGCGGGCTGCTCGCCGGAGTTTGGGTGATCGTCGGCTCCTGGGTGCGCGCAAGGCGGACAAAGGCTGGCCGCTCATCTAGCGGAATCTGAAGGTAGCGCGCCATGCGCTCGGCCATCTGCCGCGACGGGCGGCGGCGTCCCTGCTCGATCTGGCGGATGGTTGCCAGTGAGCAGCCAATCAGATCGGCCAGCTCGACGCGGCTGAGATCAAGCTCGATGCGACGCTGTTTGAGCCAGAGGTGAAATGGCTGCTCGGAGCTGCTCAAGGACATCATTGTTTAACTATAGCATGGGGTATCCAGTTTTGTAGCCGTTTTTGTAGCCGCCAGGATCTAGTTTAGATCTAGTTTAAGCGCTACAGTGAGTGCCAATCGATCCGGGTCATGCAGCTGAATAACTACATCGTCGGTAGGAGGAACAAAGGTGTCATCATTTGTTAGCTCTCGGCCAGGCCATTGGACAGCGCGACAGATGCGGCGGCTCACATTCGCGCTGCTCTGCTGCTTGCTGATCGCCTCGATCCTGGTGGTTGCGCACGACACAGCCGCGCAAACAACGAACCTCGCGCTGAACCGCCCTGTCACCGTCTCATCCAACGAAAACGCTACAGCTTTCCCGCCCGCCTCGGCTGTGGACGGCAACACCGGCACGCGCTGGGCCAGCGCCTTCAGCGATCCGCAGTGGATTCGCGTCGACCTCGGCTCGACGCGCACGATTGGCCGCGTGGTGCTGCGCTGGGAAGCCGCTTACGGCCGCGCCTACCAGATCCAGGTCTCGAACGACGGCAGCACCTGGACCAACATCTACAGCACGACGACCGGCGACGGCGGCGTGGACGATCTGACCGTGAGCGGCAGTGGACGCTACGTGCGCATGTACGGCACCCAGCGCGCCACGCAGTACGGCTACTCGCTCTGGGAGCTTGAAGTGTACGCCGGCGGCACGACGCCCACCCCAACGCCATCGCCGACGCCGGGCGGCAGCTGCTCGACAACCTCGAATATTGCGCTCAACAAGCCGGCCTACACCTACTTCTACGAGGCCAAGGGCGAGGAGCCGGACAAAGCTGTCGACGGCAATATGTCCACGCGCTGGGGCCATCTGTGGTATCCGGCCGGTCCCGCCAATGCCTGGCTGGATGTCGATCTCGGCTCGACGGCTGCCCGCGTGACGCAGGTCAACATCTTCTGGGAGGCAGCGCTGGCCGCCGATTACCAGATCCAGATGTCGAACGATCGCGCCGCCTGGACCACCGTGCGCACCGTGACCAACAACACCGCGCTGACCAACAATCTGACCTTCTCGTCGCCGGTGACAGGCCGCTATCTGCGCGTCAACATGACCCGCAAGGGAACCGCCTACGGCTACTCGATCTTCGAGCTTCAGGTGATCGGCTGCAATGGTGCGCCGGCCTCGTATCCGCCCGCGCCGTCGCCGCTGACCGGAACCTACACCCGCGTCTTTGTCGATAACTTCGACGGCACGGCGCTCAACACCGCCAACTGGGCCTACGACAACAACGTGCATGTCAACGGCGAAGTCCAGCAGTACACCTCGAACAATGTCGCCGTGAACGGCGGCACGCTCAAAATCACGGCTCGTCGCGAGACCGTCAACGGCTATCCGTTCACCTCGGGCCGCATCTTCAGCAAGGGCCTGAAGTCGTTCACCTACGGCAAGATCGTGGCGCGCATGAAGCTGCCGGTGGGGGAGGGCTACTGGCCGGCGTTCTGGATGATGGGCGAGAACATCGACGCGGTGGGCTGGCCCGGCAACGGCGAGCTGGACATCATGGAGAACATCGGCTACTCCAACTGGGTCTCAGGCGCGCTCCACGGACCCGGCTACTGGGGCGCCGGCTCGGTTGGCGGCCGTCACGATCTGCCTGCCGGCCAGACGATCGCGACCTTCCACAACTACGCCGTCGAGTGGGACCCGACCTATATTCGCTGGCTGATCGACGACGTGGTGGTGCGTACCGTGACTCGCTCGGATGTGATCGCCAACTCCGGCCAGTGGGTCTACGACAATCCCAAGTTCATGATCCTGAACCTGGCGCTGGGCGGCGAGTATCCCGCCGGCTACAACGGCTGCACCGGCAATCCGCTGCCGGCGGGCTGCGCCTACTTCGGCGTGAAGCAGTCGACGGTCGATAACATCGTCGCTGGTGGAGGCGTGGTAGAGGTCGATTACGTCGAAGTCTGGCAGAAGCGCTAGCACCAACGAATCGATCGCGTGAGGATGTGCAAGCTGGATGGGTGAGATCTCCTGCCTATCCAGCTTGCGGCTTCTAGCTCCAAAACACCCCCCTTCACCGTACTCGGCTTTTGGTGCCGCTCCGTGGTAGCCGCGATTGGAGCGGAGCTGCCAGCGGATGTAGACGCGGGCAATGAGGCCGAGGAGCTACACGTCGGTAGGAGGAACAATGGTGTCATCATTTGTTAGCTCTGTGTCGAGCCGTCGACTGTTCGCGCGCGCTGGTTTCGCGTTGCTCTGCTGCACGCTGATCGTCTCGATCCTGGTGGTTGCGCACGACACAGCCGCGCAAACGTCCAACCTCGCGCTGAATCGTCCGGTCAGCGCGTCATCGGTCGAGAACGGCGGCACGCCCGCCACAGCAGCTGTGGACGGCAACACCGGCACGCGCTGGTCGAGCGCAGCCAGCGATCCGCAGTGGATCTCGGTGGATTTGGGCGCCGTACGCACGATTGGCCGCGTGGTGCTGCGCTGGGAAGCCGCCTACGGTCGCGCCTACCAGATCCAGGTCTCGAACGATGGCAGCACCTGGACCAACATCTATAGCACAACCACGGGCGACGGCGGTGTGGACGATCTGACGGTCAGTGGCAGCGGGCGCTATGTGCGGATGTACGGCACCCAGCGCGCCACGCAGTACGGCTACTCGCTGTGGGAGCTTGAGGTCTACGCCGGCACGACTGCCACGCCGACGCCCGGCACCTGCGGCACCACGAACGTCGCGCTGAATCGTCCGGCCACCACCTCGTCGATCGAGAACGCCGGCACTCCCGCGAGTGCGGCCGTGGACGGCAACACAGGTACGCGCTGGTCAAGCGCGGCCAGCGATCCGCAGTGGTTGCAGATCGATCTCGGATCGGTGCAATCGATCTGCAAAGTGATCTTGCGCTGGGAAGCGGCCTATGGTCGCGCGTACCAGATCCAGGTCTCAAACGATGGGAGCACCTGGGCCAATATCTACAGCACGACGACCGGCGACGGCGGCGTGGACGATCTGATGGTCAGCGGTAGCGGGCGCTATGTGCGCATGAACGGCACGCAGCGCGCGACGGGCTATGGCTACTCGCTGTGGGAGCTTGAAGTGTTTGTCGCCGGTACTACGCCCAGTCCCACGCCGACACCGCCGCCGACCACCGGACCGGTCGACTTCGGCCCCAACGTGGCGATCTTCGATCCTTCG
>DASWTQ010000804.1:0-1768 GCA_036402055.1 Herpetosiphonaceae bacterium
AAGAACATAGCGTGCTGGTAAGCGCCTGGTTCTGTATTTAGCTGTTCTTTCCGTTAGACGCATTCCAAAGGAAAAGAAGTCGGCCGGAATCGGCAAGGGCATCACTCGATCGGTGATGCCCCTGATGCGTTTACGAGGGAAACAGCTAGGCGGCTTCGAGCTGCACGCTGGTTTCGCCGAGCAGCCCGGAGAGCCGCGCGACCAGCTCCTGCGTTGCGTTGATCCGCTCCATTGGCTCCATGACCACAAAGACCTCATCTTTGGGCAGATACAGCCGCACTTTATGATCGCCCTGGAACTGCTGGAGATGCTTGGCAACCTCCTGCATACAGCGCAGATCGTCGATGTAGTTATCGGTGCGCGGTAGATAGATGTGCAAAGTACACTGCGGGCCGCTCGGCTGTGGCGCGGCCTGTGGCGTGGGCGCTTCTTCCTTGCGCTTGATCTCGATCCGCTGGCGGGCTCGAATCACCGTGACTGGTGTTGCCTCGGCAGGCTTGCCGCTGTCATTGCCCGATTCACTCTGTCCCATTGCGCTATGACCGTTTCCGTTACTGTGGCCATTGGCCACGTGTGCGCCGTTTCCGTTACTGTGGCCATTGGCCGCGTGCGCACCGTTTTCGTTACTGTGGCCATTACCGTTGCTATGTCCATTGGTATGACCGTTTCCGTTGCTGTGGCCGTTGCCGCTAGCGTGTCCGTTCCCGTTGGCGACGACTGTGCTCGCTCCGCCGCTTACCAGCGCCAGCGAAGACCAGGCCGGATCATCGGGTGGCGGCGCGTCATCGCCGGCGTAGACCATGCCGCTGTCGAAGCCGTTGTAGGCCATGTTGACCTCGACCGGCGCGGCGGCTGCAACCTCGGTATATTCGCTCACGCTCTCGCAGACCAGCTGCAACGAATCGCGGCGGTGCTCGACTTTGGCTGTGATCGCGACGATATTGTCGCTCTGCCAGAAGCTCGTGTACTTCTCGTAGACCTTGGGAAAGGCCACCATCTCGATCGAGCCGTCCAGGTCTTCGATCATCGCGATCAACATCACGTCGTTTTTCTTGGTCGTCACGCGCCGCAGCTCAGTCAGCATGCCGATCAGCGTGATCTTCTGGCCGATGTGCTCCTCGCCGATCCGCGAGAGCGTTAGCCGGTTCGGATCGTCGGCGATACCCTGGAGCGCCTGCGCAACCGGATGCGCCGAGACATACATGCCGAGCAGCTCTTTCTCCCAGGCTAGCTGCTCTTTGTAGTCGGCGGCTGTCTCGTTGATAGTCGGGAAGCTAACGCTGAAGCTGGACGACTGATCATCGCCGCTGCCGAACATCTCGAACATACTGACCTGGCCCTGCTCACGAGTTTTCTGGGCATCGGCGGCGGCGCCGAGCACCTGATCGAGCACGGCCAGCTTCTGGCGACGAGAGCCGGGCATGCTGCCGTCGGCCTGTGGGTCGAGCGCGCCGCTCTTGATCAGCGATTCGACCACGCGCTTGTTGATGTGATGGCGATCAACCCGATCGGCCATCTCCTCCATCGACGTAAACGACCCGCCCTTCTCGCGCTCGGCCAGGATCGCCTCGATCGGACTCTCGCCGATATTGCGGATCGCGCTCAGGCCAAAGCGAATGCCCATGCGATTCTCGAACTCGGGCAGCGCACCGGCCGGCAACGGCTCGATCTTGAAGCCCGAGGCGCTCAGGTTGATATGCGCCGGCAGCACCGCCACGCCCAGCCGCCCGCACTCGGCCACGCCCTTGGCCACGTCTTCGGCCACGCC
>DASWTQ010000805.1:0-2766 GCA_036402055.1 Herpetosiphonaceae bacterium
GGTTCTCGCTTCTCCGCCGCCAGCCTCCTCACCACCTCGACAATCATCCGGCGCTCCTGAGCCTTGATCCGCTCATGCAGCGTCGGCTCGTCGTCGCCGGGCAGCACCGGCACCTCGGCGCGCGCCAGCACCGGGCCGACATCGACTTCCGCCGTAACCCAGTGCACCGTGCAGCCGGTCGTGGGCACGCCCAGCCGCAACGCATCGCGGACGGCATGAGCGCCACGAATCGCCGGAATCAGCGTCCCGTCGGCCAGGCGATAGCTATCGATCGCCGCGTCGGGTAGCAGCGCCGGGTGTTGATTGATAATCCGGCCGGCGAAACGCTCGGTAAAGCCCGCCGACATCACGCGCATCCAGCCCGCCATCACGATCAGATCGGGATTGAAAACATCCAGCAGGCCGGCGATCTGCTGCTCCCAGCGACTGCGCTCCACCCGATTTTTGGGCCTGAGCAGCGGCACGCACGTGGTTGGGACGTTGGCCACCAGCCCGCGCTGCACACCATAGGCGTCGGCACGATCGGCCAGCACCAGCCCGACCACATAGCCACTTTGATCGTCCAGCAGCGCCTGCATGTTCGAGCCGCTGCCTGAGATCAGCACTGCGATCGTGAATGGTCGCGGCGGCTGCGCGGCCTGAAGATCGTGCGCGCTCATGCCGACTCGCTCCGTGCGCTAGCGCCCTGCAAGCCGCGCTGTCCAATATCTTGACGGAGCTGTCGTCCCCGAAAGGTGATCTGCTCGGACAAAGCGTACGCCCGCGCATGAGCCTGGGCCAGCGTCGCGCCGAGACCGACTGCCGCCAGCACGCGACCGCCTGCGGTGACGAGCTGATCCTCGCGCCGCGCCGTGCCGGCCTGGAAGACCAGAGTGTCGGGCTGCTCGTCGGGCAGGGCGATCGGATCGCCGGTGCGTGGCTGCGCGGGATAGCCCTCAGCCGCCAGCACAACGCCCAGCGCCGCGCCGTCGCGCCAGCGCACGAGATCGGGCGTGAGACGTCCTTCGACGCAGGCCAGCATGACCTGGACCAGATCGCTCGCCAGCAGCGGTAGCAGCACCTGGGTTTCGGGATCGCCGAAGCGCGCGTTGAACTCCAGCACCCTGGGCCCATCCTCGGTCAGCATCAGGCCGGCGTAGAGCACACCCGCAAACGGCGTGCCCATCTCGGCCAGCGTATCGATCGTGGGCTGCAACACCTGCTCGGTAATCTGTGCGATCATCGCCGGATCGACCGCCGCCACGGGAGCGTACGCGCCCATGCCGCCGGTATTCGGCCCCTGGTCGCCGTCGAGCAGCCGCTTGTGATCCTGCGAGGCCAGCATCGGCACGACCGTGCGACCATCGGCGAAGGCCAGCAGCGTGATCTCCTCGCCGCGCAGCCGCTCCTCCAGCACAACTCGCGTGCCGGCCGCACCAAACACCTGCTCCTGCATCATCGAGCGCAGCGCGGCCAGCGTTTCTTCGACGGTCTCCGCCACGATCACGCCTTTGCCGAGCGCCAGGCCATCGGCTTTGACCACGAACGGCCGATCCTGCGCGCGCACAAACTGCTCCGCCGCCGCGTAGTCGTCGACGATCTTAAAGGCCGCTGTGGGAATCCCGGCGCGCTGCATGACCTCTTTGGCCAGCGCCTTACTCGACTCGATCCGCGCCGCCGCTCCCGTGGGACCGAACGCGCGCAGCCCGGCCGCCTGCAAGCGATCGACAAGGCCCAGCGCCAACGGGTTGTCGGGCGCGACGACGACCAGATCCGGCTGCTCCGCGACTGCCAGCGCCACCTGACCGTCGATGTCGTCGGCTTTGACCGCCGCATTACGTCCCAGCGCCGCCGTGCCTGCGTTTCCCGGCGCGATGATCAGCTCCGTCACCTGCGCAGACTGGCGGATCTTCCACGCCAGCGCGTGCTCACGACCGCCGCCGCCAACCAGTAAGATTTTCATGGCTCTCTCTATTTTCAACGTCAAATTGCAGCTGTTCTCCCTATGCTACCATACAACCTCAGCCAGCCATGAAGTAACCGCCACACAAACAAGACGGCGGCTCTGATCCGCCGGCTGTACCAGAGGGCTGTTGGCTGAGGATCAGGATTGAGCCAGCGGCAGATACTGGTAGAACACCGGAAACTGGAGCCTGCCGATCGTATCCTCGCCGGTAAACCAGATCGCGCCATCCGGCCCGTTGACAATATCATACGGCCAGCTTGTCTCATCTTCCGCCACAACCTCAGGCGTGGTCGGCACGGGGAATTCGGTGATCGTCCCGCTCGGCGTGATCCGCCCGATCTTACTCGATCCATTTTCCGCAAACTAGAGATTGCCGTCCGGTCCTGCGGTAATGCCCCAGCTGTTGCTGCCGGTCGTCGGCACGGTAAAGGTCGTCAGCGTAAAAGGTGGCTCGTCCTCGCCGCGCACATTCCGCGCGCTCATCACGATCAGCGCCAGGCTGCCGATCGACCACACCATCCTCCGTCGCATCGATGTCGCTCCTTCCGCTCCATGTTCGACTCGCTGCACCTTGAGGCGAATGTCGATCGGGGGGTGTGGGATTTGCGCAACATTCCTGGTCCTGTGGTTCTTGAGCAGGCCCTCACCCCCGCCGCTGACGCGGCTCCCCCTCTCCCGTTGCCTTCGGCACAGCTTATAAGGGTAGGTATGAGGAAAGAGCATGGAACGCGCAACGATTTTCTGGCATCATGTGCGTGCTTATTCACCCATCATGCGAGAGGTCATCATGCGCGTTCCACCGGCATTGTATCAAATGGAGC
>DASWTQ010000806.1:0-18893 GCA_036402055.1 Herpetosiphonaceae bacterium
AAACCGTAGAAAAATATGCTACATATTTCTGACCTTCTTTATTGATACCGAGAAATTGAAACAAATCGCGTCTTTGCCGATACAGAAATGGGAGACGAAGAACAATTGCAAGTACTGCTCCAAGAGACAACAGTAATAAGCTCGCTATAATATTCGCAACAACATTTGTACCAATTTCTACTGGCATATTCTGATATTATAGGTTGTGTAACTTGTAACTATGTTATATTTTTGCAATCTGCCATGTAACACGGTAACCTTGGATCTCCATCGAATCGGGAATTTCGTTGACTACTGCTGTGTATTGCCCCAATTTTTCGGCTGCCAATTTTTGAGCTAGCTGCTCTCCTTCCTGTTGAGCCGCCGCGTTAGATGAAGCAACGACATATGTAATAGCAACGGCAGGCGCGCTTATTCGTGTAGTAGTCCTCATCGAACTGAAACTACCCTCTGAATCATATTGTGTGTATGTTGGGTATAACTGAACCAAGTAAAGCTTCATAACGATCCTCACTTTGTCAGCTAATAGGGAATTTGCTAATATTATATCTCTAGTGTCAAGTATCATGCTCAATAATAAACATTTTTAAATACTCACTTGTCCGCCCCTCTCCTTAGAAACTATAGTAGTTTTTGCCCAATAGTTAAGTTGAGGTGCAAAGTGCGAAATTTACACCGTACCTGCTTGCTACAGGGGAGAAATAGATTTTGCGTTCCTGCATCGTGTAATGACAGAATTCATCACAAAAAAACGCCACACCAGGATCGGCCCGGTGTGGCGTGTGTGTTTCGCGTACCGTGATCAGGGCAGCGCGACGAATGGGGCGAGGAACGTCCGTGCCGACGTCGTATCGAGACGATAGGTGACGTTCGTCGAGCGGCAGATCGCGTCGCCGGTGATCGTCGTCGCGGCCACAATATCGGTCGTGCCCAGGAAGTTGGGACCACCCGAGTCGCCGTAGCAGGTGCCGCCGTTGCCGGTCGACGCATTCATCGAGATCCGCAGCCAGGCGGGATTGATCGAGTTCAGCGTGCCCGTCGAGACCATCCGCACGTCGTTGTAGAGATACCGGTGGCCGCCTGGCTCGTTCGTTACTTCGTACGCGCCGTAGCCGACCGAGGTGAACTGCTGCGTGCCGGACAGGTTCGACAGCGAGCCGGCAGCCGGCAGCCGCGCGGGTGTAATGCCTTTGACCGGCTTGTCGAAGACCACAACCGCAATATCGTGCGGGTCGCTCTGATCGTGGCCATAGAGCGGATCGGCATGCCAGGCTCCGGTGTAGGTCTTGTCTCCGTCCACGTAGTCAGGGTCGAAGGTTACCGTTACCTGTGAAGCTCCGTCATCGCAGTGAGCGGCGGTCAAGAAAACCGTGGGCGAGATCAGCGTTCCGGTGCAATACAACCAGGTGCCATCTGAATATTGCGTTGGCGAGACGAGCGCGCCGACATTCGGATGCCGATTTCCATCAGGCTGGCCATTGGTGATGGCGTAGGCCGGGGCGGCAATGAGCAGCAGCGCGGCGAGTGCCACGCTCAGAACCAGGTTCCGACGCATGAATTCCTCCTTGGTAAACGGGGCGCTGCCCGCGCTGAGGTTGGCTGGCAGCGGGGCCTGATCAGGCCGGCGAAGTGGAGGTACTTTACTCCTTTTTACCACGAATAGCAAGCGCTTTTCCGCCTGGAGTGCGGCAGCGGCCTTGCCATGCGCGGCGTTTTGTTCCATCATTTTACTATGCAGGCGGCGTGATGGTATGAGTACGTAGCATATGCTCAGGGAGAAAGGGAAAGGAGTACGCAACGTACTGCCAACCAGCGTAGCGCCCGCGCCTGGCTTCGCGGTATAATCGCCTTGATCAAGCGCGTCACCTGCATACGTCCCACGAGGTAGATTATGCCGCTCAAGTCCATTTTTCCACACGTCTATGTGCTGCCGCTCCGCATCGTTAATGTTTTCCTGATCGAAGATGGCGATCAGATCACTGTGATCGACACCGGCCTGAAAGACAGCTACCAGCCGATCCTGGATGCCGTTCGCAGCCTTGGTAAGCAGCCGACCGACATCACCAACATCGTGCTGACACACTGCCACCCCGATCATGCCGGCAGCGTGGCCGCACTGAAAGAGACGACCGGCGCGCGCACCTGGATGCATCGCGTCGACGCCGAGGTTGTGCGCGGCAACACGCCGATGGTGCGATCCACGCCCGCGCCCGGCCTTCTTAACCAGATCTTGTATCGCCTGCTGATCAAAAATGTGCCGGGAGAAGTACCCGCCGCCGTAATCGACTGCGAGGTAAACGACGGCGATGTGCTGCCGATCGGTGGTGGCTTGAAGGCGATCCATACGCCTGGGCATAGCATGGGCCATCTGGCGTTCTTGCTCCAGCGCGACGGCGGTCTGCTCTTTGCCGGCGATGCGTGCAGCAATATGCTCGGCCTGGGCTATAGCATCGTGTACGACGACTTCGCCGAGGGTCGCCGCTCGCTCGCCAAGCTGGCACAGGTCGAGGCCAGCGCGATCTGCTTTGGTCACGGCAAGGCGATCGGCGGCGCGGGCGTCCAGCGCTTTCGCCAGAAGTGGCAGGCGTAGTCCACGCATGTCAAAGCCGATACGTCAGTGCTAACATGGCGCTGCATCCGTTAATAATCCAAGGAGCGCTTTCGATGACTACGTCACGACGAAGAATAACGCTGGCAGAAGCGGCGGCCCAACTTCCCGATAGCCCGCTGCGCTTTGTGACGCTGCTACAGCGCGGCAGCCTGTCGGTGGAGCTGTACGCGCCGCGCGGCCACGATCCGCAGCAGCCGCACAAGCAGGATGAGCTGTATGTGGTGATGGCGGGCAGCGGCGAGTTCGTCAATGGCGATGAGCGCCACCCCTTCGGGCCGGGCGACGTGCTCTTTGTTCCCGCCGGCGTCGAGCACCGCTTCGAGAACTTCAGCGCTGATTTCCAGACCTGGGTGATCTTCTACGGCCCCGAGGGCGGCGAGCAGGTCAATGAGGGGTAAGATTAATCTATCTCAAAGGATTTGACATAATTGTAGGGGCGTGATAAATCACGCCCTGAAAAGACCTGATAGGAATACAAATTCTTGTGAGGTCGATCCAAATCTCGTAGGGACGTGATACGACCCGAATCAACCTCTACACCAGCAGCAGAAGCAGCAGCGGCAGCGTTCCCGCCGCCAGAAACGGCCCAAACGGCAGCTTTGATTGTAGCGTCCACTTGCCGCGCAAAATGCCGATCATTCCCACGATCAGCGACAGAATCAGGCCGATCACCACGCCGACCAGCGCGAAATCTGAGCCCAGAATCAGGCCGACAAAGATCGCCATTTTGATGTCGCCCATGCCCATCTTGCCCGCGCCAGCGATCAGCCGGGCCACAATCAGCGGCAGCGGCGCGATAATCCCGCCCAGCAGCGCCGGAGTAATCCCGATCGTCCAGTTCATCGCCAGGAGCGCCAGCAGAATCGCCGGGCCGATCACCACGTTGGGAATCCGCCGCGTGCGAATATCGGTCCAGGAGACATAGAGCAGAATCCCGGCATAGATCGCGTATAACACAAACACAAAAATCGAAGGCATGACTGCTCCTTTGCTGGCTCAGGACTGAATCACGTGCGGCGAGTCTTCGGGCAGCGCTTTGGGCTTGGCTGTGAGCGGCGAGCGGAAGCGCGGCCGGTTCTTGCGCTGATCGGGATTGATGTCGTTGATGCGCGGCAGACGGATCGCAAAGGTAGTTCCAGCGCCGAGCGTGCTCTCGACCTCGATCGTGCCACCGTGCGCCTGCACCAGCTCACGCGCCACCGTCAATCCCAGCCCGGCTTTGCCGCGCGGCCCGTGCTTCGATTGGAAGAAAGGCTCGAAGATCCGCGACTGATCTTCCGGCGCGATGCCGATCCCGTTGTCGCGTACTCGCAGCGAGACCGTCTGCTCGTTGGCGTCCAGCTCCAGCCAGATCTTACCCCGGCAGTAGCGGCTGGCATTGCCGATCAGATTGCCCAGAATCTGTTGCAGACGCTGGCGATCGCCTTTGACCAGCACGCGATCCACCAGGCAGATCGGCTCGATCGTCACGTTCGATTCGCGCAGAACCTGGCGCTGCTGCTCGACAATCTCCGCGACCAGCTGCTGACAGTCGATCTCGTGCGTGCGCAGATCCATATGCGAGTTTTGCCGCCGCGACAGATCCAGCAGATCGTTGACCAGCCGCGTCAGATCGTCGATCTGATCGTCGATCACCGCAACCGTGCGCTCTTGCTCGGGCAGCAGCTTGCCGCGCCGCAGCATCGAGGAAAAACCTTTGGCGATCGTCAGGGGCGTGCGCAGCTCATGCGAGACCTTGCTGAAAAACTCGTTGCGGGTCTGCGCCAGCCGCTGCAAATCTTCGGCCATCTGGTTGAGATAGCCGCTGATACGCGCGATCTCGTCGTTGGAGCGGATCGCAATTCGGCGGTCGAAGTCGCCCTGCACGATCGCCTCGGTCTGGCGCTTGATCTCGCGCAGCGCTTGCGTCAGCCGCGTGCCGAGATAGATGCCGCAGGCCAGGATCGAGCACATCGAGATCAGCGCGATCGTCAGCAGATCTTGCTGGATCGACTCCTGGAAGCGATCGATCGGCGGCAGCTCCTCGGTCACTTCCAGCACGCCGATCGTGGTTCCGTTGTGGCGCAGCGGCAGCACATGGTAGCCGTAGCGCGGCGTTTGGGCATCGTTGGCGACGATCATCGCGGTCGTCATCGCTTCGCTGAGGGCACTGCTCACAATCGTCGGCTGCGAGGGCAGCGCGCTGGTGCCTTCGAGCATCTCGCCGTCGCGGCCGAAGATGCGATAGGCCAGCTGCGGCGGCTGATCGAGGCGCCGTGTCGAAAGCATGCCGAAGCGGCTGTAAGCAGCCTCAAGCTCGGCGCGCAGCCGCGAGGCGCGCAGCGACAGCGTTTGCAGCTCCACCTGCGGCAGCTCCTTGCTCAGCGTGCGATTGACCGCGTAATCCGTGTAGAGCAGATTACCGATCAGCACCAGCGCAAAGCTGGCCAGCAGCTGAAAGCGAAGCTGCGACCACCAGCGAACCCGCCGACGCATCAGACCACCATCCGATAGCCGACGCCCCACTCGGTTTTGATCGAGCTGGAGCATACCGCCTGGGCCTCAAGCTTCTCGCGCAGCCGCTGGATATGCACATCCACAGTGCGCGTGTTGCCGTCGTTGTAGCCCCAGATGTGTTGCAGCATATGCGCTCGCGAGACGACCTGGCCGGGATGGCTGGCCAGCAGATGCAGCAGATCGAACTCTTTGGGCGTCAGATCCAGCACCGTGCCGTTGGCGTGCGCCACCCGCTGCAGCGGATCGATGGTTATATCGCCGACTTGCAGCATCGTCGGACTGGCGCCCGAGGTGCGGCGCAGGATCGCCTTGATCCGCGCGCACAGCTCATCGGGATTGAACGGCTTAGCCAGATAATCGTCAACACCGGCGTTGAAGCCGTCGATGCGATCTTCTTCCTCGGCGCGGGCGGTCAGCATCAGCACCGGCACATTGGCGACCGGCGCAAGCGCGGTGAAAGCGCTCTGGCGAATGCGGCGGCAAACCTCGAAGCCGTCGATGCCGTCGAGCACCACATCCAGCACAATCAGCGCCGGCCGTAGCGTTTTCAGCATCTCAAGCGCGCGCTCGCCGCTCTCGGCCGTGGCCGTGTCGAAGCCGTCGGCTTGCAGATGATTAACCGTAAACTCGGAGATCAGCGAGTTATCCTCAACGACCAGAATCAGGTGTCGCGGTGTGACTGGCGCGTACATAGGCTACACTCCTTCAGCGCGCGAGCTACTCAAAGTGCTTGACCAGCTCGGCGACGAGCTGCTTGAGGCTGATGCGAGTCGCGGGCTGTGTACGGTTCATGCGGAACTCGCCGCGATCGAGATCGTGGTAGAGCTGCATATCGAAGGGGATCTCGACGATCGCGTTGAGCCGGTTGCCGAAGCGCGAGCGCATGTAGTCGATGTCGAGTGGCTTCTCGTTGCGCACCTGGTTGATCGCCAGCGTGACGCGGCTCAGGTCGCAGCCGATCTGGCTCAGATAGCCCAACGCGCGGATCACGATGCCGGTGGTGATATAGAGCGGCGCCGAGACCAGCACGATCTGATCGCACTGCTGAAGCGCGAAGCGGGTGATGTCATCGCGAAAGCCGGTGCCGCAGTCGAAGAGCACGGTATCGTAGTAGTGACGCAGCTGATCATAGACTTTGCCGTAGTCGACCGCGCTGATGCTGGCCATAACGTCGGGATCGGCGGGCGCGGCCAGCACTTCCAGGCGGCTATCGACTTTGCTCGTGAAGCGGCGCAGATCGCTGTAGTGCCGGATCGTCTGGATCTGATCCAGCAGCGTGCCCACGGTCTGCTGCTCGCGGCTGCGCACCTGGTCGGCCAGCGTGCCGAAGTCGGGATTGGTATCGATCGCGATCACTTTATCGCCGCGTACCTCGGCCAGAAAGTTGCCGGTCAGGTAGGTCAGAAAGCTCTTGCCGACGCCGCCCTTGGGGCTGATCACGGCGATGCCATGGCATTTGGTGATGCGCGGCGCGCGAATCGCGGCGTCGAGCGCTTCTTCCTGCTCGCGAGCCCGGCGTCGTGCCGGCATCATCTCGGCGATGCTGTCCCAGACCGAGGTTCTTTGCGGCGTGCGAACCTGGCCCTGGCCGCGCTCGCGCTCGTTGCGCTCGGTCCAGTCACGGATGTCGTCGGCCAGCGAGTGGGCGGGCGCCGGTGTTTCCTCGGGCGGTGTCGGCGCGACATACGGCGTGGCGGCGATCGGCTGGGCAATCTGCGTTGGCGGGGCGACGGGCTCCGCGATCTGCGTCTGCATAATGGTTGGCGTTTCGATCTGTGGCGGCGCAACGGTGGCGCTGGGCACCGGCGCGGTCTCGGCGGCCGCAGGCTGGGCAATCTGCGTCGGCGGGGCGACAGGCTCGGGCGCAAGCTCGCGCTCGAAGGCGCCGCTGGTCTCGAAGTTGCCGCTGGTCGTCATCTGAGTCGGCGCTTCCTCGATCATGACATGGCCGTTGCTGCTGTGGCTGGCCTCGGCGACACTCTCATCGGCGACCAGCTCCAGCTGATCGACCTTGCGCACCAGCGCGGCGGCCTCCTGGACCGTCGGGACGATCTGCACGCCGTCCTCGCGCGGGCCGTGCCAGTAGGTGCTGACGACCACAATCTCCAGCGTGTTGAGCGTACGCGCCAGCAGGTTGCGCACAAAGGTCCGCGTCTCGACGTTGACGCCCTCATCCTGGTGCTCTGTGATCACCAGCGAGCGAATCTCTCCGGGATCGCTATCGATCAGCGCCAGCGCGCTTAGATTATTGTCGACGACCCGCAGGCCGTTGGTTGTCGCGCCGATCGCCCGTCGAAACGCGGCGATTTCGGCCTCATGATTGGATACCAAAAGATGCATCTCAAATCTCCTTCTACAGCGGAACTAGCGCGATGCTGCGAGCGATTGGAGCGGAACCGAAGCCGCTTCCTGATTCTCGGGCCGGGGACGTGAGTTGACGATCGAGAGCGCCAGCTGCCGAATCGCAGTGTAAGCCGCGCAGCCGCCGTCGGCCTCGGCGAGCGTCTGACCGATGCTGAGCGGTCCTTCGATGCCGTAAAAATCGGCCGGGATCTCGGCGATCACCGGGTACGGGAAGAGCATACGGATCTCGCGCGGCTGGATCTCAAGCCGCTTGTTGGTGCGATTGATCACCATGCCGACGACCTCCGGCGAGATGCCGCGCTGCTCAAAGACCGAGAAGGCCGAGCGCGCCGCCTGCACCGAGAGCACGTCGGGCGTCATGATGTGCAGCACTCGATCCGAGCGCTCAAGCGTGGCCAGCGTCGACTCGTTGATCTCGGACGGCAGATCCACCACCACGAAGCCGAAGGCGCGGCGCAGGGCCAGCAGGATCGCGGCTGTCGCATCGGCGGATAAGAAGCCGCCCAGGTGCATCTGCGGCGCGGCCAGCAGGCGCAGGCCCGAGCTGTGCGGCGTCAGCACATTGCTGATGATCGCCGACGAGGTGCCGAGATCGTCCATGAACGGCGCGAGATCCAGGATCGTGCGGTCGGGCTTCACTCCCAGCAGCGTGGCAGTTGTGCCGAACTGCTGGTTGAGATCGACCAGCACCGTGCGCGTCTGCGGCATCTCCTGAGCCAGCGCCACCGCCAGATTGGTCGCGATCGTCGAGGTGCCGGCGCCGCCACGCGGGCTGTACACCGCGATCACGCTGGAGCGTGCGGTCAGCATCGACTCGGCCTGGAAGTGCATCAGCTGCTTGGTGCGGGCCTGCTCAAGCTCATGGGCGCGCAGAATACTGGTGCGCAAGCTGTCGAGCATCAGCGGACGGACCAGCACGTCGCGCGCGCCGGCGACCAGCGCCTGCTGGAGCAGCTCGGCATCCGAGCGCATACTGACGATGATTGCGGCGGTGCCGGGAGCGGCCAGCGCGATCTGGCGGGCCACGTCCAGCGCCGGTACGACGCTGATCGCCTCGTCGATCAGCAGAATGTCGGGTCGGTAGGCTACCGCGCGATCGATCGCGGCGCGTCCGTCGGGCACTGTGCCGACGACCTGGATCGGGAAGCTTTCGGCCAGCAGCAGCTCTAGCTCACGGACCAGATCGGGCTGGCTGGAGCCGATCAAGACTTTGATGTCGAGAATGCTCTGCTCGCTCATTGGAAATCCTCCTGCGACGTTGGCTTCAGCGGCTCGACAGCGCGGTCATCGTTGCGGCGCAGTGACAGGCGAATATCGGTCGCAAAGGTATCATGGTAGGCCAGCTGCTGGGCCTGCTCCGGCGTGACTTTCAGAGTCGCGATCACTACCGAGTCGCGCAGGCCGTAGGGCGAGCTGTAGGAGCCGCTGTTCTGCGATACGTCCGGTGGCGGGCCAAAGATGCCCAGGCCACCGGAGCTTTGCTCCTCGGTCTCCTCGGCGGCGTTCACATCCGGCGCGGGCGTTGTTTTGCTCTGCGGCGTGCCGTTCACAGCCAGTACCTCAATATCGTTGAGCAGCGTCACGGCGCGCCGGGTCTTGACCTCTTTGCCCTCGCGATCCAGGAACGAGGTTTCGTACGAGACGATGATGTCCACGCGGCTGCCCGGCGCGACACGATCGACCAGCACGGCCACCGGGTTGACGCCGATCGAGATCGCACGCCAGCCGTCGTCAAGGCCGCTCGTCAGCGCCACATCGCTCTGGCGCAGGATCGTGCCCTGCTCAAGCGCGACAACTGCCACGCGCTGGTCGGCGACATCCGAGATGCTCTGCACATACGACGGATGCGCGTACATACGCGGCACCTGGCGCGTTTCCAGCATATCGGCGGTGATCAACGTTCGTGGCGCGATGCTGGTCTTGGCGACGACCACCTGCTGCATATCGCCAACCTGACGCTCCAGTGCTTCGATCTGTGAGGAGAAGAGAAAACCCGTAAAGATCGCTAAACTGAAGGCCAGCAGACCAAAGATTAATCCTCGGCGTTTTTGTTTTCGCATCTATGCTGCTCCCTTCCACCAGATTGGATCTTGGACCAGACCTCGCAGCCGCGCTACGTCCGCAGCGGTCGGCAGGAGGAGAAGCTCGATAAATCGTGATGGTAAGCACGGTAAAAATGCGGCCGCGACCGGCTCAAGCCGTGGCGGCTCTGGTAGTCCGGCGGCTTCCAGACCGGCGCTGAGCTGATTCAGCTGCTCCTGGCCGTAGCCTCGGTAGCGGATGACCGCCTCGTAGCGGAGCTTGCCCCAGCCGTGCTGAATAATCGCGCCGATGCGTTTGGTCAGCTGGTCGCCTTGCTCGATCACCACCAGCTTGCGCTGTTTTGTATCGAAATGCCAGAGCGTCTCGGTGGAAGGCATCAGGCTGCGCAGTCGCGCCGAGCCGGGAATAACGTTCCAGGGCTGCGGTTTGATCGCGCCGGGCGTGAGCAGAAACGTCAGCATATGCGGCTCAAGATAGCGTAGCAGCGCCAGCAGCTGCGTGGCGCTCGCTCCCTCCTGAGCCAGGGCCTGTGCCGTTTTGATCACAAACTCCAGGCCGCCCTCCAGGGCTTTGGCCTCGTACACATCGATCTGTTGCAGCGGCTGCATCAGCTGACGGCAGACGCGCGCCTCACGGGCCGCGCCGTCCAGCGAGCCTAGATAATGGATCGAGACAACATGTGGCTGTTGCTCGGCAAGCTGCTGGTAAATGCCTAAAAATTGTTCGCGCTGGGGCGGCAAAACCTCAGGCGAGCGTCCGCGCTCAAGGGCTTCGTGGACGAGCGCGCGGACCTGGTTGATCCGCTCATCGCTGCGCAGCGTCTCGCCGTTGACGCGGATCTCGCGGGGAATAACGGTGAGCGCGTCGGGGCTTTCAAAATCACTTCCCAGCAGCACTCGCCCGTCGGTGACGACTGTTCCAACGTACTCGCCCATGCTTGCTCCTCGTAGCGCACCCGATACGATCGGTCGTGAGCATGTGTACCTGTGAACAAAAAAGGTAAATGTCACAACGCTGGTCGCGCTGTGGCGTGGGTTTCAGGTTAACATAGGCGCTGCTGCAAAACCACGTCTGGATGCTCAGGTCGCTGCTACAGGTTGGGGAGTACTCATGTTGGGTACTATATGTAAACAGGACTTTTGGCTTTGGAGTGGGCTAAAACCGCAATATGACAGCTTGTAAAAGGGATGTTTACACCTTCTCGGTGTGTCATAATTGCTTTGGTATCGACCGGAGAGTGTGTCAAAATTATACAAACATTTACAAATTTGTTACAAGCTCCGGGAAGAAATGAGGAAATAGGGAAGAGAAAAGCGGGTTTCGACGCGATCTGAAGCCGATTCTGCGGCAGCAATGTTTTCTTTGTTACAAACAGGTAGCATAAAAGCCACGCCTCAGACCTGATCTGGAGCATGGCTTCATAATCTGTGCCGCAAACATTCGTAGGGAAGTAGCGTCCGGCTAGCTCGCTTGAAACAGCCGGCCGGCGCTCTGCTCAGCCCAGTGCCGGATGATCTGCGGCCCGTTGCGCAGCTGTGCCAGCCCGGTCTGCAAGCTGGATTGTGCCTCGCTCTGCTCGCCGAGCGCCGAAAGCAGATGCGCCCTGGTGAAGTGGAACTGGCCCTGGAGCAGCGGATCGGCGTCGAGCACGCGCAGCGCTTTGAGCCCTAGCTCGGCCTCGTCCCAGGCGTGACGCAGCAGCGCCTCTTCGACCAGACAAAGCTGCGCCAGCGCTTTACAGCGATCCAGTCCCAGGCTTTCGGCCTGGCGCAGCGCCCGCGCCGCGTACTGCGCGGCTGTCGTCGCATCGCCCTGACGCAGCGTGGAGCACGCGATACTCAAGTTGGCATGGACTTGAAACTCGGGCAGCGCCGGATCGCTGGCGATGGCGAGCGCCGTCGTGAAGTGGGCCAGACTCTGGCTGATCGTATCGGTGTGCAGCGTATGCCAGCCCTGGATCAGCTTCAGCTCGACGCTCTGGCGTAGATTCGCCGGATCGTGGAGCGACTCGGCCAGCCTGAGGATCACAGCGGCCTCATCTGTCGCGCCCCGACCCAGCGTGACACACACCAGCGCCAGCGCTAGCTCAACCGTGCCGCTGCGATGGAAGATCGCGTAGGTCTCGTTGAGCCAGCGACGCAGCAGCGCCTCGGCCGGCTCGAACTGGCCCACCAGCGCCTGGCAGCGTCCCATCAGCGCGATGATCTCGAAGCGCTCGGTGTGATGCGTAGCGGCGGGCAGCAGTTCCAGCGCCTGCTGAAGCTGCTTAATCGCCTGCTCCAAGCGGCCACGCCGGGCAGCGTCCACGCCCTCGGCATAGGCAACCAGACCCGAGCCGGCGGCGCAATCACAGATCTGCGCCTGCATCTGCGCGTCGGCCAGCCAGTAGCGCGCCTGATCGATCTGTCCAGCCTGTACCCAGATGCGCTGTTGCAGCAGCGCCAGCGCGATCCGCTCCTCGGCGGGCACGTCCTCGCCAATGGTGCGCTCGATGCTTATGCTGGCCTGCGCATAGGGCAGGGCGCGGCTCCAGCGGCCAAGCTGAAGATACGCCTCGGCCAGCAGCCGGTTCCAACGTCGCAGCGCCAGCGGCGCGATGCTATCCCGAAACAGCGCCGACACATCCAGCGCCGCGCCCAGCGCATCGATCGCTTCACGATACATGCCCAGAGTCAGGTAGCAGGAGCCCGATAAGCCCTGCGCCTCGGCGAGATCGGGGCCGGGCGTCAGGAAGAACAACAGCCGCTTGAGGAGATCGAGCGCCTCCGGGCCGTGGCCTTGCGCGATCAGATCGTCGAGATGCGTGCGGATCAACTGCATGGCCAGGCCGATCTCGCCGCCCTCGGTGAAGGCCGCCGCCGCCTCCAGCCAGCCGCCTTCGCCGGCGATGCGCTCGCCCAGCATGCGGTAGATCTGCGCCGAATCGTTAATCAGCGGGATCAGCTCCGCGCGCGACGCTTGCAGCAGGCTATGCAGATGGTAGCAGCGCTCGTCGGCCTGGTACGTGAGCAGGCCATACTGGTACAGCTCCCGATACGGCGAGCGCGTGGTCGGCTCGACAGCGGCCGGCGGATCGTCGGCGATGCGCAGTGGCTTTTGGGCCAGAATCATTTGAAAGAGCGTCTGCTGCGCGGCAGCTGACACAGCGCCGAGCTGCTCCAGCACAAGGGCTGCGATCGAGATGGCCGGCTCGTCGACCAGCCGCTGCATCAGCTGAGGATAGCCCAGCGTCCGATTGTAGAGCGCCTGCCAGTCGATCGGCTCGACCGTCTGACCGCCGGAGACCGTCCACAGGGCGCGGGCCGCATCATCGCCGAGCCCGCCGAGCGGCAGCCAGCCCTCGTCTTCGGCCCAGGGCGGCAGCACTCGGCTCGCCACCAGCAGCCGCACACCCTGCTGCTTGACTGCACTGCGCAGCATCGCGATCAGCAGCGCCGTGGTCGGATCGTCGGCGATGCGCTCGTATTGCTCCAGCACCACCACGCTGCCATCAGTCAGCCGCTCGCGCAGCGCGTTGAGCAGTGTGGCCGTATCCAGGCTCTGGCTATCGCGATCAACGCCGCAGCTGAGCAGCAGGGCCTGAAGGATCAGATCGCCCGTGCCGGAGCAGACATGCCAGACGACGAACGCTCCAGTTTGCTGATACTGTGCTGCCAGCGTTGCCGCCAGCGCCGTTTTGCCGCAGCCGGCCAGCCCCCAGATCACCGCCTCGCCGTCGTGCAGCCGCCGGGCATAGTAGGCGACCTCACGATCGCGGCCCAGCAGCGGCGGCGGCGGCGGCGGCTCGGCGTGCGCGATCGTCATCTGCTGCTGGCCCAGGCGATACACAATGCTTTCGGCCAGCCGCTCCAGGCCCTGGCGTTTGGCGCGCGTGTAGGTGGCGGGCGCGATATGAAACTCCTGCTGTAGCTCGTCGCGGGAGCGGCCGCGCAGGCCCTCGCCGACCAGAATCTGGTATGGGCGATAGGCAGGATCATGCGGATCGTCGTCGGCTGCGGGCTTGAGTTCGTCCAGTGCTTGCAGCAGCATCTCGCGCAGCAGCTGGCCGCGTGTCAGCGGCTCCGGCTCCTGGGCCAGCGTTTGCTGCGCCAGATCGCTACGTCCGAGATCGAGCGGCGGCTCAAGCGCCAGCAGCGGCAGCGCGGCCCGTAGCGCGGGAACCAGCGCCGGAGCCCATAGATCGCTGTTTTCGACGGGCGGGGCGGCCTGTGGAGCCTGCGCGCGCAGCCGATCGACCAGCCGGTAGACCGAGCGTCGGGGCACCGCAATGCCGCTGCCGTTGAGGTTGGCTTTGACTCGTCGCCAGACCGTGCCGCCGCTGGCGTCGGGATCGGCGGCCAGCTCCTGGGCTACCGCCTGGGCCAGCGGCGTCTGCCGCAGCAGATGCCCGGCAGCGCCACGGCGTTTGGAGCGCAGCACATCGAGGTGGCCGGTTTCGAGGAATGTGGACCGCAGATGGCGCACGGTCTCGGGTGTCGTCCCAAACTGCTGCGCGGCCTCGCGAATGGTATAGCCTTCGTGGAGAAGGGCTTTGAGCAAGCGATAGCGCCAGATCGCCCGCTCGTCACTGCGGAAGATCGCGCGCAGATCAGCATCACCTAGGACCGGCAACAACAGCGTCGATGGTTCGTCCATGTCGTGCATCCATGCTCCAGAAGCACCATATGCGCTAGGCGCGATCGTCGATGGTGACTCACTGTCGATTGTAGGCATGAAAAAAATACGACTACCTGTGCGCTCGGTTTCATGCTGCATCCGAATCTTATAACGATCCTCACAAGCGCACAGCATCTGTCTGGCCTCGGCGCGTCATTGCGTCGTTGCGCGGCAGCGAGATTCGTGGTTCTCAGCGGGGGGCAACCGTAGAAACCTGGGAATCTTCGTTCCTGCTATTTCTTCAAACGCAGCAAATCGTGCGTTCGATGTGGGTATGTGTCAAAATTAAACAACTAATTTTGGCACAGAGGGCGATCGAAACATGGCACAGGGGCAAACACGAGCGACACTCGTTGGGCGACCGATCTCCTCTCCTGATCGCGCTCGGTAAGCGCGTTTTACAGCATCCACATCAGCAACATAGTTTCAGTATAGCACGCCTGAGCATCAACCTGAGCAAAGCAGCGCTGACAGTGCGCGAGGGCTATGTTAGGCTGAAACCATCGTTCAGGCCACCGGTGCGCCGATCCACGCGCCACAGTGGTCATACAGTCTGTGAAAAGGTTAGGAATAGCGCATGGCGTTGCACGAGCGGACTCACGTTCAGAACCAGCTTGTCCGGCACTACCATGATCGACTCCTGCGCGAGTCGAATCTGGCGAGCCTGATCGCGCTGCCGTCCGACCAGCTGCGAACCCGTGTGGAATCGCTGGTCGGCCAGATGATCAGCGAGGAAGGCCGGCTGATCACCCAGAGCGAGCGGACCGCGATCATCAAGGCCATTCTGGACGAGACGATTGGTTTTGGTCCGCTCGAAGCGCTGCTGTCCGATCCGTATATCACCGAGATCATGGTCAATGGCCCCGACGCAATCTTTGTCGAGCGCAACGGCCTGATCCAGAAAGCGCCGAACGTGGTCTTCATGAACGAGGATCATGTCCGGCATATCATCGATCGTGTGGTCGCGCCGCTTGGCCGCCGCATCGACGAGTCGTCGCCGATGGTGGACGCGCGCCTGCCCGATGGCTCGCGCGTCAACGCCGTGGTGCCGCCGCTGTCGCTGCAAGGCCCGACGATGACCATCCGCCGCTTCCGGCGCACGCCGTTCTCGATGGAGGACTTGATCCGCAACGGCACGCTGACCGAGGAGATGGCGGAATTTTTGCGCGCCTGTGTAATCTCCAAGCTGAGCGTGTTGGTCTCGGGCGGTACCGGCTCCGGTAAGACCACGCTGCTTAACGTGCTGGCCGGCTTTATTCCCCACGACGAGCGCATCATCACGGTTGAGGACGCGGCCGAGCTGCAATTCTTCCGCGTGCATCCGCATGTGCTGCGTATGGAAGCGCGACCGCCGAACCTCGAAGGCAAGGGCGAGGTCACGATCCGGCAGCTGGTGCGTAACGCGCTGCGTATGCGGCCTAACCGCATCGTCGTCGGCGAGGTGCGCGGCGCTGAAACGCTCGACATGCTCCAGGCGATGAACACCGGCCACGAGGGCTCGATGACCACTGTGCACGCCAACTCGCCGACGGATGCCTTCTCGCGCCTTGAGACGATGGTTCTGTGGGCCGAGGGCGCATCGCAGCTGCCGCTTGAGGCGATCCGTGAGCAGCTGTCGAGCGCGATCAATATTGTCGTGCAGCAGAATCGTATGCCCGGCGGCGAGCGCAAGCTTGTGTCGGTCTCGGAAGTCCAGGGCATGAAGCACGGCGACATCGTGCTCAAAGATATTTTCGTCTACGAGCACAAAGGCATCGGCGATACCGGCCGCGTCTTCGGCGACTTCACGCCGACCGGCGTGGTGCCCAAAGCGCTGCCGCGCCTGCGCCGCTACAACGCCGACATCGATCGCTCACGGTTCACGCCGCACTACATCGAGAGCGAGCTGGGCGTCGAGCTGTTCAGCAACCCGGACGTGACCGAAATCATGATCAACGGCCCGGACACGGTCTATATCGAGGCCAACGGCAAGATGCAGCGGCTGCCGCACATCAAGTTCCGCGACGAGCAGCATCTGCTCAACGTGATCAACACGATCGTCGCGCCGCTGGGTCGCCGCATCGACGAGTCGTCGCCCATGGTTGATGCACGTCTGCCCGACGGCTCGCGCGTCAACGTCGTGATCGATCCGCTGTCGCTGCTCGGCCCGGTGATGACGATCCGCCGCTTCCGTCCGGCTGCATTCACCGGCCAGGAGCTGGTCGAGCGCAAGGCGATGACTCAGGATATGCTCGATTTCCTGCGCGGCTGCGCGATCGCCAAGCTCAACGTGCTGGTTTCGGGCGGCACCGGCTCCGGTAAAACCACCTTCCTCAACGCGCTGTCGTCGTTTATTCCCGACCACGAGCGTATCGTGACGATCGAGGACGCGGCGGAATTGCGGCTGGCGAAATCGCATGTGATTCGCCTTGAGGCGCGTCAGGCCGACCAGTACGGCGACGGCGAGGTCACGATCCGGCAGCTGGTGCGTAATGCGCTGCGTATGCGGCCCGACCGCATTATCGTCGGCGAGGTGCGCGGCGCCGAGTCGATCGACATGTTGCAGGCGATGAACACCGGCCACGAGGGCTCGATGACCACTGTGCACGCCAACTCGCCCTACGACGCGTTCTCGCGCCTTGAAACGATGGCGCTCTTCGCCGAGACCGGCCTGACCAACGCGGCTGTGCGCGAGCAGATGGCCAACACGCTCAACGTGGTGATCCAGCTCGGGCGCTTGGTCGATGGGCAGCGCCGCTGCTTGGAAGTGGCCGAGGTGCTCGGCATCAGCGACGGCACGGTGCAAGTGCGGCCGATCTGGCGCTGGCAGCAGACCGGCGTCAAGGATGGCCAGGTCCAGGGCAACTTTGTGACGACGGGCTACGTGCCGCGCTGCCTGGATCAGCTCGAAAGCTACGGCATCCCGATCGATCGGGAGATCTTCGAAAGCCACGCGGAAGTGGTTGAAGTGTAGCTCAAGAACAAAGAACAACGGAACAAAGAACAAAAAAATCAAACCGATCCATGTGTTCTCTGTTCTTCTCCTAGAGGTATAGACGTATCGAGAATAAAGAACAACGGAACAAAGAACAAAACGTGATCTCTAAGTTCTTGGTTCTTGGTTCTTGGTTCTTCTCGTAATGGTGTGCGATGACTGAAGCAAGCCCGCTAGCAGGCGAACAGGCGCTGGCAACACTGCTGAGCGATCCGCAGGTCGAAGAAGTGATGATCAACGGGCCGCACAAGGCGTTCGTGATTCGCGGTGGCCGCAAGATCGCCAAGCAGCTGGGCTTTGGCGACGACGACGAGCTGCGCGCGGTGATCGGCGGAATGGTTCGCACGGCAGGCCGCATCCTCGACGACACGTCGCCGCTGGTCGATGTGCGGCTGCCCGACGGCTCGCGGCTCAACGTCGTGATCACGCCGCTGGCTCCCGCAACCACCGTGACGATCCGCCGCTTCGTGCTGCGCGAGCGCACGCTCGACGATCTGGTTCAGCTGGGAATGCTCAGCGCGGGACCGAGCCAGTTTTTGAAAGCGGCAGTGCAGTCGGGCCTGAACCTGCTGATCTGCGGCGGCACCAGCACCGGCAAGACCACGCTGCTGAACGCGCTGTGCGCCTGTATCGGTCCCGACGAGCGCATCGTCACGATCGAGGAGACGCGCGAGCTGGCGCTGGATCATCTGCTGGAAGACGTGTGCGCGCTTGAGGCGCATATGATGCCCGGCGGCAAGATCATCACGATCCGCGATCTGGTGAAAAACGCGATGCGCATGCGGCCCAACCGGATCATCGTCGGCGAGGTGCGCGGCCCTGAGGCGCTCGACGTGCTGACCGCGATGACCAGCGGCCACGAGGGCTCGATGTGCACGCTGCACGCCGACAATCCCCGCGAGGCGCTGGCCAAGATGCATACCTACACGCTGATGACCGGCGAAGGCATGCCCAGCAACGCGGTGCTGGAGATGATCACGCGCTCCGTGAATCTGGTGATCTTTTGCAAGCGCACCCGCGAGGGCGAGCAGCGCCAGGTCGATACGATCTTCGAGGTTACCGGCCTCCAGAGCGATGTGATCACCGGCCAGGAGATCTTTATGCGCCGCGACGGCGAGCTGGTCTGGACCGGCGTGCGGCCGCAGTGCGAGGCCCGGCTCAACGGGCAAGGTCACGACGTTTCGCGCGTTTTCCGCGATACCAGCAGCAATCCGTTCGAGCGGAAAAGCTACTGGTGATCGCGTCGATAGAATGTTCGGCCTACCGGCGACGAGCGCAGGCAGGCTTTACGCTTGGTGAGAGGAGCACATGCGACGATTTATAAGCTTATTGATCCCGCTGTGTCTGCTCGCAATCATGGCCAGTCTGGCACCGGTTGCCGCAGCGCAGGATGCTATCGATACCCGCATCGACGCGGTGCTGGTGATCGACAACTCCGGCTCGATGCAGGAGAACGATCCGCGTGACATGCGGATCTCAGCCGCCAAGCTGTTTGTCAACCTCGGGGCCAAAGGCGATCAGATCGGCCTGGTCTCGATGGGCGACGCCCAGACAACGCAGGCGATGATGAGCTTGAGCGAGATCGACGGCTTCTCGCAGTTTGCCTGGGATCGCTTCAATGCGATCGAGGCGCCCGACGAGCTGTCGAACTGGACCTACATGGGCCAGGCGCTGGATCTTTCCGAGCAGGTGCTCCAGAGCGCGGCCAACAAAAACCAGCAGCGCGCCGTGCTGCTGCTGACCGACGGC
>DASWTQ010000807.1:0-24289 GCA_036402055.1 Herpetosiphonaceae bacterium
AATGCAGCAGCACGCCGATCGGCTTCTCGCCGCCCGAGAGCCGCTGCGCCGCAGCCAGGGCGCGCTCCAGACGGCCCAGCTCCCGCTTGTAGATCCGCTCGTCGGTCTCGTGATTAAATGAAGGATGGCCGGGAGTCAGCCAGGCGCGCGTTCCGCACAGCACCCAGCCGCCACACTCCACCGCATCGGCCTCGACCAGGATCATGCGCGGCGGTAGCTCGGCCCGACGTTTACGCGCGGAGTCCCACCAGTAATCGTGATTGCCTTTGGTCAGCACTTTTTGACCGGGCAGCTCAGCGATCCAGCGCAGGTCGACGAGCGCTTCGGGCAGCTTGAGCGCCCAGGAGTTATCGCCCGCGATCAGCACAAGATCATCCTCGGCGATGCGGTCACGCCACGCGGCGGCGATACGTTGAGGATGATCACGCCAGCGTTCGCCGAAAACATCCATCGGCTTCGGCATGGCAAAAGATAAATGCAGGTCGGCGATTGCCCAGATGCGCATAGTGGCTACATTGTAACATGGCCGTCGCGCTCTTGGTTCGGCCACACGGCATATCACAGCCATTTTGCAGGATCTATGCTGTAAGATGGTGTTTTAGCTTTCAGAGGCAAAACTATGCTCAACAGCGGGAATACGCTTCAGCTACGGCGCTACTCACCACAAGACGCGGCAGCCATTCTTACCTGGCCGCAGTCGATCGTCGAGGCGCGCTGGTGGGCCGGGCCACAGACGCGCTGGCCGCTTCCGCCGGAGGTCATCCAGCGCTGGCACGCCGATCCTGATGTCCAGCCCTACGTGCTCAGCAGCCAGAATACGCTGCTCGGCTACGGCGAGCTTTGGGTTGATGCGGCCGAGCAGGAGGTTGAGCGGGCGCGGCTGATCGTTGCGCCGGAGCGTCGTGGTCAAGGAATCGGTGTGGCATTGGTGCGGCTGCTGCTGGAGGCGGCGAGACGCACGGAGTATCCGCGTGCGTTTCTGCGAGTGTTCCCTGATAACCACGGTGCGATCGCCTGCTATCTGCGAGCGGGATTTACTCCGGTGAGTCAGGACGAGCAGCAGGCGTTCAACCAGGGGCAGCCCGTAGCCTACCATTGGATGAGTCAGGCCCTCACCCATGCGGGCAAACAAAGGAACAAGTAAACAAGGGAACAAAGAAATTATGCCACCGGGTTGCGACAAGCTAGAGAAATGATATGGGACTGCTTTGATCTTGGGTTCTAGGTTCTGAGTTCTAGATGTAGCTCCTCAGCCTTTTTTGTTCCTTTGTTCTTTGGTTCTTTTGTTCTCGTAATTCCCCTTGACAAAGCCGCCGATGACTGTATAATACGCAACGCACCAGGCCGAGGTGGCGGAATTGGCAGACGCGCTACTTTGAGGGGGTAGTGGGGGCAACCCCGTAAGGGTTCAAGTCCCTTCCTCGGCACCAAATTCTTTAACAAATATGCGAACTATTGAGATGACTTGCCTACAATGTGGTAAGTTATTCACGACAGAGTACAAGTTCCGAAATCAACGTAAGTTCTGCTCTATTACGTGCGGTATCAGATTTCGGAAACCGCGTATCACGCTAAAATGTGCTCAATGTGGTATAAGCTTCAATAGGCCAGCATCAGACACAAGGCGATCAAAGTCCAGCTTGTATTTTTGCAGCAGGGATTGCAAGATCGCAGCTCAGCGTATAGGTGGTATCAAGGAGATACAACCGAAGCATTACGGAACTGGACTTTCATACTATCGTTCTATGGCTATACGTGCGTATGGTGTAACATGCGCCAAATGCGGATATAGTAAAGATATTCGCATGCTAGATGTAGATCATATTGATAGTAAGAGGAGTAATAATCAGCTTAGTAATCTCCAAGTACTATGTATTTGGTGTCATGCCCTGAAGACCAGGGGTGTAGATATTCATAGCTGGGATGGCAACTTGGGCGATTAGCTCAGTTGGCTAGAGCGTCTGTTTTACACACAGAATGTCGGGGGTTCAAGTCCCTCATCGCCCACCATATAAAAATAACATGCCAAGGTAGCTCAGTTGGTAGAGCACACGCCTGAAAAGTGTGGGGTCACCAGTTCGATCCTGGTCCTTGGCACCAACGAAGGCCAGTCACAATGTGACTGGCCGTTGTGTTTAATCCAGTAGCTCTGCGATCGGCTCGACGCCGTGGCCGGCCGCCACGTGAGCGATCGAGAGCCGGCCGCCGGTCTGGACCCAGCCACCACGTAGCGGCTGCTCGGCCATAAACATCGGCGTGTCCAGATCCACGAACGAGAAGCCGCCAAGCCCGGCCGCGAAATGCGCGCTCATATTCATCGCCAGCAGCGTCTCGACCATCCCGCCGATCATCAGGCCGATGCCCGCCGCCTTGCAGATCGACGCGATCGCCAACGCCTCTACAATGCCAGCCTTCATGAGCTTGATGTTGACCACATGCGCCGCTCGCTCCTGCGCGATTCGCAGCGCATCTGCGGCTGTTGTCACCGACTCGTCGGCCGCGACCGGTGTAGCGCCCTCGCGGGCTACCTGTGCCAGCCCGGCCAGATCGTAGCGCGTGACCGGCTGCTCAAAGAGCGCCACCGAGATGCCGTCAGAGCGCAGCTGCTCAAGCAGCGCAAGCGCGCCGCTCGCATCGTAGCCACAGTTGCCGTCCAAAATCAGCGGTGCCTCAGGAAACGCGGCATGAATCGCCGAGATCCGCGCTCGGTCCAGATCAGGAGCGCCGCCGATCTTGATTTTGATCGTCTTGATGCCACGCGCCGCGATCGAGCGCGCCGACTCCGCCGCATGTTCCACCGATCCCGCCGTGATCGTCATGTCCGTCTCCAACTCGGTGCTCGCGCCGCCAAAGAAGGCCCACAGCGGCATTTCTGCTCGCCTGGTCAGCGCGTCCAGGATCGCGGTCTCCAGAGCACAGCGCGCCGCCGCTGCTTTGAGATCGGCAGCCTTGAGATCCTGCGCCAGAGTGCGCCACTGCCGCACATCTCCACCGACAACGACCTGACGCAGCGCATCTAGAGCCGCCAGAGTGCTGGCCTGGCTCTCGCCGGTGACTGCGGGAAACGGCGCGGCCTCGCCATAGCCGCGCGTGCCGTCGGCCAGAATAATCTCGACCAGCACGTTATGTGCAGTCGGCTGCGCGCCGGTAGCGATCGCGAACGGCTCGATCAAGGGAACATCCAGCGGCCCGAAGCGAAGCTCAACAATTGTGGTAGGCGTTGTGGTGTACATAGAAATTCCTGATACGGCGAATGACGCCAGCGACACGGCAATCTGATAACGCCTTGAGCAAGTCCTGATAGAGCTGAACCAAATCGTCAGAGGCGCATCACACCGCAAGTATACCGTTGCTATCCAGTTTACGCTATTGTTTGGGAGTAACACAAAGCCCTCCCCCCAAGGAGAGATAGATACATGGCAACCCTGCATCGACCACGTCACCTGACTATTTGGATGAGTCTGATCGCTGTTTTACTGCTTAGCGCTTGTGGCGCTCCCGCACCTATTCCGGCCGCACCCGGAGCCGGTAGCTCACCATCCGCTCAGCCGTCACCATCGTCGTCACCATCATCGTCACCCGCGTCTTCAACAGCGCCCGCCAGCCCGACAACAGAACAGCCCAGCCCGCAGCCCTCGACGGCGGCGGAGCCGAGCACACCAGCCGCGCCGCAGACGGGAAGTCTGGTCTATCTATGGCCGGCACAGCTGCCAAACGGCTTTGAGCTTCGCCCGGCGCGCTCATCGGCGGACGCGAACGGCTTCAGCCTTGACATCGGCGGCGCTGGCGGACAGCCTCCCGCAGCCTCGATCGTCGGCGGCAAGAGCAGCCCGGCAGGCGAGCCGCCCACCAACGCCGGTCAGATGGCCGAGATTCGCATCCGCAACACCACGGGCACAGCCTACGATCACAGCACTGGCTACAGCATCTTCTGGGAAGAGCAGGGTATTCCGTATGCCATCATCGGCGACCTGACGATCGAGCAGGGCCGCGCGATCGCCGAATCGCTCCAGCCCGTGGATCTGGCGACCTGGCAAAGCAAGCTGGCCTCCGCGCCGGCCGGCGGCAACCCACCGGCATCGGAGCAGCCCGGCAGCACCGAGCCCGACACCCACGAGCCGACCGAAGGCGCGTTCTATCTCTTCCCGGACGTATTGCCCGATGGCCTGGAAGTTCGTCCGGTCGGCGCGTCGGCGGATGCCAGCGGCTTTAGCCTCAACCTTGGCCGCGTCGGACAGCGCGACTCGGTGGCGACGATCGTCGGCGGCAAGAGCAGCCCGGCCAGTGAGCGCCCCACCGATGCCGGCCAGATGGCCGAGATCACAGTCCGCACCAACAAGGCCACAGCGTACGATCGCGGCTCCGGCTACAGCATCTTCTGGGAAGAGCAGGGCATTCCGTACGCCATCATCGGCGAGCTAACACTTGACGAAGCCCGCGCCGTCGCCGAAGGTTTGCAGTCCACCGATCTTGAGGGCTGGCAGATGAAACTGGCAGAAGTCGGCCGCTAACAATCTTCTATAGTCACACAGGTCAGACGCAATGTCTGGCCTTTTTTTATTGCCCGACGGCTGATTTGCTCGTCTAGGCGATCTAGCGCATTGTTGGCACATCCAATGCGGAGTATGATTCAGATAGGCAAGCAACAAAGGAGTATGTTCATCATGACCCAAGATTTCAATGTTCCGTCGATGTCGTGCCAGCACTGCGTCAGCGCGATCACCAAAGAAGTGACCGGCATCAGCGGCGTGCAGAACGTGAAGGTCGACCTTGGCACCAAGCGCGTGAGCGTCCAGGCCGACGAGAGCGTTTCGCCCGAGACGATCGTCGAGGCAATCAACGAGGCTGGCTACGACGACGTGACCGTGCTGAACTAACAACTCGCCGCTCGTCCCGGTTTGTGGGGCAAGCAGCCAAGCCTTGAATGAGCTATGAGCATTGCAATTATTGGCACCGGCTGGGGCACGCGCGTTCAGATTCCTGCGTTTCGTGCTGCCGGCCTGGAGATTGTTGCGCTCGTCGGGCGCGACCGCGCAAAGACTGAGCGGCTGGCGCAGGAGCTGAATATCGGCTTTGCGACCAATGATTGGCGCGAGGTGCTGGGCCGGGACGATGTCCAACTGGTAAGCATCATCACGCCGCCGAACCTGCACCGCGAGATGGCGATCGCCGCGCTGGAAGCCGGCAAGCATGTGCTGTGCGAAAAGCCGATGGCGATGAACATCGACGAAGCGGAGGCAATGGTCGCGGTCGCCGCAGCGCACGAGCAGTCATTCGCGATCATCGATCACGAGTTGCGTTTCTTGCCCGCGCTTCAGCAGGCGCGCCAGGAGGTGCAGAGCGGGCGGCTGGGCAAGCTGCATCACATCGAAGGCATGGTCAGCAACGGCGCGCGGCGCGATCCGAGCCGTCCCTGGACCTGGTGGGCCGACGCCAGTCAGGGCGGCGGTGTGCTGGGCGCGATGGGATCGCACATGATCGATACGATTCAGTTTTTGTTCGGCCCGATCGCGGCAGTCAACGGGCTGACACACACGTTTGTGCGCGAGTGTCCCGGCGATCACGGCCCGCAGCCGGTCACTGCCGACGATTACTCGGCGCTGCTGTTCCAGCTTCCCGGCGATGTGATCGGCGCGATCACGCTGAGCACGGTGGCGGGCACGAACGAGCCGACGCGGCTCACGGCGCACTTCGAGCACGGCGCACTGCGACTTGAGACTGGACGGCTGCTGCTCTCCGAGGGCGAGACATTCGTAGACGCCACGCCGGCTCACACCGTAGACGTGCCTGCGCAGCTGGACGCCGCCGAGTTTCCGCGCGGCTCGGTGTATCTGGGCCACGCATTCAAGCGGGCGCTCTCCGGCGATCGCGAGGCGCTGGCTCCGGCGGCAACCTTCGCGGACGGCGATCGTGTACAGCGGGTGCTGGACGCCGTCCGTCGGTCGAACACGACGCGCGGCGGCTGGGTTGATACTCAGCAGTAGCGCGCCAAAGCGTGAGAGAATCGAAGACGCGTCCTGGGCCTGGCTCAGGACGCGTAGTGCTTAAGCTGGTCGCGCAGCATTGATGCCGGCGCTATAATCGGTTCCAGGAGGTCGTCTGTATGCGCTATCCCATCCCCAGGCAACGCCGCGCCCTGATCTTCTGGATGATGCTCGCGCTGACTGTTGTGATCAACCGCTTGATGGCCGGGCCGCTCACAACGCCGGCCGCGCCCTACGGGATCGTCTCGCTGGAGCTAGCCGGCACCGAAGCCAGCGCCCGCGCGATCATCGACTCATGGGACGCTGCAGTACGCGAGCAGGCGCTGTTCGGCGTCAGGCTCGATTACCTGTTTCTGCTGACCTACTCGACGGCGATCAGCCTGGGCTGCGTGTGGGCCGCCTCGTTGGTGGGGAAGCGCCGCCGGCTGGCTAGAGCCGGGCTGTATCTGGCCTGGCTACAGTGGTTGGCGGCGCTGTTCGACGCGATCGAAAACGTGGGGCTGCTCTATATGCTGGAAGGCCGAACCGGGCAGCCGTGGCCGCTGATCGCGCAGTGGTTCGCGATCCCAAAGTTTGCACTGATCGTGCTCGGCCTGCTCTACACGCTGGTGATCGGCGTAGGCTTCTGGCTGCGCCGCCGGCTGAGCAGAGCGCCTGCCGAGCGCTCGGCAAGCGCGCTCAACGATCTCTGAGTCCAGCGCGGTCGATCGGCACATTCCTTTGCTTTTGGCCTAATTCAAACTATAATCAGTTATGACGATCTTTAGCCACGATCCAGATTTGCTGGATCAGGAACTACGTTAGATGCAGGCGACTCAATGAAACTCTATGCGATCAGCGATCTCCACCTCGCCTGTACTTCCAACCGGCAAGCGCTCGAAGCGCTCCCACCGCATCCTGAAGACTGGCTCATTCTCGGCGGCGACATCGGCGAGACCGAAGAGCAGCTGCGCTTTGCGCTGGCCGTGCTGACACGACGCTTCGCGCAGCTGCTCTGGGTGCCCGGCAACCACGACCTCTGGACGATGCCATCCGATCGCGCAGCGCTGCGTGGCGATGCCAAGTACCGACGCCTGGTCTCGACCTGCCGCGAGTACGGCGTGCTCACGCCCGAAGATCCGTATGTCGCCTGGCCGGGCTCGTCCAAGCCCTACGTGCTCGCGCCGATCTTCACGCTCTACGATTACAGTTTTCGCCCGGATGATGTTCCAGCCGAGCGCGCCGTCGCCTGGGCTGAGGAGACCGACGTGGTGTGCAGCGACGAGTTCGTGCTCCATCCAGATCCCTACGGATCACGGTCCGAGTGGTGCGCGGCGCGCGTGGCCTACACCGAGCGCCGGCTTTCGCTGGTGCCGCGCACCGCCTCGCTGATTGTGATCGGGCACTGGCCGCTGCGCAACGATCTGGTACGGCTGTCGCGCATCCCGCGCTTCTCGATCTGGTGCGGCACGCGGCGAACCGAAGACTGGCACACGCGCTTTCCGATCTCGACCGTGGTGTATGGCCATCTCCACATGCGCGCCACCGACTACCGCGACGGCGTGCGCTTCGAAGAGGTGTCGCTGGGCTATCCCCGCAACTGGGAGTTCGATCGCGGGATCGAGAGCTACCTGCGCGAGATTCTGCCAGGCCCGCCTCAGCCCTACCCGGATTCAACCGAGCCGATCTGGCGCTTCTAGCCACAGCGATCCGGCAATCATCTAGCTCACCGCTTCCGGCGGATAGACCAGATACACGGTTCGACCTGATCGCTGCCAGGCACGGCTGAACTGCGCGCGCGGATAGCTGCGGCGCACAGACTCGCCCTTACGCGGATCGGCAGCCGGATCGTTGACGATCACATCGCCGTTCTCCGCGATACCCACCACCACCACGAGATGCCCGTTGCTGTGCCCGACCGCAGCGCCGTCCAGGTCGCCGGGCTGCCATGCGATGCTTGCTACCAGCGGCACGCCCGCCGCCAGCCACGGAGCGAGATCGCCGAGCCCGCCGAGCTGCACGACGTAGCCCTCAAGGCCGAGCGTGGCCGCGTAGGCGGTGTTGAACGGCCAGTTGCCGGTGCCCTGGTAGACGGAATCATACACGGCCGGCGCGACGATCTCCGGCACCACCTGCGGATCGAGGAATGGAGCCAGCTGCGGCCATTTGGTTCGCTCGGCCCAGTAGGCCAGCAGCATCGTCAGCGAGGTTGGCGAACACCAGACCGGGCCGCCGTTCGGATAGACCATCTGTGAGCGCTCGGGCACCGGCAGCGGCGCGATTGGCGCGAGCACCGGCTCGGCATCTGCTGCGACGACAGGATCGAGGGCGACGGCGATGCTGCGCAGTAGTGGAGCTGCCTGATCACAGCCGCGAAAAACCACGCGCCACTGGATCGCCTGAGCGGGCCGGCGCAGCAGCAGCGTATCAGTCGCAACCTCGCCGTCGGCATCCGACTGATCGTCGATGCTGTGGCGCAGCTCGGGATCGGATGACCACTCCCCAAGCGCATACCAGCCCGTCCAGCGCTCGCCGAGATCCGCGCGCAGCAGCACAGTGATCGAGGTTCCTACGGGCGCATCGACAGACCAGGAGGGCGTGGCTTTGGTCCAGGCTGCGGAACAGGGCGGTCCCGTTAGCGCGCCTTCGTGAGCGTCTGCGCGCAGCGTCACGCCGCGCTCGGATATGTATCGCGTGTTGTCAAAGATGATCGAAGGATCGGCGGCGGCTTGCCAGCGGAGCAGCCACGGCGGTAACGCAGGCATCATCGGCTCCTTTTATCTACCATGAAGTTGCAGTCAGCATTATAATGTACGCACGAACAGACCGGACATCACCTCCGCCAAGAGAAGAGCACGGTAGCGCGTCCGGTTGAAGCTACGCTCGACTCCGACAAGGATCATCATCATGGCTGAAACTCGTGTACTCATCGCTGAAGATAATGAATTGGTCTCGCTGACACTTGAAGAGCAGCTGACCAACCTGGGATACACCGTTGTCGGCGTCGCGCGCACCGGGAATGAGGCCGTGCGTCTGTGTGCGCAGCTTACACCCGATATTGTGATCATGGATATGCAGATGCCGGAGCTAGGCGGCGACGCGGCCGCGCAGCAGATCGCCAAGCAGCACCCGACGCCCGTGATCATGCTGACGGCCTACAGCGATAGCGAGCATATTCGCAAGGCCGAGTCATCGGGCGCGCTGGGTTACCTGGTCAAGCCGATCAATCCCGAGGAGCTGCCGCCCGCAATCGACGTGGCGATCGCGCGCTTCCGTGAGATGCAGAAGCTCCGCGATCAGGTCGATACCCTGCAAGAAACGCTGGAGTCGCGTAAGGTGATCGAGCGCGCCAAAGGCATTCTGATGCAGCGCCGCCAGCTGAGCGAGGACGAAGCTTACGAGCTGATGCGGCAGCGCGCCCGCGATCGTCACTGCAAGGTCAAAGACATCGCCCAGGCGATCGTCGAGGCTGAATCGCTGCTGTCGTAAGCCGGATCTGCGCAAGACACGTCCTGCTGCATCGTGGGAGGACGTGTTTTTTGCTGCACCATCAAGACTGTGAGCGGCCTGCTCACTGGAGCGATCGCCACGTAGCGCGCCGGGACGTCACCTTGCCATGCTTGACGCGCTGTGGGAGCTATGGGATAATGATCGCACAATCTCTTTAGGAGAGGCAAGGACGCAGTACATGCAACGATCAGCAGCACCAGTTGAGCTGTTTTGAAGGGCGGCGCAGAGCGAAGAAACTCTGTGACCGCCCTTTGTGTGTATATGCGGTAAGTTTCGGAACGTGTGTTTCTCCCCCGGTGTCGCTTAGCTAGACGAGGAGGTTAAGGCCATGCACTCGGATCTGATCAACAAGATTGAGAAAGCCAAGCGGTATGCCCAGGAGCCGGAGCGCTTCACGATCGAGAAGCTCAGTGCCCGCTTCCGGGGCAGCGGGGATCATATTATTTCGCTCGATGGGGACTCCTGGTCTTGCGATTGTAACTTTTTCCATTCCTGGCACACCTGTAGCCATGTGATGGCCGTCCAGCGCCTGCTGGCGCCAATGCTGTCGCACGACGCGCGGCGGCCCGGCGGCCCTGAGTATGTGAGCGAACAATTGCTGGAAGCGGCTGGTTAAACTTCGCACACCTGTAAACACACGTTTGTTACACGGCCCATTCGTTAAGAGTGGGCCGTGAACCTTGAATACAACCATGAACACACGCATTATTGCTCATCGCGGAGCTTCGGCGGAAGCGCCCGAAAACACGCTGGCAGCCTTTGAGCTGGCCCGACGACAGGGCGCGCAGATGATCGAGTTCGATGTGCGTCCCACCGGCGACGACGCGATCGTAGTATTTCACGACGACACGACTGAGCGCTGGAACGGTCGCGCGGATGCTGTGGGATTGCTGACGCTGGCGGCGATGCAGGCGATCGATCTGCGAGGCGAGCGCACGCCGATTCTCGACGATGTCTGCGCCTGGGCTCGCGAGACCGGCCTGCTGCTCAACGTCGAGATCAAAGTCGCGGGCATCGAGGCGGCGGTCGCGCAGACGATTCATCGACATGGCATCGCCGAGCAGGTGATCATCTCTTCATTCGATCCGGCCGCGCTTCAGTCGATGCGTGAGATCGCGCCGGAGCTGGCTCGTGGTGTCCTGACTGACTCCAGCGCAGCGCCGGACGCCAACGATCCTGCGTGGCCACTGGTAGCGCTGGAACAGCTCGGAGCGCGCGCCTGGCATCCATCCTGGCGTTTGCCACAGCTCGAAGTGCTGATCCCACGTGTGCGCCAGGCGGGCTACGCGGTCAATGTGTGGACGGTCGATGATCCATCGATCATGCGGCGCTTGCTGGCGCTCGACGTCGAGGGCATTATGACCAATCGTCCGGTGCTGCTGGCCGAGGTCATGCGCGACTGGTCTACGGGCTCGCCGTCGGCATGATCATCAGAACACCACGACTGGTGCTGCGGCCCATGCAGCGCGAAGATCTGGACGCGATGGCCGCGTGGCCGCGCTATCCCGATCCGCTAGATGAGATCTTCAACTGGCCGCAGATGATCCACGGGAACGGCACCGCCGATCTGTTCTTCGTGACGCGCTCCGCCGATCCTCGACGGCGGGAGTGGACGATTCTCGCCACGCCCAAAGGGCACCCGGCACCCACCGGCGACATGGTGATCGGTCATCTCGGCATTCGTGACATTCAGCCACGACCACACAGCGCGCGGCTGGGAATTGGACTGGGATTGCCCTACACCGGCCAGGGCTACGGCGAGGAGGCGCTACGTGGCTTTTTGGATGCGTTTTTCGGCCCGCTGCGCTTTACACGGCTCTACCTCGACGTAAGCCTGCACAACACGCGGGCGCTGCGGCTTTACCGGCGGCTAGGCTTTCGTGAGCTGAGCACCTTCTGGAGTGAGCTTGGTCCCGCCGAAGAGCATGCCTACCTGGACGATCCGCACTACGACTCGATCCGCGAGTATCTTCGCTGGAGCGCGGCGACGGTGTACATGCGCTATGCGGCCATGGTGCTTGATGCCAAGGAATGGCTGCCGCCGCAGAGCTGAGTCTTCACACAAACATAATCTAAACGCCCGCTACTCTTGTCAATCGATTATGGCGCTGGTATCATCATCGTATGAGCATCGGTAACGCCACGTCTATTGTCGATCTGAACGCGCTGCGCCAGGCCGAATTTCCTGTTGTCGAGCGCTACACCTACCTGAATCATGCTGCTCTGGGGCCGCTGCCACGTCGCACCGCCGATGTGGTCGCCCAGCTGGCGCAAGATTTCCGCGACAAAGGCGTGCTGGCCGAGGCCAAGTGGTTTAGCTCGATCGCGCGAACACGCAAGCTCGTCAGCCGTCTGCTGAACGTCGGCACCGATGAGATCGCGTTTACCAAAAATACCAGTCAGGGCCTCAGCATTGTGGCGGCCAGTCTGCCCTGGAAGCCGGGCGATGTGATCGTGACGGTGCGCGGCGAATTTCCGGCGAATGTGTATCCCTGGCTGGCGCTTCAGCAGCGCGGCGTGACGGTGCGCTTTGTACAGCCGCGCAACGGTAAGATCTGCCTCAGCGATCTTGACGCGGCGATGGCGGGCGCGCGGCTGCTGGCGATCTCCTGGGTGCAGTATAGCTCGGGCTTTCGGATCGATCTCAACGCTGTCAGCGAGCTTTGTGCGCGGCGCGGTGTGCTGCTGAGCCTGGATGCGATCCAGGGTGTTGGCGCGCTGCCGCTGGATCTCAGCGCAGTGCCGGTCGATTTCTGCGCGTTCGGCGCGCACAAGTGGCTGCTCTCGCCGCAGGGTGTGGGCGTGCTGTACGTCAACCAGCGCGTGCGCGATCTGCTGCAACCGGCGAATGTTGGCTGGCTGGGCGTGGACTGGCGCGACTATACGGCGTTCGACTACGACACGCCGCTGACGGACGGCGCGGCGCGCTACGAGGAGGGCACACGTTCGCTGGTTGGGATCGCGGGGCTGGAGCAAAGCCTGGGCCTGCTGATGGAGGTCGGGCAGGAGCGGATCGAGCAGCATCTGCGGCGGCTGACCGATCGACTGGCGTATCAGCTGGGCGAGATGGGCTACCGGATTCTGACGCCGCTTGAGCCGGAGCATCGCTCGGGGATCATCACGTTCTCGCATCCGCAACGCTCGGCGCAAGATCTGTTCGACTCGCTACGGGCAGCGCGGATTGTGGGCGCGCTGCGTGAGGGCGGCGTACGTCTCTCGCCGCATCTCTACAACTCTCTGGACGACATCGAACGCGTGCTGGATGTGTTGCAGGTATAGATCGTGCGGTAGCCATGTTACGTAGATTACAACAATACGAACGATGGGAAGCGGAATCACGATCTGGTATGACACGACAGCGTAAAATCTTCTGGACATTCGGCAATCTTCTCACGTTGATCGGATTGTTTCTGCTGCTGGTCGTCGGCGGGATTAAAGCCGATGAGCAGTACAACGTGTACGCGGCCAGCGGCGACAACGACGTTGGACTGGCAGCGCCCGAGGAATCGCCGGCGCCGAGCACAGCGGATCAGCAGCCGGCCCAGGCAACGCCCGCGCCAACCCCCCAGCAGCCGCGCCGCTTCAACATTCCGATCCTCAACAACGCCCCCAGCGATCAGCTGACGAATGTTGTTCCCAAGCAGGCCAACAGCGCCGGCCCTTCGACGCTCACACGAATTGTGGTCCCGGCGATCGCCCTCGACAAGAAAGTGGTCGAGGTCGGCTGGACCGTGCAGCAGCAGGCGGATGGGCAGGAAGTCGCGGTGTGGGATGTCGACAAGTATCGCGTAGGGCATCACAAGGGATCGAGCAATCCCGGCAATGGCGGCAACATTGTGCTGGCCGGCCACAGCGGCGGCAAGGCGTATCCCTTCAACGACATCTTTTACCTCAAGCCAGGCGATCTGATCGAGCTGTACAGCAACGACCAGGTCTACCAGTACACCGTCACGGATCATATTCTGGTCGACGAGGTCGGGCAGCCGCTGGAGAAACGGCTGGAAAACGCGCGCTACATCGAGCCCACCGACGAGGAGATGGTGACGATGGTGGCGTGCTGGCCGCTGACGGGGCCGCAAAAGTTTACGCAGCGGATCATTATCCGCTCCAAGCCGCTCGGCCAGCCGCCCGCCGCCGATCCGACGAATCAAGAGACGAGCAGCTGGACGGTGAGGTAGCGGGAGCAAGCAATAGAATCAAACGAGCGGAACATCGAATGCTCCGCTTTTTGTTTTCTTAGCCTCAATTTTGGAGATTACGAAGCAGCTTAGCGGCGGGTGCGGGGAAGACGCAGCAGGTTGTTGACCTTGGCGACAAGATCGGCGATGTCGAAGGGCTTGGCGAGAAAATCATTGGCCCCGCCGGTCTGCGCCCGATCGCGGTCCGCGCGCTCGGCATGAACCGTCAGCATCATGATCGGCATGTCGCTCTGCGCACGGATGCGGCGGCAAACCTCCCAGCCATCCATAATCGGCATGCTTCCGTCGAGGACCACGGCGTCAGGCTTGTGTGACAAAGCTCGCTGGAGCGCCTCAAGCCCATTTTCCGCCAGAATGACCTCATGGCCCTCATCTTCCAAAACCTGATGAACCATCATCCGAATCGCAGCGTTATCTTCGGCGACTAAAATGCGCATAGATGCTCCACGGGGGGAAATACAACCCATAGCCAAGTTTGTGTGACAGGATACCATCCATTGTAGCGTGTTTTACGCATTCTTTGGCGGTACGTTATTCACGCCGCGCAACCTCCATGCGGCTCAATCTGAAGCGGACCACGACAGAGCATCGTAGGCTAGGACGTGAACGGCAGCACGGCGACGCGATCGACGAGAATACCGAGCTTGCGCCCATCCTCGCTCTCGGGATCGAACTGCTGGGGAGCGAAGGTCGGTGTGTCGATCGTGACCAGGTACTCGGGCGCTGCCGGCGCAGTCAGCCAGTAATCGCGCCACTCGGCGGCGAGCACCAGCTCGCGGCAGCTACCATTGACACACACGCGGATCGGCACGGGCTCGCCGTTGGGCCACTGCGCTGCCAGTCTCAGAACAATACGCGTCCCGGCGGCACTCCCGACCAGCCGCAGCGCCGCGCGCTTATCGGTCCAGCGCACCATACGCTCTTGCCCGGCAACTTCCTGCTTCTCCGCCGGATGCATGCCCGCCACCAGACCAAAATCCAGGCCATCGCCAACCTCGATCGCCTCAGGCGCAGGTGCCTTGAGATCGCGCCAGGCCCAATCGAGCATCTGCTGCTCGTCGTTGTAGAAGCCCTTGAACGCCTCGCGCGCCTCGTCATCGCGACCAAGCCGCCGCAGCGAGTCGCCGCGCAGCAGGTTGACGGTCACATACGACGGCATCTGGGTGTAGGCGTTCTCCAGCGCCACCAGCGCCTCCTCTTGCAGACCGATCTGCTGATACACGGCGCCCAGCGCCAGCCAAACATCGGCTGAGCGGGGATCGGCCGCGTTAGCCTGCTGCAAATGTTTGATCGCCGTGGCCGTGTCGTTGCTGTTGAGCGCCCACTGCGCCTGCTGCATATCCCAGCCGCGCCGCAGATTACGCATCGCCCATTCGCGGGGATAGTACGTGACGAGCGCGGTCCAGAGCGCGGCGATGATCCCGGCCAGATACGCCAGCCGCCAAACACCGATCCGCCGCCAGTTATGTCGCAGTGTCACGATTTGCCAGCCGGCGTACGGCAGCAGCGCCGGAAAAATAAACTGGCGATAGCGGCCCTCGCCGTGCGTGAAAAGCACCACCACCAGCAGCGACAGCACCCAGCCGCCCAGCAGAAGCTTGCGTCGATCCAGTGGCGCGCAGAGCAGGCCCCACAGGCTGAGCAGCGCCAGCGCGACGTAGAGCGCGTCGTCGAGGAGCAGCGCCAGCACGAAGATATTCAGCGGCACGTCCTGATAGTAGGTCGGCAGCAGGAAGCGGTCTTCGATCGGCTTGATCATCCAGATCGCGTTCCAGTTGGGCCACAGCTTGCGCAGCAGAATCGCCGGATCTTCGCGCAGCCGGGCCAGACCTTTGGCGGTCGCGTAGTCGGCGCGCTCGGCGGGATTGCGGATCTGCTCCAGGACTTTGAAGATCGTTTCTTCGTCTTCGCGCGGCTCGTTGAAGCGCCAGATGTTGAACGAGAGCCCGGTCTCGACGGCGATCGGCTCGCCATAGGCCAGGTAGTTACGAATCGTCCAGGGCACGATCGTGAGCGCGCAGCAGAGCCCAAAGCCAATGCCGTAGAGCGCAGCCTGACGCATTGCCGCGCTACCCGCAGCACGACGCTGCCGGTAGACCGTGACGATCAGCCACAGTGCGGCGAAGGGCACCATCGGCAGCGGCGATGAGCGCGTCAGGATCGCCAGGCCCATCAGCACGCCAGCGCCGATCGCCAGCCACAGGCGCGGACGAGCAGCACAGCGCAGCAGCAGTAGCAGCGAGCCGGCAAACAGCGCGGTGAAGAGCGTCTCCGACATCCACAGGCTGGCGAAGGTAGACAGCGTCAACAATAGTGCCGACGCGCCGGCGCTGATCAGGCCAACCCGCTCGGCGAGGCGCACGCGATCCGACTCGGACTCACGGCCGCTGAGACCAACCTCACGGCCCAGCAGGTAGAACAGATAGATCGTCGCGATGCTGAGCGCGATGTTGGGCAGCGAGGCTAGCCTGAGATCGTCGAAGAGCCAGAGCGAGCCAGCCAGCCAGAGCGGATAGAGAGGAGCGCGCAGCCAGTGATAGGTGTCGTAGAAGCGCCAGCCATGACCGGCGAGCAGATCGCGGGCAACCTGCACGTACTCGTTCTCGTCGTTGGCCGGCTGATGGATCGGCGAGCGCCACCAGAGCCAGAAACGCAGCGCCGCGCCAATCAGGATGATGCCGGCCAGCAGCCAGCGATGCCGCCGCTCGGTCGGCCATAAGAATCGATCGTTCATGGAGCTGTACGAGTGCCGGTCGTCGCAATCCAATCGACTTGAACGCCCAGCTCCCGATTGTCGGGGCTGGCCCGGTCGTAGGCGCGCGGACGAAAAGTGTTTGTCGCCAGCGTGAGCGTCGCCACGCGGCCCCGGAGCGACTCCGGCACTTCTAAAGTAAAGGTTTGCCAATCGCCGCCGACCTCGATCGAGCCCAGCGTCATGCCGTCGAGCGCAACCTGAACGATCGCCGGATCTGCCGCCGGTGGTCGTGGGCTGGCAAGCCGTAGATGAATAAATGATTCGAGCGCAAGCCTGTGTACAGCTGCCCGCTCACGGGTCCAGCGCGCATTCGCGGCTTCCTGCGTCAAATAAAAGCCGCCGATCAGACCAAGATCCAGGCCATCACCCACGTCGACGCGGGACTCGGCGGCTCGATCAAAGGTACGCAGCGACCAGCGCTGAAGATCTTCCAGAGAGGTAGCCTCGAACGCCAGCTCACGCCGCGCCGCGTCGGGCTCGCCCCGAGCGCGCAGCAGATTGCCGAGCAGCAGGTGAGCATACGGATGCGCCGGCAGCATATTGATCGCATCCTGCCACCAGCGCTCGGCCTGCTCGGGAGGCGCGGCCAGCCCGATCGCCACACGCGCCAATGCTGAGCTATCATCAAGCGTGAGCGCGGCCTGCGCCTGCTGCGTGGCCTGAACGAGATCGCCTTGCGCACGAGCCTGCGCCGCCTGCCAGAGATGCAAATGCTTGCGCGCCAGCATTGTGCCCTCGCTCAGATACGAGCGATGCAGCAGCACCAGCGCCAGCGCGGCGGCAGCAGTTGCCAGCGCGCCAACGCCACGCCAGGAGCGCCAGGATCGCCGCGATTCCCAGCCAGCTGCGATCAGCCAGGCGGCGTAGGGCAGCAGCGCCGGGTAGAGCGGCAGCCGGTAGCGCAGCTCGACGTGAAAGACTAAGCCAGTCAGCAGAATGTAGAGCGCCCACGGCACGATCAGCAGTTTGTTGATGGCGCCGGGGCTGAGCCACAATCCCACAATCCCGCCGCAGAGCAGCAGTAGCCAGAGACCATCGCCCAGCAGCAGCCGCAGCCAGACCTCAGGCGGCGGAACCCAGATCGCGGGGCGCGTGCGCAGATCGTCGAAGTATTCGAGCGCGACGAACTTCTTGGCCTCGCCCCAGGCTTTGGTCAGGAAGCGGCCCGGATCGGCGGCGATCACGGCCAGGCCGCGCTCCATGCCCAGCTGCTGGCGTGTCCCGCGATCGTCGCCGAGCGCGTAGAGCTGCCGCTTGACCGCCTCACGACCGGCCGGATCGTTGTCGAGCCAGAGATTTTCGGCGCCCGTGGTATCGATCAGAATCGGCGTGTCGTAGCGCAGGTAGTTGCGCAGCGTCCACGGGGCGATGACGAGCGAAGAGCCGAGGAACAAAGGAACAAAGGAACAAAGGAACAAAGAAGAGCGCTGTTTTAGAATTGTTCTCTTGTCCTCTTGTTCTTTTGTTTGGTTCTTGGTTCTTGGTTCTTGGTTCTTGAGCAGCAGCCATAAACCAGCTAGTGGAACGAGCGGCAGACCAACCGAGCGCAGCAGGCTCAGCAGGCCGACGACGACACCGGCAGCCAGCGCCCAGCGCCAGGAGCGACGCCGCGCTGCGGTCAGGATCAGCCAGAACGCCAGCGTGAGACCGGCGACAAACAGCGTCTCGGTGAGAAGTTCGGTGGCATTGGCGGCAAATGTGTAGCTCAGCGCGGTCAGCGCGGCGGCGATCAACGCGATCCGCTCGCGGCGCTCGGAGCCGGACCACAGCTCACGGCTCCACAGCCAGATCAGCCCGATCGTGCCGGTGCTGATCAGCGCCTGAACTAGCCGCACGCGCTGAACTTGCGAGTCGAAGAGCTGAAAGACGACCGCGAGAAAGACCGTGTAGAGCGGCGGACGCATGAACTGTAGCTCGTGGTAGCCCTTGCCCTGAAGCCAGGTCAGCGCCTGATTGAAGTACTCGGTCTCGTCGCCACTGAGCGGATAGAACTCGTGCCAGCGCCAGACCAGCAGCCGCAGACCGAGGCCCAGCAGCATCAGGGCTGGTAGGATCAGAGTCGTGGAGCTTCGTCGCATTGACACGAGCGAACGTCGCATGGCAACTACCTTCATCGCTCCGTGATCTCGGCCCAATCGACCTGCACGCCGAGCAGCCGCAACTGAAGCCCGACCTGCTGCCGCGCCTGTAAGTCGTCGGGGCCGGGCACAAACACCGTCGATCGCAGATTCACGATCACATCTTCGCCGCTAGGTGTTGCCGGCAGCGCTACCGAAACCTCTTGCCAATCCGCGCCGATCTCGAACGTCGCAGGCTCAGCGCCGACCACCGTGAGCTGAGCCGGCGGATCGACAGGCCGCCGCACACGCAGGGTGAGCGTCTGCGGCCTGCCCGTGCCGGCGCCGACGAACTTGAGCCGCGCCTGTGGGCTGGTCCAGCGAAAGCCGTCTTCGAAAGGCGTCTTCGATTCGGGCGGAAACTCACGCTGGAAAAAGCCGTCGACGTAGCCCCAATCCAGGCCGTTGCCCAGATCGATGCGCGTTGTCGGCGGCGGATGCAGATGATCCCAGGCCCAGAGCGTCGGATTCTGCGGCTCCAGACGACGAGCGGCAAACGGATTGCGCGCAGCCTCAAGCTCGCCCAGCGAGCGATAGATCTCGCCTTCGAGCAGGTAGCGCTGCGGAATCTCGGCCATGTCCTGAAGCAGCCCGAGCGCCTGCTGCGTCTCGCCGCGTGCCGCGTAGATCTGGGATTGCAGCAGCGCCAGACAGGTGCGCGGATTGCGTCGATTCTCCTGGTCGTGGAGCTGCTGCGCCTGCTCAAGCCGGCCCTGATCCAGCAGCGTCTCGATCTCGGCGCAGCGCCGGGCATCGAGCAGCCCCTCAAAGCCGCCCAGCGTCTCGACAACCGTCGCCTTATGCCCGCCCCAGTCTTCGCGCCAGTACACAAACGTCGGGATCAGCACCAGCGCCAGGATCGAGGCCAGCCCTAGCCCAATGCCACGCCGCGTTACGCTCGACCAGGCAGCGCGCCACTGCCAGATCGCGCAGGCCGCGTAGATGAACAGAAACGGCAGCAGCGGCAGCCGAAAGCGATTGATCGCGAAGAAGAGCGGCCCGGTCGCGAGGTTGTAGAGCAGCCAGATCAGGATCAGGCCCTTGCCGCTACGATCCTGACGCCGCGCCAGGCCGAGCATTGCCAGCGGCATCGCGAGCACATACAGCGCGTCGTCGAGCAGCAGCCCGAGCAGATGCGGCGCAGGCACCTCGCCGACACGATAGCCGTTGTAGAGCCGCTCCGCGCCGCCGTAGTTGACCAGCAGCAGATCGACCAGCTCGCGGCCGGTTTTGCGCACAAAGCCGCCGGGATTTTCGGTGATCCAGGCCAGCGCGGTGCTGTAGGCTAGCTGCTGTCGCTCAGCATGATCGTCGATCGCCTTGAGCGTGCGGTAAATCCCGGCCTCGCAGCGTGTCGCCGTGGGCGCGCACGCCGGGTCAGGATCAAGCTCCTGGTGCGCGGCCTGCGCTCCCAGCATCGCGTTGTAGCCACCCGTGGTATCGATCAAGATCAGGCTGCCGGCGTTGTAGAAGCGCGTGTTGTAGAAGCTCCACGGCAGAATCAGGCCCGACACAATCAGCGTCAGCAGCGCGACCGGGAAGAGCAAAGAGAGGAAGCGCAGGCCCTCATCCCCTCGCCCCTTCTCCCGCTGCGGCAGGCGAAGGGGAGTAGCGGTGCTTCTTTGTTCTTTGCTCTTTGTTCTTTGTTCTCTAGGTTCTAGGTTCTGGGTTCTAGGTTCTTTCGGTTCTTGGTTCTCTTGTTCCTTTGTTCGTTTGTTCCTTTGTTCTATCACCACCCACAGCGCGATCAGCGGCAGCGCGCCTGCCAGCACGGCCCGCGTAAGCGCGCACAGGCCAAGCAGGATCGCGCCGAGGACGAGCCAGCGCATCTGGTGTCGCTGCGCCCAGAGCACGAGCGCGAGAAAAGCCGCCAGCAGCAGCGTGATGAAGAGCGTCTCGGAGAGTAGCAGGAAAGCGAAGGTGATAAAACTGTAGGTCAGCGCCATTGCCCAGCCGGCTGTGAGCGCCACCTGACGCGATCGTTCGGGCGGCGCGAGGGCAGCACCCAATCGCATGGTCAGCCAGACCGTGAGCGTGCTGAGCAGCGCCTGGGAAAGGCGGATCGGCCAGAGCGTTTCGGGACCAAACAGCTTGAGATGTGTCGCCAGGAACAGCACGTAGAGCGGCGGTCGCGTCCAGATCCAGCCCTGGAAAAAGCTGAAGCCCCGGCCTTCCGCCAGCCACACGGAGGCCGCGAGATACTCGGCCTCGTCGCTGATAAAGCCGCGATAAGGCAGAATCCACCAGGCCAGCAGCCGCAGCCCAAACGCGACCAGCAGAATCAGCGCGACGTGCCACCACAGCGGCCGGCGCGTAGCCTGCGCTTGACGAGCGGCCACCGCTAGCGTCCTCCTGCGGGTGCCGACGCCTGCACCTCGACCTCGCCCAGCACCACGGAGTCGCTATCGACGGGCTGCCGCGTGTCGCTCACGGGCAGCCGCGCGCCATCCTCGGGCCGGTACACGCCCAGTCGCAGCACATAGCGGCCGGGCGGCAACGTCGCGGGCAGCGGCATCGTGCGATCGTCGTGGAACTCCAAGCCGGGCGCGCTCCATAGATTGGTCGGCTGACCGCCTTCCATGGGACGGCCGTCGATCTGCGCCAGCGGCCTGGGATCGTCAGGTAGCGTGAGATGCACAAACACCTGGTAGTCGGTGCCTTCCAGCGAGCGCAGCGTTTCCCAGAAGAGCGAGATCGGCAGCGTGCCGCCGGGCCGAATCCCGGTTACGAAAGGCGTCAGCGTATATCCGCGCAGATTCAGCGCATCGCCGAAGCGCGCCGTCACAGGATTCTCGATCGGACTGGCAAAGGTCGGAATATTGTTGCAGTAAAGCCGCACACCCACGAAGCCGGCGTAGGGCGGCGCGCCACATTGCAGCCGATCGTTGAGATCGCCGTACTGAAACGCCAGCCCAACCAGGCCCAGCTCATCGCCAGGCGCGGGCTTATCGATAATTCGGGCATGATCCGGCGCGATGATCAGCCAGGCGCGCTTGCGACTGCCAAGATCGGCAAGAATCTTGGGCTCAAACTCTTTCACATTGAAGCCCTCGGCCCGGCCCAGATCGGGATAGCTTACCGGCTCCGGCAGCGGCTGATTCGACACGCGCGGCGCGTAGTAACGGTAGAGCGGCAAGATCGTATCGGGATAGACCATCACCAGATCGTCGGGATGCACATGCTGCGAAAGCTCGACGATCGCGCCACGATAATCTTCTTTGACAGTGCTGCCGCTGAACAAACCTTTACCGGGCAGATACAGCGCCTGATACGAGGTGATCAGTGCGAAGAAGATCAACAGCAGCGCGCCAAGCGGCGACCAATTGGCCTGAGGACGACGAAGATTCCAATCGCGCAGCTCGGGCAGGCTCCAGCCTAGCGCCAGCAGCCAGAACGGAAACACGATCGTCAGGTAGCGCACCTCGAAGGCATCCTGGACCGTTAAGAGCAGCGCAAACAACAGCGCCGGAAACGCGCCCAGCGCCAGCACCACGAGCGCGCCCGGTCGATCGCCGCGCCGGAGATCGACCAGCAGCCGCAGCCCACCGGCCAGCATGAGCAGGCCGAACGGCAGCAGCCAGAGCTTGCGCACCGCTCCCGGCCACTGTCCGATCGCGAACTGACCAAAAGTCAGCCAGGCAGCTCGGATCGGCCCGACCGCCGCGAACTGGCCGCTGGCATTTTGATACCGCAGCGAGAACGCCAGCACCGCCACCAGTCCCAGCCCAGCGACGATCGCGCCGGCTAGCACCCAGCGCCCCCGACGATGCGTCGTCGTGAGCGCCCACGCCAGCGCACAGGCGATCAGCGTGAAGACCAGCAGCCGGTGCACGAACGGCGCGAGCAGCACGACAGCGGCAAAGATCAGCCAGCTGCGCGCTGTGTTACGGCGAATCGCGCGGATCAAGGTCCAGCCAAGCAGAATCGCTGTAAGCAGCGTGAGGCTGTAGGCTTTGACATCCTGCGACTGCCAGATGCCGAAGGGCGAGACGAGCAATAGCAGCGCCGCCGCAATTCCGAGCGTCCAGCCCCGCAGCTCGCGTCCCAGCAGCGCGATTGCCGGAACCGCCAGCGCGCCGGCCAGCGCCGAGGGCAGCCGCAACGCCCACTCACCATCGCCGAGCAGCCGCGTATCGATCTTGAGCAGCAGATGAAAGAGCGGGTACGCCTGCGATGGCCGGAACAGATCGACCAGCAGCGTGCTCAGCTTGCTGCCCGTAACCTGCGCCCAGGTCGTGCCCTCGTCGAGCCAGAGCGGCTGCACATCCAGCCGGTAGAGCCGCAGCCAGAGCGCCACGCCAAACAGCAGCGCCAGCACCAGCCACCGCACAACCAGCAACCCCCGACCTTGAACTAACAAACCGCGCCGGGCCCTAGGTTCTAGGTTCTTGGTTCTTGGTTCTTGGTTGTCTTGTTCCTTTGTTCCTTTGTTCGTTTGTTCTTTGTTCTGAGCCAAACTCATAGCAGCACAATCTTATCGCGGCCCTGCTGCACATGCCTGGTCGCGTTGCGCGTGTCCACGACGACCGACGCCTGCTCTACGATATGGTTGTAATCAAAGACGCGGTGGTTGGTGATGATCACCACACAGTCGGCGCTACTCAGCAGATCGTCGTTGAGCGGCGCGGTGCGGTACTGGTTGTTGTGATGATCGTAAAAAACCTCGACATGCGGATCGACCGTGATCACCTGCGCGCCCTCGGCCTTAAGCAGCTCCATGATCTTAAAGACCGGCGACTCGCGGTAGTCGTCGATGTCGGGCTTGTAGGCCACGCCCAGCAGCACCACTGTCGATCCGTTGATGCTCTTGCGCCGTTTGTTGAGCCCACGCCCGATCAGATTGACGACATGGTAAGGCATGCCGTTGTTGATATGGCCGGCCAGCTCGATAAAGCGCGTGTGAAAGCCATACTCGCGAGCTTTCCAGCTCAGATAGAAGGGATCGAGCGGGATGCAGTGGCCGCCCAGGCCCGGACCCGGCGTGTGCTTCATGAACGCGAACGGCTTGGTCGCGGCGGCGTCCAGCACTTCCCAGATATTGAGATCCATCCGATCGCAGAGCAGCGCCAGCTCGTTGACCAGCGCGATATTGACATTGCGGAAAATATTTTCCACCAGCTTGGTCATCTCAGCCGTGCGCGCCGACGAAACCTCGACAACCTGCTGCACGATCTTGCCGTAGAGCGCCCTGGCCAGCTGGGTGCAGGGCTCGGTCACGCCGCCCACCACCTTGGGCGTGTTCTCAACATTCCAGCCCTGGCTGTTAGTCTGGCCGGGATCGATGCGCTCGGGCGAGAAGGCCAGAAAGAAATCCTGGCCCACAGTCAGACCACGCGCCGCAAAGCGCGGCAGCAGCACCTCGTTGGTCGTGCCGGGCCAGGTCGTGCTTTCCAGAACGATCAGCTGGCCGGGCCGCAGCGTGGCCGCGATCGCATCGCCCGCCGACTCGATGAACGAAATGTCGGGCTGTCCGTGCTCATCCAGCGGCGTCGGCACGCAGATAATCACCACATCGCACTCGCCCAGGCGGCTATCATCGGTCGTCGCCGCCAAAAAGCCATCGGCGACCAGCGGCGCGAGATCGGTCGAGAGCACATCGCCGACATAGCTCTCGCCGCTCATGATCTGATCGATGCGCTCCTGGAGAACGTCGAAGCCGAGTACCCGAAAGACGGCCCGCGCAGCGCGAGCAGCCAGCGGCAGGCCGACGTAGCCCAGGCCCTTAACACCAATCAGCACGTCGCG
>DASWTQ010000808.1:0-11047 GCA_036402055.1 Herpetosiphonaceae bacterium
GAACCAAGAACCAAGAACCGAGAACCAAGAACCGAGAACCAAAAAGTACCACATTTCCCCTCGCCTGCCGCAACCGAGGCGGAGGCCCGCCGACGTTCGGGGAAGAAGCGCAGCGACAGGGGTAAGGGCCAAGAACCAAGAACCAAGAACTGAAAAGTACCACTTTCCCCTTCTCCTGTCGCAACGGGAGAAGGGGTGCCGAGCAACGCGAGGCGGGGATGAGGGCCAGGAGCAAGACATAAATCGGCGGGTGAGCGCCTGAGCTGGTCTCACCCGCTCGGCGTTGCCGCGTTGCCTACTTGTAGGTGACGATCAGCACCGGACGATAGGCGCTGGTCACGTGCTCGCCGCCCGCCAGCAGCAGATAGTCGCTGAAGCCGTTGCGATTGCTGGTGTTCTGGAAACGCAGCTTGAGCTGCGTGGCTCCGGTCTTGTTGATGAGCGCCAGGCCGCTGCTCGTCAGGTTGCCGCTGACGCGTGTGCCGGCGCCGCCGGCTCCGGTAGGCGCGGTGAACGTGACGGCCTCGTTGAGCGAAGCGCCGGCCTCGAAGTCGCTGGCTGCGACGGCGCAGGTGGTGCCCAGACAGCCCTGCTTGATGTCGCCGACGAGATAGCCCATGCCGACCCAGGGATTGCCGATCGTGCCCTGCGTGTACGTCAGCCGAATCTCCGCTCCGAGAATCGTCGCGCCGTCGGGAATAGACGCGGTGTTGAACGAGAGCACACCTCGGATCGGCGCGTCGGCGTTATCGCCGGCGTACACATCGACGCTGACCGCATAGCCGCCGGTCGTGCTCGTCGGCGTGTTGGCCGCTGCATAACCATCTTCTGCACCCGTCGACGTAAAGGTCACGCTGGTCTCGGGATGGTTGATCGTGTAGGTGTGCGACTGCACTGTCGAGGCGTTGTTGGCCAGATCCACGCCGTACGCCTTGAGCGTGGTCGTGGTGGTGAACGTCAGCCGGCCGTTGTTGGTGAGGCTGCCGCGCGTGGCGCTGGTTCGCGGATCGGAGCCGTCGGTGGTGTAATAGATCGAGCCGGACTCGTTCAGCGACAGATTCGCCGACACCTGCGCGTCGAAGGTGCCGCCGGCCGGGCTGATCGTCAGCACCGGCGCGATCGTATCGCCGGGATCGCTGGGCGGCGGTGGCGTGCCGCCAGAGCCGGAGCTGAAGAAGCGCCACATCTCCTGGCTGGCGTTCGGACCCTTGGGCGCGGTGTACGATCCCGCTGTCGAGCCGCCCGACCACGCATGGCCCATCGTGTTGACTATCCACTTCTCAAGCAGCGGCGCGCCCGCCGCGTCGTTATAGATCGAGCGGGTGTAGCTGAAGCCGTTAGGCACGGTGCCGTTGGTCGTGCTATCGGCGGTGGCGTTGACCGAGTTATTGTCGCTGCCGTCGTCGACGTAGTCGTTGGTCTGCGCCCACTGCGTGACGATCTGATCGGCGTTAACAGGATAGACCGTGTAGTCGCTGGTGCCGTGGAAAACGATCGCGCGCACGCGACGTTTGGCGCTACCCATCGCCTGATAGGCCGCCAGGCCCTGCTGGTTGGGATCGGGGCCGCCCTGCATCATCGCGGTCCAGCCCGCAGATTGCGAGGTCGCCGCTTTATACTCCAGGCCGGAGCCCACACCGATCGCGGCGAAGAGATCGGGATAGGTCGCGCCCATGACCACGGCCATCGCGCCGCCCGCCGACATCCCCGCCACATACATGCGCTGCCCGTCGACGTTGTACGAGCCGCGCAGCTTGTTGACGATCGCCGCCAGGATCGCCGGCTCGCCCGCGCCACGCGCCTGGTGCGCCGGCTCGAACCACTTCCAGCATTTGTTCTGATCGGCGTTCGACGGCTGCTCAGGATAGACCACGAGAAACGTGTTGCTCTCGGCCAGCGAGTTCATACCAGTGCCGGCGGCGAAATCGTCGGGGCTCTGCGTGCAGCCGTGGAGCATCATCACCAGCGGCACCGCGCTGCTGCCCGTGTAGCCGGCTGGAACCCAGAGCTTGTAGTTGCGTGAGCCGTACGAGGTCGAGATGCTCCCGGTCACCCAGCTTCCAGCCCGTGTGACCTGCGGATGCGAGACGAGAGTGAGCGCGAGAATGAGCGGCAGAGCCCAGCGGAGTCGCCTCATCGTGTTCCTCCTTGAACAGTTATGTAACCAGAGACGCAGTGTGAGGAGGGCGTGCGTCGCGTCCGACGCGATCTACTTAACCCATACCGCAGTTACAGAAAAGTTACAGAAAGGTTAAGATGAGGCACAGCAGGAAAAGCAAGCAGCACAAAAGCCCTCGACTCCCGGCAGGAGCGAGAGCTGGCGATGCTCGACTCGGGGCTAGTTGGTTGTCAGCGGTATCCAGGCGCGCGTGAAGAATGACACAGGAGGCAGCGCATCCACATAGCCGGTCATCGATGGATGGATCGCGCAGTGGTAGCTATAGCGGCCCATGCTGGGAAACGTGAACGTAAACGTGTCGCCGGAAGCCAGCGTGCCCGACGATCCCTGGCCGCTGTCGAAGGTGACCGTGTGGTTAAAGCTGCCCGTGTTGGTCCAGGTAACACTGCTCCCGACTGATGAAACGCCTGCGTCTGGCTGGTACGCGAAATCGACAATATCGACCTCGGTGATCGCTAGATTCTGGCCTACCGCGACTCGCATGCCCACCAGCACGAACAGGAGGCCAAGCGCAATCAACGCGTGTGTGCGGCGCATAGAAAGCTCCAGAGGCTACAGGAGGCGTATGATCCACTCACCCAATTGCCCCATCAGGCAGTGGATCATACGCGAAAGAAGGTTTCCTTAAGTTGTATACGAAGCTTCTTACCCGTTAATCGCTCTGCGCGCCAAAACAAGCACAGCGATCAGGAGCGATCGCCGCTACTCATGACCGATCACGTCAGGCGACGTCCCAGGTCAGCGGCAGACGCATGGGATTGCGCAAAAAGAAATTCGGTATAAACTCGGGCGTGTGGTCGGGCGCGATCCGCAGGTCGGGCAGCCGATCGAGCAAGGTTTCCAGCGCGATCCGAATCTCCAGCCGGGCCAGCGCCGCGCCGAGGCAGAAATGCACGCCCCAGCCAAAGCCAAGATGCCGCCTGAGATTATCGCGCCGCACGTCGAAGCGCTCGGGATCGGCAAAGACCGTCTCGTCGTGATTGGCCGAGGCGTACATCACATGCACCCGCGATCCGGCCGACAGATGCGCGCCGCACATTTCGACCGGCTGCGTGGTTGTGCGGGGCTCGCCCTGCACCGGCGAGGCCAGGCGCACACCCTCCTCGACCGCCGCCGGAATCAGGCTGCGATCCGCCTGGAGCGCCTGCCACTGCTCGGGATTGGTGAGCAGCAGATAGACCATCTGGGAGATAACGCTGCTGGTCGTCTCATGGCCGGCGAAGAAAAGGATCAGCATATTGACGATGATCTCGGCGTTGGTCAGCGGCTTCATGCCGTCGATGCGCGCCTCGACCAGCGCCGTCGTCAGGTCGTCGCGCGGATTCACGCGGCGATCGGCGATCATCGCCTCGCAGTAGCGCTGAAACGCCATGTAGTTCTCGGCGTAGACCAGCTTCTGCTCAAGCGGAATCTCAGGCGAGTACAGCAGCATGCGGTCGTCGCAGTAGCCCTTGAGCATGCGAATATCGCTGCGTGGAATGCCCAGCAGATCGCCGATCACCGTCATCGGCAGCGGATCGGCGAAGTCGTGCACCAGATCGACGTCGCCCTGAGCGGCGAACTGATCGACCAGTTCATGCGCCAGCGCCCGGATACGCGGCTCCATCTCGGCCACCCGGCGCGGCGAGAACGCGGCGCTAAACAAGGCTCGAATCCGGTCATGATCCGGCGGATCGTTGTTGACCAGCCCGGCGACCTCAGGATAGCCGCTGTCCAGAATCTTGGCAATCTCGGGCGGCCAGGGCGCCATTGGCTTGAGGAAATCGGCGGATGAGAAACGGGCCGGATCGCGCAGAACGGCCAGCGCGTCCTCATGGCGCGTGACCAGCCACAGATTGAGATACGGGATGTGACAAACGGGCTCGTCGTGCCGAGCTTGCGCATAGAACGGGTATGGATCATCACGCTGGGGCGGCACGAAAGGATTGTAGCTCGCGCCGAGGCCGGACACCGGTGCAACATCGGATGGCTGAGAGATGGTTTCGTCCATGAGAACCTCCGTGAAAAGCCGTTAAAACATCCGCCCTATCTCCTCACCTTCAGCCGTTACAAGATCCGCCCCGATTTATCGTTGATTCGCCTTTGTTCTCCTGTTCTTTTGTTCTCTTGTTCCTCAGGCTACAACACCCGTCCCGTCTCCTCGTCGACGCGCCAGGTTTGCAGGCCATAGCGATCGAGATTGAACTCGATGATCTGACCGCCCGCCTCGGTGAGCGACTGCCGCACGGTTCGCTCTGCATCGGCCTCGCAGAAAAAGACGATACAGCCGCCACCGCCGGCGCCGCAGGCTTTGCCGCCCAGCGCGCCGTTCTGCTCCGCGACCGCAAACAGCCGATCGACGGTCTCGTTGGTGACCGTGGGATGGAGCGCGCGCTGGCACTGCCAGTTCTCACGCAGCAGCGATCCCAGCTCCTTAAGCTCGCCGGAGAGCAGCGCGCTTTTCACGCGCCGGGCGATGTCGCGCATGGTGCGCAGCGCGTGACAGGTGGCGGACTCGCCGCTGCTGTAGGCATGCTGCACGCGCTGAATAATGTCGCCCGACAGCCGCGACGTGCCGCTGTAGCAGAGCACCAGCCGCTTCTCAAGCTCGTTGATCACGCCGGAGCTGACCGGCAGCGGGCTGCTGATCGGCGGATGCGCCCCGAACTCCAGGAAGTTGATTCCGCCCAGCGCGGCCGCGAGCTGATCCTGCTTGCCGCCGGCGATGCCCAGCTCCTCGATCTCCAGCCGCGTGGCAAGATCGGCCACCTCATGCGCCGACAGCCGCTCGGCCTGAAGCACGTTGAGCACGCCAACCAACGCCACGCCCAGCGACGCCGAGGTGCCCAGGCCCGATCCTGGCGGCGCGTCGGCGCGCGTGGTCAGATCCAGGCCGGTATTAATCTCCAGCCGCTTGAGCGCGGCCTTGACCAGATCGAGTGTGCCGTCGTACTCCAGGCGACGCACCGTCTCGGCCTCGACATAGGCGTTGTAATCCGCCGACTGGATGCGCACGCCCGAGCCTGCGTGGGTGCGCAGCGTGGCATAGGTGTAGCGATTGAGCGTGAGATTCACCACCGCGCCGCCTTCGCGGTCGGCGAACGGCGGAACATCGGTCCAGCCGCCGGCGAGATCGATGCGCACCGGCGCTCGACTCCGAATAAGCATGGGCTGCTCCTTTGCAGAGATGGAAGATTAGTGGGCGAGGGCCGGCTGCTCGAAGGCAGCCGATTGATCGACCTGCGCCGAGGGACGCAGCCGCCGCAGCAGCGCGCCGAGCCCCCAGCCGCCGGCCAGGCCCAGCATACCTGATCCGAGCGCGATCGGCCAGTAGCTGGACCAGGGCTCCACGTTGAGCCGGGGCGCGACATCCAGCCAGCCCCAGAAGAGCGGCGTGGTGATCGCCAGCACAGCGGCTGCCACAAAACCGGCGATGCCCGCCGTCAGCCAGCGGCGATCCTGCCAGCGCGCCGAAAGATAGGCCAGCAGGAGATCGAAGGCCAGCGCCGGGATCAGCAGCGGGTAAGCCTGGAAGCCTCGAAAATCGAGCAGCGCGCGATCAAGGCCGATGATCGCCCAGCGTGCAACGAGATAGCACAGCGTGACGACGGTCGCCATGCCGATCGCGCGCGTGCTCGACGCGAACAGTCCCAGCGCGAAGAGCACAAAGAACGACCAGACCACGGGATAGGTCCAGAGTTCCCGCACCCGCACATCGCGGCTTTGCGCGCCGATCTCGTACTCCGAGAAGAGGATCGTTCCCAGCAACAGCGCCAGAGTCAGCGTAAACAGCAACACGGCGCGCCGGCGATCGACGGCGGGAAACGGCATCAGCGGCGCGTTGGCGGGCGCATCGTCCAGGAAATAGACCGCGCAGGCCAGCACGGCCAGCACGATGCTGAGGATCAGATGCAGATGCGGCGGGCTCCACACCGTCAGATCGAGGCCAAAGGTTGTGTGCCACCAGGCATCGAAGGGCGCGCCCATGAAGCTCGATCCGTTGGCGAGAATCACCAGCACCAGCGCGGGATTGGCCCGCAGCTTATCGAAGGGCAGGCCCGGCGCGCGCAGCAAGATGAACAGGCCGGCCAGCGGGATCAGGGCAGCGCAGAGCAGGCCAAAATAGATGCCGAAGTGCGGCGGGTACCAGAAGCGATCGACCGCGCCTTTGAAATGCTCGGCCAGATCCCACTGCGTACTTAAATACGTCGCCACAAACGCGACAAGGTTCAGCGCCAGCAGCAGCCGAACCCGCTCCCAGCGCCGCTGCTCACTCGTGCGCGTCTCATGCGATGCCATGCTCATGCAGAACTCCTAACCTGGGTCTTTTGGCGATGCTGGTATTTTACTCTAAATTGTAGTAGTCGCCGGAACATCGGTCCTGCTGAGAAGCGAGGAGATTAGCTGAGGAAAACCGGCATCACCGCGTCTGCTCACACGGTGACGCCACACGATCACAGGATCGTTATCAGAGTGGTCCAGGGCCCTGCGGCAGATCCGGGCCGCCATCGTCGGGAATAATGATCGGCGGGGCCGGGAGCGTCGGGTCGGGCACAGGCTCGGGATTGGGATTCGGCATGGGATCAGGGTAGGGCGGCTGCGGCATCGGATCGGGCTGCGGTATGGGGTCCGGCGTTGGTGATTGCCAGGTCATCGCGATTCCTTTCACGTCTCCACAATTGATCCCGACGTATCACATTCTGCGCCACGGGCAAAAAGCACACAAGCCTGGACATCAAACGCAGATCAACCCTGGCTCAGCGGCTTGCGCACCCGCACATGCAAGAAATACGAGACGACCTGGGCATCCTGTAGCTCAGGACGCGCCGCGACGACCTCATCGCTGGGTCGCGGCTCCTCGATACGCTCAATCACGAAGCCGCTCGCGATCAGCAGATTGATCCACTGGCTGAGCGTCCGGGTAAACCGGGGAATTCTGAACTTCGTCAGGCCCTGCGTGACCTCCGGCGGCGCGGCGCTGAACAGCCACTCGTTGATCTCGCCGTCCCGATTCTGAAAATAGTCGCCGACCTCGATCGCATAGGTCACGCCGCCGGGGTCGCGCAGATTGCGGCGGTGCGGCGTGTCGAAGCAGGGATGCGCGATCGAGAACTGAAGAAAGCCGCCCGGCTTGAGCACGCGATACGCCTCCGCGATGACGCGATCGGTCTCGGGAATATCCATGAAGCTCATGAATGCCGTCGCGAAATCGAAGCGCTCGTCGGCAAACGGCAGCTCCACAGCGCTGGCAACGCGGTAGTCGATCCCCAGCGGATGCTCGCGCTCCAGACTACTCGCCTGCTCGACAAACACCTCGGCAATATCGACCGCTGTCATCCGCGCGCCGCGTATCGCCAACAGCCGCGTGTTATGCCCCTCACCACAGCCGATATCCAGACCTTCCAGACCGGCGAACGGCGGCAGCATTGCGAAAAACGCGGGCGTGTTCAGGTGATCGCGGTATAGGTCGTAGCCGGCCCGTGACAGCAGCGTCCAGGTGGCCGCGTTCGCGTTCCACAGCCGCCCAACCTCGGTATGATCCATCCACACACCTCATGTGTAATACACGGGCTATTGTAGACCGCCGAGCAAGCGTGCATACATCTTGCTGGTTCTCCAACTGGCTGCGCGTCATTCGCTACGATCAGCGGCCGGGTATATGCTTGATCGTAGCGTGACGGACGCGCAGAATGCGCAATAGGAGGCGATCATGGCGATTCCGTTTGGTGTGTTTGTGCCGCAGGGCTGGCGCATGGACCTGGTCGAGATCGACGATCCGATCGAGCAGTACGAGGCCATGACCCAGGTCGCGCGAGTTGCCGAGGAGAGCGGCTACGATTCGATCTGGATCTACGACCACTTCCACACAGTCCCGACGCCGGAGCTGGAAACCTGCTTCGAAGCCTGGACGATCACGGCCGGCCTGTCTCGCGATACAAAGCGGATCAAGGTTGGCCAGATGGTGACCTGCAACGGCTACCGCAATCCGGCGCTGCTGGCCAAGATGGCCTCCACCGTCGACGTGATGAGCCACGGGCGGCTGCTGTTTGGCCTCGGCGCGGGCTGGTACGAGCATGAGTGGCGTGCTTACGGCTACGGCTTCCCCGAGACACCCGACCGGATGCGGGCGTTTCGCGAGGGCTGCGAGATCATCCACGCGATGTGGACGCAGGACTATCCCGAGTTTCAGGGCAAATACTACACGATCGACAAGCCGATCAATGAGCCGAAGGGCGTGCAAAAGCCGTATCCGTCGTTCTGGATCGGCGGCGGCGGCGAAAAAGTCACGCTGCGGCTGGTGGCGAAGTACGGCAATGCCTGCAACGTCGGCGGCGATGTCGAGACGATTCGCCACAAGTTCGACGTGCTGCGCCAGCACTGTGAGGATCTCGGCCGCAACTACGACGAGATCATTCGCTCGACCAGCATCAACGTGCATCTGGTCGGCGCGGGCGAAGATCCCGAGGCTGTCACCGCTCAGGCGCGCGGCAGCACCTCCTACCAGGAATACTCCAAATCGTTCTGGGTGGGCACGCCCGAGCAGATCGTCGATCGGCTGCGTCCGCTGATCGACGCGGGCGTAAACTATGTGCTCGTTTATCTGCCGCGCGTAGCCTATGATCAAGAGCCGGTGCGCCGCTTCGCCCAGGAGGTCATCCCGCAATTCCAGTAGGCGAAGATGTAGATCTTGCGGGCTGTAGTCGGGTGCCTTTCGGTCGCAGTGGGCATGACTTTGGGATGCAGTAGAGGTGTCTTTCGGTTGCAGTGGATGATTTTCGGCTGCAGGAGGCCTTTTACCACCTCGTTGATCATCCACTGCAAAGTAGCTCCACATCGCCTAGAGATGTCCATCTACGCCAGCAAGCTGCTGCGGCAACTTCCAATGGAATGGAGGTTGCCGCAGCAGGGTCATCATGAGTAAAGTCCCAATCTTGGAGTTTTCTTACTTGATGTTTTCCTCATGGTGTAATCCATACACGGATTGCACCCATCCCTCGCGCTGTCTGGGAGCACATCTCACTATGAGTTCACAGTTGGACCTGGTTTTGACAACGATGCTCTTGACCTGCCCCAGTTGTGAGATCCACTCAAACGGTGAGAATCGCGCCGGTTCTTGATCGGTCGTTTGGTTCACCGAACATCGCCTTTTCCGCCGCCTGCTGGTCATACGCCCGTCGGAACGCCTGCGGCGTCTGGTAGCCGAGGCTGCTGTGCGGCCGGTCTTCATTATAGTGCCGCCGCCACATGGCAATCACAACCTTTGCTTCGGCCACATTCCGAAACCACTCCAACGTCAAACATTCATCCCGTAACCGTCCGTTGAAGCTTTCCCCGTACGCATTCTGCCACGGGCTTCCCGGCTCAATATAGGCAGTTTGCACGTGCTGCTTACCGAGCCAGCGTTGCACCGCTTGCGCAACGAACTCTGGTCCGTTGTCACTCCGCAGATAGGCCGGCACGCCGTGCTGCCGGAAGACCTGTTCCAGAACCGTGATCACCCGTGCTGCTCGGATGGTTGTGGCGACTTCGATGGCCAGACTTTCCCGTGTAAACTCGTCGGTGAGCGTCAGAATCTTCACGCGCTGGCCGTTAGCACAGGTGTCATGGACAAAATCATACGTCCAGACCTGATTGGGACACGTCGCTTCGATGGGACGCAGGACCGTCCTATCCGGCCGTCGTCTGCGTTTCCGGCGGGTTGGCACGCTCAAGCGCTCCTGCCGCCAGAGCCGATGCACCCGTTTGATGTTCACGCCAGGAGTTTCCCGGCACACCAGGGCATGCGCCCGGCGATAGCCGTAGCGCGGATGCTGACGCGCAATCGCGTGCAGTTGCGTCGCCAGCTGCTGGTTCTGGGCCCGCCGCCGAAGCCGGGGCTGATAGCGCAGGCTGGAGCGACTGATGTGGCAGAGCGCGCAACTGCGACGGAGCGACAAGCCACGAACATGTAACTGCTGGACCGTCTCGCGTCGCTGCTGCGCGCTGCTCATTTTTTTGCGAGCACCTCGTGCAGCACATCGAGTTCCAGATCGCGCTCGGCTAAGATGCGCTTGAGGCGCGCATTTTCCTGCTCCAGCTCGCGCAGGCGCTTGATCGCCGCCACATCGACCCCACCATATTTCTTGCGCCACTTGTAGAACGTGTTCTCGGAGATGCCATGGGCGCGACAGACACTGATAATGGACTGGTCGCCCGTTTCGGCTTCCCGCAGAATCTGGACAATCTGCTCCTCCGTAAAGGTGCTGGTCTTCATCGGACTCATCCTCTCGTCGAGGCCATTCTACCCGATTACCTGGTCCTCATTACCGGGAGCATGTCACTCTACGAAAGAAAACTCATTGTCTCCTTGCCTTAATTGCATGGTCTGTCATATTTTGTCAGCTTCCTACGCAGCAAGCGCCCGGTTGCTGCCAGGCGAGACACTACCAGATCTAGTACGCTAGGGTCAATCACCTGGGATAACGGCTAGTAAGTGTCACGAGGAGGCTCCGATGAACATTTTGGTGATTGGACTGGCAGCACTGGTGTTGTTACTGCTAATCCTGAATGTTCGCATGATCTTCGCACCTCGGGTTAATTATTATGTCATTCAGGAACCTCAACACCAGCGGTCGAGTGGTGGATGTTTGTTGCTCGCTATCTCGCTGATCATCGGCGTATCGCTGATCGCGTTAGGAGGGCTGTAATGAGCATTGTTACCTTGTACCGGCCACTGCTGCTCCTGCTGCTGCCGATCGGCCTACTTCTCATCGCATCCGCGCTGTTCATTAGCGTAGCGCTCGCAAGCTCCAGTATGCTCTTACTCCTGCTCGGCTGCGGTGTAGCTGGTATTGCGCTGTGGGGCATCCATCGCTGGGCGAATACTCACTTCAAGATTTATGGCAACTG
>DASWTQ010000809.1:0-2905 GCA_036402055.1 Herpetosiphonaceae bacterium
CCTGCCGGATTACTTCGAGGAATTGTGTAAACGCGAGGCATCATGGACGTGCTAAGCAACCTCCTCACGGGCTTCGCCACGGCGCTCAGCCCGACGAACCTGCTGCTTGCCGCGATCGGTGTAACGCTTGGCACGCTGGTCGGTGTGCTGCCGGGGATCGGTCCGGCACTCACGGTTGCGCTGCTCTTGCCGCTCACCTATAACTTCGATCCGGTCGGCGCGTTTATTATGTTTGCCGGTATTTACTACGGCGGCATGTATGGCGGCTCGACGACCTCGATCTTGCTGAACACACCCGGCGAGTCGGCGTCGGTGGCAACCACGCTTGAAGGCTTTCAGATGGCGAAAAACGGGCGCGGCGGTGCGGCACTGGCCACAGCGGCGATCGGCTCGTTCATCGCGGGTACGATCTCGACACTGCTGATCACGTTTGTCGCGCCGGTCGTAGCGGATGTTGCGCTGCTGTTCCAGCCCGCCGATTATTTTGCGCTCACCGTGCTGGCGTTTGTCAGCGTGACGGCGCTGGTCGGGCGATCGCTGCTGCGCGGGCTGATCAGTCTGTTCATCGGCTTATTTATGGGGCTGATGGGCATCGACGTGCTGAGCGGACAAACGCGCTTCACCTTTGGATTGCCGCAGCTGCTGGACGGCATCGACATTGTGGTGGTTGCGGTCGGCTTGTTTGCTGTGGGCGAGGCGCTGTATGTTGCCTCACGGCTGCGGCACGATCGTGAGGAGATTGTACCGCTGCGGGGCAGCATCTGGATGACCCGCGACGAGTGGCGGCGCTCATGGCGACCGTGGCTGCGGGGCACGCTGCTCGGCTTTCCACTGGGCGCGCTTCCGGCAGGCGGCGCAGAAATTCCAACGTTCTTGAGCTATAGTCTGGAGAAACGCCTGTCGAAGCACAAAGCCGAGTGGGGGCGCGGCGCGATCGAGGGTGTGGCCGGGCCGGAAGCCGCCAACAACGCGGCGTTTTCCGGGGTGCTCGTGCCGCTGCTGACGCTCGGCCTGCCGACCTCGGCTACCGCCGCTATTTTGCTCGTCGCTTTCCAGATCTACAACTTGCAGCCCGGCCCGCTCTTGTTCACCAACTCGTCCGAGCTTGTATGGGGCTTGATCGCCAGCCTGTACATCGGCAACGTGATGCTGCTGATCCTGAACCTGCCGCTGATTCGCATCTGGATCAAGATCCTTACCATCCCTCGGCCGCTGCTCTACGCGGGCATTCTGGTCTTCGCGACGCTCGGCGTGTATAGCATTGCGAACGACATGATCGATGTGCTGGTGATGTACGCGATCGGCGTGGTGGGCTTTTTCATGCGGCGCTACGATTTTCCGGTTGGGCCTACAGTGCTGGGCGTGATCTTGATGCCGCTGGCCGAGGCACAGTTCCGGCGCGCCCTATCGATCAGCCAGGGCAATCTCGCGGTATTTGTCACGCGGCCGCTGTCGCTGGTGATTCTGCTGGCGGCGCTGGCGGCGCTCATGCTCCCGTATCTTCCAGCACTGATTGCCCGGCTGCGCGGACAACATCCGCAGCAAGGCCGGCTGGTGTTTGGCGAAGGCAAAGAAGATTAAGCGCGGCTACGTACCAACAACAGCGCTTGCCAAGTCGGTGACGTTTGACGATGCGCTGATGTACGTCGATCTAATTGATGGCCGTATTTGGGCGTGGCGCTGATCTGGTTTCCGATCCTGCACTCAGCGACAGCCGAACAGCGCACGCAATATGAGATCGGTGCGGGCGGACGATCGCTGCACTGGCCTGAATTAGACGAAGATCTTTCGGTGGGGCAGCTACTGGCCGGCGTCGATTGGCGTGCAACCTAAGACCACCTGTTCAGAGTCAGTTCTGCCCTACACCGGCACAATTTTCAGGCCGCGTTGCCGCAGCGCAAAGGCCACGCCCGCCTGGAGATCCGAGCGCGTGATAATGCCGCTCAGGTCCACGCCCAGCGACACCAGCGTGTGCGCCACCTCGGGCTTGATCCCGACCAGCATACAGCTCGCGCCGAGCAGCCGCGCCGCCTGCGTTACCTGGATGATATGATTCGCCACGCCGGTATCGATCAGCGCCACACCCGTTACGTCAATGATCACCACCGACGATCGCTCGCGCTGGATGCTGTACAGCACGGCCTCCATGAGTTGGCCGGCGCGGCCTGTGTCGATGTTGCCGATCAGCGGCAGCACCAGAATGCCGTCATAGACCGGGATAGCGGGAGTAGATAGCTCACGCACCGTTTCGAGCAGGCGCTGCTGAACGATCGCGGCGGCCTCCAGCTCCTCGATCTGGCTCCGGCGATCGTGATCGGCCTTGAGCCGCGTCAGCGTCGAGGTTAGCTGCATGGCAAACAGGCTCAGCAGCGTCAGCTCCTCGTCGGGCTGCATATCGTTATTGGTGCCCACGCCGATCACGCCCAGGACTTGAGAGGCCGATCCGAACGGCACCTGCACGGCTGAGCGCAGCTTGGTATTCTGCGCATCGTCGCCCCAGCCTTCCTCCTCGGCTACAGCAACCGCATCGATCACCACGTTGGGCTGGCCGGTCAGCGCGACATGCACCAGATCATGGTCGGAGTCGAGGGGAAAGCTGAGCGTCTGTGGAGTATCGCCTTGCAGACCGATGCCGGCGCCGGAGCGGCCACGCAGCACCTCGACAGCGCGATCGATCGTCGCGATCAAGGCGTTGGCATAACCAATCTGCTGGACCAGTCCATCAACTGTAATCTGGAACGCCTGCGCCTCGGTTTGCGCCCGCATAAGTTCTTCGCCGATACGGTACAGAGCAACCACCCGATCGAGCGACACACGAATATCACCCGTAGCTGATGAGCGTTCAGGAAGCAACGACATAGGCAAGGATGAAGCGATCATGGGAGCCTCCAGAGGTCCAGATACG
>DASWTQ010000810.1:0-5590 GCA_036402055.1 Herpetosiphonaceae bacterium
GTCGCCGTTGGGTACCAGCTCCGGCAGATAGGTCGACATCGGGGCGTCGAGATCGATCTTGCCTTCCTCGACCAGCTGCAAGACGACGACCGCCGTAAAGATCTTGCTGATACTGGCGATGCGCACATTGGTCAGCGGCTCCATCGCCCGGCCCGTCTGCCGATCCGCGATGCCGCTCGATCCGGTCCACGGCTCCTGTCCCGGCACCGAGACCGAGAGCACCGCGCCCGGAATCTGGCCGTCGGCGACCGTTTGATCCAGAATCTCTTGCAACCTTGCGGCCAGTGCCGGATCGAAAGGCGCGAGTCCGACCTCGGTTGCGGTCGGCGTGGGCTGCGGCGTCTCGGTCGGGGTGGGCTCGGTCGTAGCAGTTGCCGTCGGCTCAATAGTCGGCTCGTCGGTTGGCGCGGGCGTCTCGGTCGGCACAAACGTAGCGGTCGGCGTTTCCGCATCCGGGCTCGGCGTCGCAGCGCTCTCGGGTGTCGTCGCGGCGGCCACCTCACCAGCGGATGCAGCCGGGCTCACAGCGGGTGGTACAACAACCTCAACCGGCGCTCCACAGGCGGCGCTCGATAGTACCAGCAGCAGCGCGATCATCTGCCACCAGCGCCGCCCAAAGATAGATCGTTTCACATAGTCTCCTTCTCAATATATTCAGCTCAGCGCTCCATTGCAGCGCATCACGATCGAGTACGTTTGACTTTGGCGAGCTAGATTGCCGGTCGTCGATGACGTCTGTAAACATAATCAGAGCGTGCCGCAGGGGTTTATAACACGATCCGAGACAGTTTGCACAAGTTTGATCGCCAGAAATGTTAAACAAAAACGGAGCGTAACGTGTACGCTCCGCATTGATACGAAAAGATTTATGTCAAATCAAAACAGCCGCGACGGGGCGTTCCAGCGCGACGGCAGCGAGATCGTGAAGATGCTGCCGGCGCCCTCGGTGCTTGACGCCGTGACGGTCCCACCGTGCAATGCGACGATCTTCTTGACCACATAGAGACCAACGCCCAGGCCGCTGATCTGGTGCTGCTCGGCGTTGGCGGCGCGGAAAAATCGCTGGAAGAGATGCGGCAGCGCGCTCTGCGGAATGCCGATGCCCTGATCGCGCACGATCAAACACACGCGATCGTTGCGCTGCTCGACCTGCACTCGCACCGAGCCGCCCTGCGGACTAAACTTGATCGCGTTGCCGATCAGATTATGCAGCACCTGCTCCAGGCGCACGTTGTCGCCGGTGATATAGAGCGGATCGTCCTCGGCCTCGCACACGATCGTATGTTGCGCGCCCAGCGTCGGCTGTACCTCGTCGACCACGCGCCGGGCCAGCGCGCACAGGTCCAGCGACAGCGCCTCGATACTGAGCTGACCCGTTTGAATCCGCGAAATATCGAGCAGCGCGTTGATCAGCGTGTTGAGCCGCGTGACCTGCGTCTCGATCACGTTGAGCGAGCGATAATCACGCTCGGTAAGCTTGACGGCGTTCCTGGTGCGACGGCGCAGCAGCTGAACGTTGCCGAGCAGCAGCGTCAGCGGTGTTTTCAGCTCATGCGACGCGACCGACAAAAATTGATCGCGCACGCGCACCGCCGACTCGGCCTCGGTACGCGCCTGCTGCTCGCCCTCGTAGAGCCGCGCCCGCTCGATCGCCTGAGCGCACTGCTGGGCCAGCGCCAGCAAAAACATGCGCTCGTCGGCGGAGAAGGTCTGCGGATCGGCGAAGCTCAGGCTCAGCACCCCGATCGGCTGCGCGTCGGTCTCCAGGGGAATGGCTACCAGCGCCTCGGTGTGATCTTCATGATCGCAGGCCAGATGCGGGTAGCGCTCGGCGTACTCGGCGCGCGAGGAGATCCAGACCGGCTTGCCGGTGCGGCCGGCGTCGGTCATCGGCAGCGGCGCGTCGATCGGCATGTTCTCCCAGATCTCCCACAGATCCGAGGCATGGCCCAGCAGCTCAAGCATGCGGAACGCCGCGCCGTCCTCGCTGCGCATCAGCACCGTACCCGCGTAGGCCCGCATGGCGACGGTGCCCTCGCGCAGCACAACCTCGGCCACCTGGGCCGGTGAGCGCGCCGCCGAAAGCGCAGCGGTGATCCGCTGAAGCTGCGCCATACGACCCGCCGCACGCTCAGCCAACTCCTTGGCCTGACGCTCGGCCGCGTACAGCCGCGCATGATCCAGCGCCAGCGCCGCGCGATCGGCCAGCTCCTGGAGCAGGATCTCGTCGTCGGCGGTGTAGGGCTGTCCTGGCTTGCTGCGTGTCGCGCCGACCACGCCGATAATCTGGCCCTGCACCCGCAGCGGCACCATCAGCACGCTATACAGGCCAACCTGCTCAAGATACGGCCACAGCTCGGGCTTGATATTTGCGCGCACTTCGTCAGGAGAGATCACCGGAATCCGAAGCGGCAGGCCGGTCTGGATCGTCTGGCCCATAAAGCCTTCGTCGGCACGGTAAGGCAGCGAGTGCACGGCCTCGACCAGCGGCTGCGCGACGGGATCGGGATGGTAGAGCGCGACGGTTTCCAGCATCTCGCCATCGTCGGCGATCAGGCGAATCGCGCAGAAATCGCCGATCTGCTCGGCTACACAGCGCGTCAAAAGCTCCAGCACCACCTGAAGATCCAGGCTAGCCTCGGCGAAGAGCTGCGAGGCCGAGGCCAGCGCCTGCGCGCGCCGGGCGTGCTGCTGCGTCTCCTGGTACAGCCGCGCGTTATCGATCGCCAGCGCCGCGCGCCGCGCCAGATCTTCCACCAGCAGCAGATCGTCGGGTCCGTAGTGGCGGCGCGACTCGGCGGCCAGCAGCGAGATCGTGCCCAGCGTGCGGCCGCGCGTCGTCAGCGGCACACAGATCCACGAGGTCATACCCAGCGATTGCAGCATCTGAAGATGCTCGCCGTCACGCGCGATCGATTGAAAAAACTCGGGGCCGATCTCCGATACCAGCTCAGACTTACCGGTTCGCAGCACGCTGGCGGTTGCGCCCGATGCATTAGGATCGACCGGGAAGCGCCGCACGACATCCCAGCCGAGCGCCTCCTTGGCCGGATCGGCATGAGCCACAATCAGCGTGGGAATCGTGCCGTCGTCGGCGACCATATCGATGATGCACCAGTCGGCGAGACGCGGCACGATCAGATGCGCGATGGTATTGAGCGTGATCGTGTAGTCGAGCGAGCCCGAGAGCAGGACGCTGGCCTCGGTCAAAAACTGCTGCGCCTCCTCGGCCTGCTTGCGCTCGGTCACATCGAGCACGGCGCCGGTCATATAGCTGGGAAAGCCGGCATCGTCGCAGATCACCCTGCCGCGCGCCCGCAGCCAGCGCAGCGAGCCATCCGGCCGAATGATCCGAAACTCGCCCTCGTAGTCGCCCCGCTGCTCCAGCGCGCGGTCAACCGACTCCATGAAGCGCGGCTGATCGGCGGGCGAGATCCGTCCCAGCAGGTCGTCAAGCGGCTGCGACGACTCTTGCTCAGCCAGGCCCAGGATGCGATTAAAGCCCGCATCGCGTGTATTGGCGTTCGTGCGCACATCCCAGCGCCAGGTTCCCATCGCCGCCGAGGCCAACGCGAGCCGCAGGCGCTCCTCGCTTTCGCGCAGCGCCGCTACAGCATCTATGGTATCTGGTGGAAGCATAGTATTCCCGCCATATCTGTGCGGTTGGAGTTGATGGAAGCTTGCCCGTGTAGTATAGCATAACGAGAATCAGGGAGAACAAACGAACAAAGGAACAAATGAGGGAGCCAAGAACCGAGAACCAAGAACCAAGAACCAAAGGATAAACAAAGAACAGAGAACAGAGAACAAAGAACAAAGAGCAAAAAAGTACCACTCTTCCCCCTCGCCTGCCGCTGCGGGAGAGGGGGAAGGCCGGAGGCCAGGGGGTGAGGGCCATTTCAAAGAACAAAAGATCCAAAGAACAAGGGAACAAAGCAGATCTTCCTCCTTGTTCCCTTGTTCCTTTGTTCCCTTGTTCCCCTGTTTGCCCGCCCGGCAGACTATGGAACACAATCTGCTCAGGAAAGCAGCTTACAACGATCACGATTTGGACGGCAAGGAGCACACGTGGCGACCACATCACAGGCGGGCACGCGCTACCCCGCGCTGCGGCACCGCAACTTTACGCTGATCTGGAGCGGACTGCTGATCTCAAACATGGGAACCTGGATGCAGAACGTGGCCCAGAGCTGGCTGATCTATAAACTTACCGGCAATAATCCGCTCTACCTGGGATTTTTAGGACTGAGCTTCGCGATTCCGATGATTATCGCGCCACCGATCGGCGGGGCAGTCGCGGATCGTGTCGATCGCATCAAGCTGCTCTACATCACGCAGACCTCGTCGCTGCTGCTGGCGGCGCTGCTGGCCGTGCTCACCTGGACCGGCGCGATCCGTCCGGGATATATTCTGCTCACCTCGTTTGCCGGCGCGCTGCTGCTGGCCTTCGACAACCCCACGCGCCAGGCGCTGATTCCCGAGCTGGTCCCGCGCCAGGATCTGCTCAACGCCCTGTCGCTCAACTCGGCAACCTACACCGGCGCGGCGCTGGTCGGGCCGGCGCTGGCGGGGCTGCTGCTCGATCTGGTGGGCGCGGGCTGGCTCTTCATGTTCAACGCGATCAGCTATATCGCGGTGCTGACGGCGCTGCGCTTCATGCGCGATCTGCCGGTTCGCCAGCGCCGCCGAACCTCGCTTCAGGATGCGCTCTTTGGCGGCTTCGTCTATGCCTGGCAGCACCGCACGATCTTGTTTCTGCTGGTGCTCTCGGCGCTGGCGGCGCTCTTCGGCCGCTCCTACCAGCAATTGCTGCCGGTCTTTGCCGACGCGGTCTGGCGTACCGGCGCTGGCGGCTACGGCACGCTGCTTTCGGCGGGCGGCGCCGGCGCGTTGATCGGCGCGTTCGCGATGTCGTCGCTGCCGAACATCCAGAATCAGGGCCGCGTGCTGGTCGTCAGCGGAATCACCTTCTGCATCGTCCTGACCGCCTTCGCCCTTAGCCCGTGGTTCTGGGCCGGCGTGGCGCTGCTGGTCGCGGTCGGCATCTCGTCGACGGTCTTCACCACGATGATCGCGACGATCATCCAGCTGCGGGTGCCGAGCGAGCTGCGTGGCCGCGTGATCAGCCTGTACGCGATCACATTGATCGGGCTGCCGTCGCTGGGCTCGCTGGGCATCGCCCGCGTGGCGCAGGATCTGGGAGCGCCTCACAGCGGCTGGAGCGCCTGGACGATCGCGCTGCTGGATCTGCTGGGCATTACACGGCTAACGGCTGAGCTAGGCAGCGGCGCCGGCGCTCCTCGCGCGATCGTGGTGGGCGCGCTGGCGCTGGTCGTTGTGCTGGTGCTGACCGCGCCGAAGTTCTTTCCGCTGCGAGCCGCCCACGAAGCGCCGGCATCGTAGAGCACACGATCACAGATCGGCAGAGCAAACAACGCCCCGTAGAGATCCGACCTCTACGGGGTTCTCGATCAGCGCCGGGATGCGGCGATCAGGTTGTGCCGCGCTGGAACTCGTCCGGGAAGCGATAGGTATCCAGGCCGTCGTCGGTCAGCTCGCGCACGATCAGATTATGGCTGATCAGATCCTC
>DASWTQ010000811.1:0-40765 GCA_036402055.1 Herpetosiphonaceae bacterium
CGCGGATCTGAGCGCGGTTCGGCGGCGGTTGCTGGCGGGGCAGGACGCTTCGGGCGGCATCCAGACCGCGACCGGCTTTGCGGCACAGGCAGGCGGTCGCGCGCCCAGACTCCCCGATGTACGCGACGTGCTGCATGTGGCGGGCTGGTGTGATAAAGCCTTTCGCTACCTGGCGGCGCACGCGGGAGCGCAGCGACCCGAGACCAGCGGCGGCACCTTTGAGATCGATTGCGTCTTCCAGGGCGCGACCCTGCATCTGGCCGAGACCACCGAGCAGCTTGAGATTCGCGATCGGCGGGGCGTGTGCTACCGCTGGCGCAAGGGCGACGCCTGGCCCGAGATCGCAAGCCAGCTCTTCTGGCTGCGATGATCACGTTGTTGCGCAGCGCCAACCGGATGATCCAGCGCCACAGCGGCAAGCTCCTGCTGGCGGGACTGCTCGGCGTCCTCGGGCACAACTGGCGACTCTGGCGGCGCGACAAAGCCCTGGCCGATCGACTGCTTGCCGAGCATCCTGAGCTGCCTACGCTAGAGCGCACGCCGCGCGTAAGCGTGCTGGTCGCCGCCTGGAACGAGCGCGAGCGCATCGACGCCCATCTGCGATCCTTCGCGGCGCTGCGCTATCCCAACATTGAACTGATCCTGGTCGCGGGCGGCAATGACGGCACGCTGGAGCAGGCCCGGCGCTACAACGACGATCGCGTGATCGTGCTTGAGCAGCAGCCGGGCGAGGGCAAGCAGCGCGCGCTGGCGAAAGGCTTTGAGCGCGCCAGCGGCGAGATCGTCTACCTGACCGACGCCGACTGCCTCTACGACGACGAGGCGCTCATCCGGCTGCTGGCCCCGCTGATTACCGAGGGCGAGCACGCAGCGACCGGCAGCTCACAGCCGCTGCTCCAGCAGATCGATACCTGGCTGCCGCGCTACATCTGGGCGGCGGATCTCGTAGCCAGCGCTCACAGCGGCCCGTACAGCGGTGGGCTGCTGGGCCGCAACGCCGCGCTCACCCGCCACGCGATCGAAACGAGCGGCGGGCTCAACTTCACCGCCCCGACCGGCACCGATTATCACCTGGCGCGACGGCTGATCGCCAGCGGCATCAAGATCCGCTTCGTCGGCACGAGCGCTGTGGCCTCCGAGTATCCCGAGACGATCCGCAGCTACTGGCACAAACAGGCGCGCTGGATGCGCAATCTGCTGCTGTACGGTGGCCAGTACAACGCCTACCACCAGGTGTGGGACACCATTCGTAGCGCCACAATCGGCGCGGTGATGCTGGCGGCTCCGGCGGCGTTCAAACGCGGCGGCGCGCTGATCTTCCTGCCGTGGCTGCTGCTGCTGGCCCAATCGGTCGCCGCCAAGCTGCGCTACCTGCTCTTCGCCGAGCGGCTACATGGTCACCGTGGATCATGGACCGATAAGCTATTCCTGTTACCGATCACGCTAGTAGAATTTGCCATTTGGGTGACACCGGTCATTCAGGCGTTGCGCAAAAAGAATCGCTACCGCTGGTAGCAGGACAAAGTTTATGGCTATTGCACTTCCCGGAATCGCCGAGCCGTCTGCGGTGCCCGACATCAATCTGGCGAACGGCAATCCTGAGGTTTTTGATGCCGAGTGGCGCGAAGCGCTGGCTAGCGGCGATCCGCGCTGGCTGAGCTATCCGGCCGACGCTCCGCGCACGCAGGCCGAGCTGCTGGAGCATGTCAAGGCGCAGCAGGTTATGGATATTCTGGCCCAGCACGGCATCACCAGTGGCCGCGTTATGGAGTACGCCTGCGGCTCCGCCGGCATGAGCGCGTATCTCGCCAACCAGCAGTTCGAGGTCGTCGCCACCGATCTGTCGGTGAACGCGCTACACCTGGCGCGCCGCAACGCCGCCGTGCGCTCGGTGCCCGACGAGCAGCTCACGACCTCGGTCGGCGATATTTTCCAGCTGCCTTTCGCCGACGATTCCTTCGACGTGGTGATGAGCTATGGCCTGCTTGAGCATTTCACCGAGGAGGCGCTGACGCGGCTGCTGGCCGAAACCTCGCGCGTGCTGCGTCCGGGCGGTATTCACATCGTCGATATTATTCATGGCCGCCGCTCGATCCGCACCCTGGCTACGGTCGCCAACTTTTCGGCCTCGGCCGGTGTCAGCCTGCTGCGTGGCCGCGCGGATCAGATTCCGCAGTTGCGGGCAGCCTACTTCAATCACTACTTTGAGAACACGCTGCGCGCCTCGGAGTACGCCGCGCTGTTTCGGGAGTCGGGCTTGGAGCAGGTTCAGGCGCATACCTGCCGGCCGTTTCCGCTGCTGGCCGTGAGCGGCGCCGCCGAGCGGCTGTATCTCGCGGCGATGAAGCTGGCGCTGCCGCTGTGGCGCTGGTTCGATCGCACCGACGTGCCGGTGGTGAACGCGCTTGGCTGGATGTACTTAGTCTATGGGATCAAGCCGCATGCTACCGATGACCACGGCGACCCGAGTCGAGGCTAGCAGCCCGCGCGTTGTTCTGATCGCCAAGCCGGGCGGCGCGCATACCGGCGTGGGCCGCTACGTGCAGATGCTACATCGCGCGCTGAGCGAGGACGGAGCGCAGGTCGAGCGGATCGCGCCGACGGTGCCGCCGCTGCCCAACGCCGCCTACAGCGCGATCCGGCGACTCGGCCCGGATCTGCGCACCTTCTTTCTCAACTACCCGGTAGCGGCCAAATATCCTAGCGCCGATGTGTACCATCTGACGAGCCAGAACCTGGCCTCTCTGTTACTCTTTCGACGGCCCCCCGGCAGGGTAATCGTCACGGTTCACGACATTATTCCGTTTATGGTGCGCAACGATCCACAATTCACCAGCTACCGCAACGCCGCCGATCCGATCTTCGATCGCATGGCGATGGCCGGGCTGAGGCGCGCCGACGCGCTGATCGCCGACTCGCACTACACCAGGCAGTCGGTTGTGGATCTGCTCAAGATCGCGCCCGAAAAGATCGCCGTCGCGCATCTCGGCATCGATCACGGGCGCTTTCAACAGCTCAGCGTGCCGGAGTCGTTGGCCGAGCGCTATGGGCTGCCAAACAATCGGCGCTACCTGATCTATGTCGGCTCGGAAGATCCCCGCAAGAATCTGGTGACATTGATCCGCGCGCTGCCCGCGCTTCGGCGTGAAGTGCCGGAAATTGCGCTGATCAAGGTTGGCCGCGCGCACTTCGAGGCAGAGCGCCGCCGCCTGCTGGATCTGGCCGCCGAGCTTGGTGTCGGCGCCGCGATCCATTTTCTGGACGACGTGCAGGACGAGGATCTGCCGCTGCTCTACAATCTGGCCGAGGTCTGCGTGATGCCGTCGCACTACGAGGGCTTTGGCTTTCCCGTGCTGGAGGCGATGGCCTGCGGCACGCCGGTTGTCTCGGCTCGCGCCAGCTCGCTGCCCGAGATCGTGGGCGACGCGGCGATCCAGTTCGATCCCGGCGATCCGCACGATCTGGCTCAGGCCGTCGGCACGCTGCTGCGCGACGACGCGATCCGGCAGCAGAAGATCCGGGCCGGTGCAGCGCAGGCCGCGCAGTTCACCTGGCAGCGGACTGTTGCGCACACGCTGCGCTGGTACGCGGCACCAAAACAAGCGTAATTATTGCGCGTAAACACCGTTCGTCACTCGCCCACATTGCCCCACCGACGAACCGTGCGCCTACCCCGTAAAGGCCGCGCAATCGATCATCGCAGCCGCGCTCCATCAGCGGTGTCGCGACTGATCCTCGATCGGCAAAGGGAAGGATCGGCATGAAGGCTGCCCGGCACGCGCTCGTCGCTGCGGTTCCACAACTCGCCAGCTACCAGGGACACGGCGGCATCAAGCGTGTGTTTCAAAGCATCCGCGCGCATTGGGCCGAGCAGATTCAGGTTGTCGACGCGAGCTACCAGGCATATCCGCTCCCGCTGCTCCGCAACTTTCCGTTTGGCGTGCGCGCTCCCGCCGAGGCCGGGCTGATCCTGCTGCCGCAGCTGACCGGCGCTCAGGCGCTGCGCAAAACGCACGGCCTGCCCAGCGTGGCGGTGATCCACGATATTGGCATCGTGGATTTTCCCGGCGATCGGCTCGGCATGAGCTGGCTGACCCACCACACGATCCTGCGCAGCTTCTGGGCGCTACGCTATGCCTCGCAGATTATCGCCGTCTCCAGCTGGACACGTGAGCGACTGCTGCACTATCTGCCCGAGATCGCGGATCGGGTGGCGGTTGTGCCGAGCGGCGTCGATCAGATTTTTCTTGAGCACGCCGCCACTCCCGCCGCTGCCAGAGCACGCATCGTCGAGCTGACCGGCTGCCAATTGCGCGCGCCGCTGCTGGTGTATGTCGGCTCGGAAACGCCGCGCAAGAACCTGCCGCTGCTGCTGCAAGCCTTCAAGCAGGTCAAGCAGCGCCACCCCGACGCACAGCTCTTGAAAGTCGGCGGCCCCGGCCATCCACGCTGGCGATCACAAACTCTGGAGCACGCGGCACGGCTGGATCTCGATGTCGGCCGTGACCTATTGCTCGTCGATCGCGTCGACGATGTGACGCTGGCGGATGCGTATCGCGCCGCCGATCTGTTTGTCTCCGCGAGCAGCTACGAGGGCTTTGGCCTGCCGCTGCTGGAGGCGATGGCCTGCGGCACGCCGGCCGTGACCACAAATTGCGGCGCGTTCGCCGAGGTTGCCGGCGATACCGGCTGGCTGGTGCCGTCCGAGGCTACGGCCTTTGCCCAGGCGATCGATGCGGCGCTGACTGCCGGCGATCGAGCGGGGCGAGCGCAGGCGGCTCAAGAGCGAGCGCGGGCCTGGACCTGGCAGCGCGCGGCGCAGGGCTACAGCGATATTTTGACTGACGTCGCGGCGAGCGGCTTTGGGGAAAGAACAGCTAAACAAAGAACAAAGAACAAGGCTGAGTCGTGTTGAGCTGCGATCGTGCCTCTTTGTTCTTTTGTTTCTTGGTTCCTTTGTTCGCTTAGAAGCGCAGACACGTAGCAGCAATCATTGTTCACTAGCTAAGGATACACATCATGTGCGGCATCGTCGGCATCGTCGATCTACAAAACCGGGTTGAGCAGCAGACTGTTGCGGCGCTGTGCCAGGCGATCGAGCATCGCGGTCCCGACGATCACGGCATCTACCTGGCCAGCGACTCGTCGCTCTCGGTGGGCTTCGGCTCGCAGCGGCTCAGCATTCTTGATCTCAGCCCCGCCGGCCACATGCCGATGCAGAACGAGGCCGGCGATGTGACGCTGGCCTACAACGGCGAGATCTACAACCACCGCGAGCTGCGCGCCGATCTTGAGCGCCGTGGCTTTCGCTACCGCTCCCACACCGACACCGAGACGCTGCTGCATGCCTACGAGGCGTTTGGCCTGGACTGCCTGTCCCGGCTGAACGGCATGTTCGCAGCCGCGATCCACGACCGGCGCAATCAGCGCGTGGTGCTGGTACGCGATCGCATGGGCATCAAGCCACTCTACTATTTCTGGGACGGCCAGACGCTGATCTTCGGCTCCGAGCTGAAGGCGCTGCTGGCGCTGCCGCAGGTGCCGCGCCGGATCAACCAGCAGGCGCTGGATGTGTATCTGTCGCTGGGCTACGTTCCCGCGCCGCTCTCGCTGATCGAGGGCGTGACCAGCCTGCCGGCCGGACATTACGTCGAGCTGCGCGACGGCGAGCTGCGCACACGCGCCTTCTGGAACGAGGGCTACAACGTCGCGGCCATGCGTGAGCGCTCCGACGACGAGCTGATCGCGCTGACACGCCAGACGCTGGAAGACGCGGTACGGCGGCAGCTGATGAGCGATGTGCCGGTGGGCGTCCTGCTCAGCGGCGGCCTGGACTCGACGATCATCACGGCGCTGGCGCAAAAACACCACGACCAGCCGCTCGATACGTTCGCGGTGGGCTTTGCCAGCCCCAGTCTGGACGGCTCGATCGCCGACGCCTATAACGCCGACCGGCACTACGCGGCGCTGGCGGCACAGCGGCTGGGCACCCGTCACCACGAGATCATCGTGCGCGAGGATCTGGCGCTGGCGGATCTGCTGCGCGATCTGGTGCGATCCCTGGACGAGCCGGTCTGGGAAGCCTCGTTTGTCTCGATCTTTCTGCTCTGCAAGCTGGCCCGCGAGCACGGCGTCAAAGTCGTGCTGACCGGCGACGGCAGCGATGAGCTGTTCGCGGGCTACTCCTGGTATCGCGGCGCGCAGCGGCTGCTGATGTATCAGCGGCTGCCGCTCTTGAACACCGCGCTGCCCACGATCGCGAAGCTCTTCGACGGGCGCGACCTGGGCCGCAAAGCCAGCGAGCTGCGGCACACGCTGCACGGCGCGCCGACGGTGCGCTACCGCGCCAACTACGAGCATTTTTCGCCCGACGAGAAGCGACTGCTGCTCGGCACCAGCGGCAGCCCCGATCCTGTGGATGCGCTGCTGGCTCCAATCCTGGATCGGGCGGGCGGCGATCTGGTCGAGCAGTTTTCGTTCGCGGATCTCAAGCTGTGGGTCGGCGAGCATTTCAACCAGCGCGTCGATCGCATGAGCATGGCCTGCTCCGTCGAGGCGCGCGTGCCGTTCCAGGACAACGCCGTCGTCGATCTGGCGCTGGGCATTCCCTGCGGGCGCAAGATGAAAGGCGGCGAGCAAAAATATCTGCTGCGCCGGGCCTTCGCCGACGTACTGCCGCCCGAGATCCTGAGCCGCCAGAAGCGGCCGTTTGCGGCGCCCCAGCATGTCTGGCTGCGCGAAGGGCTGCACGACGTGATCGCCGAGCTGCTGAGCCCCGAGCGGATCGCGGCCACGAATCAGCTCGATCCGGCGGCGGTGCAGCAGGTCTACCAGCGCTATCTGTCAGGCGCGGAGCCACGACCGGCCAAACTATCGATCCTGGTGATGTTCCAGCTCTGGTGTGAAGAAGTCCTGGCCGGAGCGCCGGTCGCGGTGTAGCCGATTGACATCAACGATCTAGCACGAGCAACCCATGCAACACACACGTCGTTTATCCTGGGCCGCTTTCAGTCTGACCTTCGCCAACGTGGTCGTGATGGTGATCAACGCGGTCGGCGGCATCTATATCGCCCGGTCGCTCTCGTCGAGCCAGTACGGCGAGGTCGCCTACTTCATGGGCATTTACCTGATGGCGACGCTGCTCTGCGGCTTCGGGCTGACGGATCAGGCGATGCGCGATCTGTCCGAGTTCAAGGCGCTGGAGCAGCGGGAGCGGCTCAACCAGAGCTTTTATACGCTACTGTCGATCCGGCTGGGCTCGGGCGCGCTGCTCACGGCCGCGCTGGCGCTCTACGCGCTGCTGCTGGGCAGCGTCACGCCGCTGCTGATCGGCGTGTGCGCGGCTGTTTCGATGCTCTCCGATTTTCTGACCGGCGCGCTGCGCGGCGTTCAGCGCATCGGCGGGCTGATCGTGGTGCTGTGCGCGCAGCCAACACTGTATCTGGGCCTGATGCTGGTGCTGCCGCTGACTTCCGTCGAGCAGGTCTTCGCAATCTTCTGCGTCTCGCTGATCGTGGCGGCGCTGCTCGGCGGCCTGATGCTGCTGCGCTCAGGGCTGGGCTTGCCCGGCAGGCGCTCGCTGTCGCGCAGCTACGCGCGCTCATCCGGCGGCGGCGCGGCGCAGCTCTATGTCGTGGCGCTGCTCCAGACCGCCTACGGCTCGGTCGGGACGCTGATCCTGGGCGCGTTCGGGCTCTACGCCGCGACCGGGCTGCTCTCGGCCAGCCTCACAGTTGCGCGCATGCTGCCGCTGATCCTGGGGCCGACGATCGTCAGCATGTTCTACCCGCAGATTCGCGCCTGCCTGGCGCGCCAAAGCCAGGACGCCGCACTGCACACCTTTGATCTGTTCTACCGCGCCGCAGTGCTGGCTACCATCGGCGGGACCGCGCTGCTGCTGATCTATCCCGACACCGCGATCCAGACGCTGTACACATCGAAATATCTCGACGCCGCGTCGGCGCTCCAGCTGCTGGCTCCCGCAAGCCTGCTGATGGTCGTCGATCTGCTCTTTACCTGGACGCTGATCGCGCATCAGGCGGTGCGCCAGGCGATCTTGCTGTTGAGTGTGCGGCTCGTCGTGCTCAGCCTCGGCGCGCTCGGCGCGGTGCTGGCCGGCAGCGCAGCCGCGCCACTGCTGCTGGCAAGCGCCTACGTGCTGTCGTCCTGTGCCGGCGTTGGGCTGCAAGCACGCGCGCTGCGCCGTCTGGCGGCGTACCATCTGCGGCTGCTTGAGATCGGCGTGATGCTGGCGCTGGGCGTTGGCCTGGGGCTGCTCTGCCGCCTGATGCTGCCGAATTTGCAGCTTGCATCGATCGAGTATTTCGGCAACAGCGCGATCACGGCTCTGCTCTACGGCCTGGCGCTGCTCTTTTATTTTTATCGTGCCCGGCTGCGGGCCGCGCTGCCGAATCCGGCTATCGTCTCGACCAAATCGTGAGCGCCATGCACCAGCTACGTCTACCACGCTATCGCCTGTCGATCCTCGCGCTGCTTCTGACAGCGCTGCTGCCGCTGAGTCCGGCGGCGGCTCAGGCCAAAATGGATTGCCAGGGCACGATCGAGCCGCCGCGCCGCCTGCGGATCGAGTGCACGCCCGGCTTTGCCACAGGCAAGGATCGCATCACGATCTACAGTCAGCGCGATCTCGATCCGGCGCGGCCCTGGCAGGAGCAGCTCGACGATACCGGCGCGACCTGGATCTTCGACGCCGGCGCCGACGATCGCGCCAACCTGATTCTGCGCTTCGAGCAGCAGGGCGACAAGCTCACGGCCTCCGTGTTCGACGATCAGGATCGCAACAACATGGTCTCGTATCGCGAGAGCGGCGGTCAGATCACCGTGACCGAGTACGGCCAGCGACCGACCGTGGTTGTCACCACGCGCGACGGCTGGACCCGCGAGGATGGCGCGCCCAACTTCAACTACGATATGCAGATCGACGGCGCGGTGGAGGGCATGATCGATACGTCGTCGCTGTATCTCGACAAGCTCAAAACCGACGGCAAGATCGATCTGACTGTGCATGTGCGCGACAGCGACGACGACGGGCGACCCGACTATGAGTGGCGTCAGGCGTATCCGCCGCTGGCCGAGGAAGACGGCTTCTACCATACCAGCGTGATGGTCAACAACGCCCACGACGAGCCGCCGATCGCCGGCGCGATCTTCTGGCCGCTGCTGGGCACTGGTGCCGCGAGCTTCATCAAGGGCGGCTACGGCAACACCAGCGCGCCGCCAATCAACGTCAACTGGAGCCGCAGCAAGATCGACTTTCTGGTCGAGTCGGTCGCCTCGCGCAACCGGCCGCATAACTTCTTTGTCTACTCGATCCTGCGTGTGACCGAGGGCCAGCTCAACGACGTTAACTTTGAAAGCCCGTTCGCGTTCTACCAGTTCTCGCCTGAGGGCCAGAACTTCCCGGATCTTGCGCTGCGCGTGGCCTACTATCCCGCCGGCCTGGTCGCGCCGAACGTGCCGGTCGAGCAGATCGATTATTCCTGGCGTCAGGAGCGCACTAACCCGGGCGATCAGCCGAACTGGGATTATCGCCTGGGCCTGACGGGACACAATCCCCATGTCGGCCAGATCGATCTGCCCGATTTCTCGCTGCGGCTCACGCCCTACGAGCAGCTGCCGCGCTGGGTTGTCGATAACACCTGGGATCTTGCCTCGTTTGTGGCCCGTGAGAGCGGCGGCTACCTCAGCAGCGAAGGCATGTACGAGTGGGCGACGCTGGAAGGCGTGATCGTCGACGTGAACGATCAGGAGCCGTACGAGCAGATCGCCAAAAAATCGCGCAAAGCCCAGGAAGATTATGTATACGGCGCCGACGAGAAAGTGTCGGGCGAGTACTACCAGCAGATCCGCGAAGGGCTGCGCGGCGAGTTCCGCAGCCGCACCGGCGCCGCCGAGCTGTATTTCTCGCCGATCGACCGCAAGCTACACATTCTCGGCGCGGATCACGGCGTCTGGCAGATCGATGGGCAGCGCACGCTGCGCTACGCCAATCTCGACCACGACAACTTTCTCGATCAGTGGACGTTTACGAGCGTCACCACGGGCACTACGACCGTCACCAGCACGCGCCAGCTCAACGTCGCGCCGTCACACATGCTCTACGCCGACGACAGCAGCCTGACGATCCGCCAGGTTCGCGCGCGGCCCAGCCTGTTCGAAACGCTGCCGCCTGCCGATCAAGCCGAGTGGGAGACGCTGGGAGCCAAACTTGAGGCCAATCAGCGCCAGTTCGCCCCCGACGATCTCAAGGGCTTGATGAGCCAGTTCGCCGGTCCCGAGATCCAGCTCAGCGGCGCGAAGCTGCGCGACTACCGGCCGACCGGCGACGACGGCTTTCGCTTTGTGCTGACGCTCGCGCCCGGATTCACCGCCAAAGGCGCAACGCTGCTCGATCTGCAAAACCGCAAGCCCGGCGAATATGTTGTGACCTACGACGGCACATTCACCGTCGAGCCGCTGACGCCGCCCGAGCTGGCCGCGACGATTCATACACGGCCGCTCAACCAGCTGGAGCCCAGCGCGCTTCAGCTCACGCTGCGCAACGACGGCCTTCAGGATCAGCCGGCTGGATTGCTTGAGCTGTGGGCCGGGCTGCCCGACACCAAAGCCACGCTTGTCGCCACCGACACCGTAACGCTGCTGGCCCACGAGCCGATCAGCGTGACGATGAACTGGTCGCCGCCCAGCGAGGGCACCTGGACGCTCACGCCTAAGCTGCGCAGCGCCGACAAGAGCACAATCACGCTGGACGCCGCGCAGATCAGCGTCGCGCCAACGCAGGTATCGTCCGCCGATGTGCTGATCTCGGCGAGCGCGTCGTTCAAAACGCTGCCGGTGATCGCCGCGATCGCGCTGCTGTTCGCCGGGCTGGCCGGGTACATCTGGCGGCAGCAGTGGCGACCGGAAGGAGCAGGCGGATGAAAAAGAACAAAAGAACAAAAGAACAAAAGAACAAAACCAAGAACCAAGAACCAAGAACCAAGAACCAAACAAAAGAACAAAGCGGGTGCCCTCTGGGCGAAGAACAAAGAACAAATGGGGAAGGAAACTCGACAAACGAAGAATTAGCTCACTTCTCCCCCTCGCCTGCGGCAGCGGGAGAGGGGGGCAGGGGGGTGAGGGCCTATCCTTCCCCCTCGCCTGCCGTCGGGGGTGAGGGCCTACCCTTATCCTCCAACTCCGCCCGCTACTGGCTCTGGCTGGGGCCGCTGCTCTACATGCTGATCGTCGGCGGCTACTTCGTGGCGCGCTACGAGGGCCGCTGGGCCGAAAACGACTCGGCGGTCTTTACCAAATATATTCGGCTGATGAGCGAGAGCGGCACGCTGATCCACGAAGAAGCCTATCCCAACGGCTACGCCTACCAGGCGATCTCGACCTTTGTCGTCGGGATCACGGGCCTGGATGTCGGCACGCTTCAGCAGATCATCTACCCGTTCCTGGCGGCGCTGGTGGTGCTGCCGGCCTGGGTGCTCTACCGCGAGCTGACCGGCAGCCGGCGCGGCGCGACGATCGCCACGGTGCTGCTGTTCACACAGCCCGAGTTCCTGTTCGTGATCCTGCGCAGCTCCCACGAAAAGTTCACGCGCTCGCTGCTGCTGCTCTGTCTGTATCTGCTGGTGCGCAGCTTCACGCTGCACAATCGGCTGTGGATGTTTGCGGCGCATGTCGGCCTGTTCTACCTGGCGACCTTCGGCTTTATCGCGGGCAACAACCTGCTGGCGCACTCGTTTATCTTCGCCGTCGCGATCGCGCTGTTTCTGGGCTTTGGCCTGGGCCGCTGGCGCAGCAACCTGCGCGTGCACACCGCGCCGCTGGTGCAGCGCCTGCCCTACGCGGTCCTGATCTGCCTGGGCCTGGTGTATCTGTTTATCTTCTACGCCTACGAGCCGGCGCAGCACGATCTGCTGGTGCTGCAAAATCTCGCCGATCGCATCGCCGCGCTCTTTCTCGACGTGCAGACGCAATCGACCAACGCCTACACGCAGGTCTCGACAGGCTGGATCAACCTCTACGTCTACTTCATGGTCAGCATCGCCAACTGGATCATTCTGGGCACGTCGTTCGTGCTCTGGGTGCGGCAAGGCATCCGCTGGGTGATCCTGGGCCACGCGCCCGATTCCGGCAACGTCTGGCTGCTCTGGCTATTCTATGCGGCCTTCGCGGCGCAGGGCGGTCTTTCCGTGCTGGCGGATGCCAGCGGCGCGCTCGGCAGCAACTTGCAGCATCGCATCTTTCCCTCGATGTCGATCATCGCGGTCGGCGTGGTCAGCGTGGCGCTGGCTCAGTGGCAGCCGCGCCGCGCCGCACGTCCGATCCGCTGGGCCTTGACCGCCGGCGTCGCGTGTATCGCCGTGCTCTCGGTCTTCAAAGCGACCAACGAGCCGCTGCTGAGCAACAAGTGGACCTTTTACCGGCCCTACGAGCTGCGCACGCTGGAGTGGACCGACGCGCATCTGCGCCAGAATCAGATCTGGACCGAGCTTGACGAGCGGCTGGCGGTCGCGTTCATCACCCGCAACGGCAGCTCACGCAACGAGAACGGCTGGTATGCCTTCGATCTGAACTCCACGACGCGCAACCTGATCGTCAGCAGCGTGACGCGTCTGCGCAGTACGCGCTTGCAACAATCGCTGCCCGTGCCGCCCGACGCCCAGCGCGTCTACGATAACGGCGAGGCGCAGCTATATCATCGCCGGGCGCACACGCCCTACCAGCGCTAGGAGCCAGCATGCGCATCGGCTATCTGACATACGGCCTGGATCGTGCTCCAACCGGCATCGGACGCTACGCCGTCGAGCTGCTGCGCGCGCTCCGATCGCTGCCGGCCGCGCCCGAGATCGTGCTGCTGACCACCGAGCGCGAAGATCGGCACGATCTGTGGACGCGCTTCGAGCGCCACGCCTTGCCCGGCTGCCGGCTGCTGCCCGCGCTGATGACGATCGGCAATCTGGCGCTCAGCGAGGCGGCGCGGCGCTACGGGCTGGATCTGCTGCACGATCCCAACGGCATCGCGCCGTTCTTCGGGCCGCGCGCGGGAGCCAGGCGCATCGTCACGATCCATGACGCGTTCGCGTTCGTCTATCCCGAAACTCACAACCGGCTCGACAACTGGCGCTACCACGCGATGCTGGCCCGCGCCGCGCGCCGCGCCGACATGGTGCTGACCGACAGCGAGCACTCGCGCCAGGATCTCAAGCGCTACCTGGCGATCGCCGACGCCAACATTCGGCTTATTCCGTGTGGCCTCGATCCGCGCTTCCAGCCGATCGCTGACGGCCCCGAGCGACAAGCGGCTTTGGAGCGCTACGGCATCGCCGCGCCGTATCTGCTCTACATCGGCGGGATCAACGCGCGCAAGAATATCGCCCGGCTCTTCGATGCCTTCGCCCAGGTTCGCCAGCGGCACAGCGGCCTGAAGCTGGTGATCGGCGGCAAGCGTCAGTGGCAAACCGCCGAGATCGACGCGACCTTTGAGCGGCTGGCACTGCATGAGCACGTGCAGTTCACGGGCTACCTCGACGATCGCGATCTGCCGGCGCTGTACAGCGCGGCCGAGGTGTTTGTGTTTCCCTCGCTCTACGAAGGCTTTGGCCTGCCGCCGCTGGAGGCGATGGCCTGCGGCGCTCCCGTCGTGACCTCCAACGCCTCGTCGCTGCCCGAGGTCGTCGGCGATGCCGCGCTGACCGTCGATCCCTACGATGTCGCGGCGCTGGCGACGGCGATCGAGCGCGCGCTGACCGACGCGCCGCTGCGCGCCGAGCTGCGCCGACGTGGCCTGGAGCAGGCGCAGCAGTTCACCTGGCGCCGCACCGCCCGCGATGTGTCAGAGGTTTATGCTCGGCTGCTGGGTCGGGCTGCGGATGGTACAATGCTTGAGCAACTTCCTTCCGATCGCCAGAGAATCGCGCCATGACCATCAAACAAACCGTTGCCACAAGCTCAACCAAACGCGCGGCCGCCGTCAGCACACGGGCGTTCTTCGATCTGATCGTGCTGATGACATTGGCGCTCTGCCTGCCGATCGTGGTCATACTGCCGATTCCGCTGATCCGCGTGCCGCTGGGCCTTGCGCTGGTGCTGCTGGCTCCCGGCTACGCGCTCAGTGCGGCGCTCTTCGCCCGGCGCGACGATCTCGACACCGTGACGCGGCTGGCATTGAGCTTTGGCCTCAGCATCGCCTCCGTGCCGCTGCTGGCGCTGGCGCTGGATCTGCTGCCCTGGGGCATTCGCCTGTGGCCGATGACGATCGCGCTGGCCGGCTGGATCGGCGGCTGGACGCTGATCGCCACGTTTCGTCGCGCCTGCCTGCTGCGCTCCGGCACCGCAATGCTGCCGCCGGCGGCCGAGCTGCCCGAGTGGTGGGCCGCGCTCAGCTCACGGCAGCGCCTGCGCTACGGCGGATCGCTGCTGTTTGGCGGCGCGCTGCTGCTGTGGATCGTGGCCGGAATGCCGGGTCTGGCCGAGCAAGCACCTGCAACCGAGTTTTATGTGCTCGGCGCGCAGGGCCTGGCCGAGGATTACCCGCGTGAGGTCGCGGTAGGCCAGGAGATGCAAGTCACGCTCGGCATTCGCAACAACGACTCCAGCACCGCGATCTACCGCGTCGAGGCGCGCGCCGGCGGCACGGAGATCGCCCGGCTCGATCCTGTCGAAGTCGCGGCGGGCCAGACCTGGGAGCAGCCGCTGCGCTACACGCTCAATCAGGTCGGCGACGACCAGCAGATCGATCTCCTGCTCTTTCGAGCCAACGAAACTGACCCCCATCGACGGCTGAGACTATGGATCAATGTTCGAGAAACGCTGCCATGATCACCACCGCTCTACGCCGGCTGACACTCCACTCGCACTGGCTGCTCTGGCTCTACCTGCTGCTGATCACGCTGGCCGAGCTGGTAACCTCGGTGATCGATCCGCAGCTGGGGCTGATCTTTCACGCGCTGCTGCTGCTTGGCTTCATGGTCCACGGCGCGATCAGCCATCGCAGCAGCGTGGGCCAGTTTGCGCTGGCGCTGACGCTCGCGCCATTGATTCGGATGCTGTCGGTCTCGCTGCCACTGCTGAGCTTCCCGCAGATGGCCTGGTATCCGATCGTGTCGATCCCGCTACTGACCGCGATGTGGCTGATCGTGCGGCAGATCGGATTGCCGCGCCAGGCGCTGGGGCTGAACCGGGGCAACCTGGCGCTTGAGCTGCCGCTGGCGTGTATCGGCATCGGCCTGGGAGTGATCGAGTACGTGATACTGCGCCCTCAGGCGAGCGTGAATAGTTTGTCGTGGTCCACGCTGCTGCTGCCGGCGCTGAGCCTGCTGATCTTCACCGGCTTTACTGAAGAGGTCATTTTTCGCGGCCTGTTTCAAACGCTGGCACGCCCGACGCTTGGCCGCGCGGCGTTCGTCTATGTCGGGCTGCTCTTCGGCGTGCTGCACGTCGGCTACCTGTCGATCGTCGACGTGCTCTTTGTCTTCGCGGTCGGCCTGCTCTTCGCCTACATCGTGCACTGGAGCGGCTCGATCCTCGGCGTGACGCTGGCGCACGGCCTGACCAATATTCTGCTCTTTTTGATCATGCCCTATCTGGAGTTGCATCCCAGCCCCATCATCGATCGTTTCGGGCCGTGGCTGTTGTGGGGCAGCGTCGCGGTCAGTGTGATCACGGTGGTGCTGCTCGGGCTGCGCTTCTCCAAAACTCCGGCTCAGGCTCACGGCGCGATCTCGCCCGCCACGATCCGCGCGCTGCGACGGGCGCACGGCCTGAGCTACGCCAGCCTGGCTCAGCGCACCGGCATTCCCAGACGCAAGCTTGCCGCGATCGAGCATGGCCTGCATCCCCTGCAACCCGAGCAGCAGCAGGCGATCGCGCTGGTGCTGCCGCTGATCGGCGCGACGGCTGTGCTGGCCGAGAGCGATTCCTGAGCGGTGCGCATGGAGACGGCACGTCAGGCGCTCTGCGCTACACTCGGCGGCGACCGAGCTGAGTGGTCGTCGCTCGCCGCCGCCGATTGGCGCGCGCTGCCGGCGATGGCGCAGGCCGACGGCGTGCTGCCGCTGCTCGCCTGGCGACTTGAGCAGCAAGGCTGGCCCGAGACGATGCCCGCCGATCTCAAGTCAGCGCTGCGGCTCGCCTACTACAGCGCTGTCGCTCAGAGCAGCCTGATCCATGCCGAGCTTGGCCGCGTGCTGGCAGCGCTGGCGCCGATCACCACGGTTGTCGTGCTCAAGGGCGCGGCGCTCGGCCCGACGCTCTACCCGGCAGCCGCGCTCCGCCCGCTCAGCGACATCGATCTGCTGGTGCCGGAGCAGGATCTCGCAGCCGCGACCGCCGCGCTTCAGGCGCTGGGTTACGCCGAGATGCCCGAGCTGACGCCGGGGATCAACCAGCTAGTCGAGTATCACTCGCGCTTGCAGGGCGGGCCGCGTGGCAGCGTGACCGTCGAGCTGCACTGGCGGCTGGTGGCGGGTGCCGCCGACTGGCGCTCACCGGCTCACGACTGGTTCTGGCAACAGATCGAGCTGTGGCAATCCGAGTCTGACACACCAACCGTGTGGCAGCTCACGCCGGCGGCGCATCTGCTGTATCTGGCCGCGCATCTGGTGTTGCAGCATGGCGCTGGCCAGGCGCGACTGATCTGGCTCTACGATCTGCATCTGCTCGTCACACGGCACGGCGAGCACATCAGCTGGCCCGCGACGATCGCACAGGCACAGCACTTCCACTGGACCGACGCGCTGCATACCGCGCTCCGTGCCGCCCACGACTACTTCGGCACGCCGCTGCCCAAAGATCTTCTGTCTGCACTTGAGGCAAGCACAAGCGATCCCGAACCGGCTGCGTTTGCCCGCCGCAAAGCCGGCGCCGCGCCCACCGCCACGATCGGCGAGTGGCTGAAGCTGCAATCGTTGGAGCCGCGCGCCCGGCTTCAGTTCATCGGCAGCCTGCTCTGTCCCAGCCCGGAGTACATCCGCTGGCGCTACCAGCCGCGAGCGTCGCTCTGGCCGCTGTGCTATCCCTACCACTGGCTGCGGATCGCGCTCGCCGGGCTGGAGATCGCAGGACATCTGATTCGACAGCCGCGAAAGCCGATCGGGGAATGAGCGCCGAAGATAACAGCTGTGGATTATCGATCGCCGGGCTTGGCATCACGCTGCACTGCGGCGATCCGGAGCTGGCTGCGGCGCTGCGCCAGCGCTACCGCGATTTCCCGCTCGACGGCGAACCGCTGCTGACGGCGACGATCACACTTGCTGGTCGGGAGCGCGCAGCGCCGCTCTACGATCCGGCGATCAGCTTCGACCACGGCACGCTCCGCTTCACGACGCCCAGCTATACCGGCACGATCGATGTGCAGACCGGCCGCGCCGCGCTGACGATCTCGTCGGCGTATCCGCTGGAAGACATCGAGTATTTTGTGCGGGTGATCTATGCGCTGCTGGCGTTTCGCGCGGGCGGTCTGCTGCTGCACGGCGCGGGCATTGTGCGCGGCGGGCGTGGCTACCTTTTCTGCGGCTACTCCGGCAGCGGCAAGACCACCGTGGCGCGGCTCTCCCCCGACGATCAGGTGCTCAACGACGATCTTGTGGTGGCACTGCCCGACGGGGATCGCTGGCTGCTCTACGCGACGCCGTTCTGGAACCCGACGCAGGTGCGGCCGAGCGGCATCAAGTGCGCGCCGCTGATCGCGTTGCTGCGGCTCGTGCAAAATACGACAGTTTTTCTAGAGCCGATGGGCGCGGGCCAGGCGCTGGCTGAGATCATCGCCAACGTGCCGGTGCTGCCCGCCGACCCGGCGCTTAGCGCGGCGCTGCTGCTGCGTGGCCGGCAACTTCTGCTCGCCGTGCCCACCTATCGCCTGCACTTCCTGCCCGATCCGTCGTTCTGGCCGCTGGTCGAGACGCTGAGCCAGGAGCTAGGTGAATAGCTCGTCGACCAGCATCGTCCAGCCGGGAACCGCAGGCTCGGCCTCGGCTACATCGCCACGCCGATAGATCGTCGGCGTCTGAGGATCGGACGCACGATAGACTTTGATCACATCCTCGGCCAGCAGATCGACATCCCACACGACGAGCGTTCCGGCTGCAAAGTAATCGGCGATCTTTTGGGCGATCGCGCGCTCGGCTTTGGGACCGTAATCGCCCTCGCTGCGCACCTCGGCGGCGAAGACCGGCGCGCCCTCAAGGAACTTCAGGCCACTGGCTTTGCCGAAATAAAAAGCCGCATCCGGGCTAAACGATTTGCGATGGGGCAGATCGACGCTAAAGCCGGCGTTGTCGGCGTAGGCCCGGCCGTTGGTGGTGTGCGGCTCATACATCCGCAGCCGAATATAGATCGCGCCGGCAGCACGATTGAGCGCATCTCCTGTAGGCGACATCGGCACGATTTCTCCGTCGATAAACTCCGCCTTGCCGTGCTCAGGAACATGATACAGATCGTCTAGCGTTGCCTGCGCTCTTGTCTCCATGAAAACCACCTCGTACCTCAATTGTAGCATGTAGGGCTCCAGCAACCGTGAGTAGTTTTCGCCAAATATTTGGTCAAATTTCGCCGCGCCAAATGACTGCGCGCCAATAGGCCCTTTTTGCGCCGGTCAGGGTTTGAACTTGGGCGCACGACTCCGTATAATTGGCCGAGCGTCGATCTCGCGAATCGAACAACCTTTACCATTAGAGGAACTTTCATGCAGCACGTCGTAGATGACTCGTTGGAGTCAGACGATCAGCCTACCCAGCCTTCGCTTGAGCCCCGCAAGCCTTACCAGAGCCCGGCGATCATCCATGAGCTTCAGCTAGAAACGCGTGCCGGATCGCCGATCGGCCTGACAAATATTCTGAATCCCTTCGACCCCCGCGCGAAGATGTAGTTTGGACTTCAGCTCTACACTGTCCCCCCAACAGCTGAGAGCTGTTATTTGATCGTGTCCACGATAAGGGAACGTATGCTTAAGCGCAGCTTGATCGTTGTCATGCTGGCAGTGTTGCTGGGAAGTTCGCTCGTCAGCGCGGCAGATCAGGCTGAGTCAGCGCCAGGCATTCGGCTGCTGCACGCGACGACCTCCAGCGCAGTCCTCGATCTTGTCACGTCCCGCTACAGCCTCACCGCCGACTCCAGCTCATCCGACATCACCCAGCGGCTCACGTTGCCCGGAGCCGGCACCAGCGCCGATGCTGGCAAGCCGCAGCTGCCGATGTTTTCCGCGCTGCTCAGCGTGCCGGCCAATGCCCGGATCGAACTGCACGTGCGCGAGACCGGCAGCCAGGCCCTGCCCGGCCGCTACACGATCGCTGCGACGCCTCGGCCCGCGCCGCTCACCGATGACCTCCAGCCGGGAGCGACCATCGCCACGCCCGACGCGCCGACCTACGCCAGCAGTGCGCTCTATCCGGCCGCGCCCGCGCGTATCGCCGAAGACGGCTGGCTGCGCAACCAGCGGATCGTGCGGATCGAGCTGTCGCCGTTCCAGTACCGCCCGGCGCTCGGCCGGCTGATCTGGCACCGGCATCTGCAAGTCGAGGTGCGCTGGAACGCTTCAGCCGCCACTCAGCAGCGCACGCCGATCGACGCGCTGGACGCACAGCTCGGCGGCACGGTGCTGAATCGCCAGGCCGCGCTGAGCTGGCAGACCACGCTTCAGCCGTCACGGCAGGAGCCGCAGCTTCGCGCGCAAACAACCGCGCCGCGCTACAAGATCGTGATCGATCACGACGGCATCTATCGTCTCTCGCACGCCGATCTCGAAGCTGCCGGGCTGGATCTCGCCTCGACCGATCCGCGCTCGTTTCGGCTGAGCAGCCAGGGTCGGAATGTCGCGATCCAGATGATCGGCGAGGCGGATGGACGCTTCGATCCCGGCGATGCGCTGATCTTCTACGGCCAGAAATTCAGCGCCGACGTGGTTTCGGATACCGTTGTGCTCGACGGCAGCGTCGTGACGACCGACACAATCATGTCGGAGAGCTACGCGCCGGCCAGCAGCTACACCGACGACAACGTCTACTGGCTCGACACCGGCGGCACGCCCGGCCCGCGCATGGCCAGCGTAGACGGCACGCCGGGCAACGCGCCGACGCCCGCGTTCTACCGCGAGACCATCCGCGCCGAGCGCTCAAACGTCTGGTGGACCTGGCACTTCACCAGCCGCGACATCTGGTTCTGGGATCGCGTTCAGACCAGCGATCAAACGACGCGCGCTTACACAACCACGCTCGACGCGCTCGCCACCACGCCGATCTCGGCCACGGTTCGCGGCGAGGTCGTGGCGCGCAACCAGAACATCAGCGCCGCGCCCGATCATCGCACGCGCTTTGTGCTCAACGATACGCTGCTGGAAGATGCGACCTGGGACGGCCTGGTCCGCCATCGCTTTGAGGCCGAGATTCCACAGTCTGCGCTGCGCGAGGGCGAGAACCGCCTCGATTTCACGGTGATCAATCAGCCCGCGCTCGGCGGCGACGATCTGTTCTTCGACTGGTTTGAGATCGACTATGCGCGCCGCTTCCAGGCGACTCAGGATCAGCTCACGTTTACCGGCGACGCGGGCGAGTGGCGCTACCGGATCGACGGCTTTACACAGCCCGGCGCTCAGATCTACGACATCACCGCGCCCACCACGCCGCGACTGATTGCCAATCCAGCCTCTGAAGCCGTCGCCGACACGTATCGTCTGGCGTTCCAGCGCAGCCACGCCGCCGGCGCACGCTTCATCGCCGTCGCCGCGCCGGGCATGCAGCGGCCTAAAGCGATCAGCCGCTACGTCGGGCCGGATCTCACCAGGGAGAGCGCCGACTACATCGTTATCACGCATCACACACTGCGCACCGCCTCCGAGCGTCTGGCGGCCTACCGCGCGGCGCAGGGCCTGCGCACACTCGTCGTGGACGTGGACGATCTGTACAACCAGTTCAACCACGGCATCTATCATCCGGTGGCGATCAAGCGCTTTCTGGCCCACGCCTACGCCCACTGGCAAAAGCCCGCGCCCGGCTACGTGGTGCTCGCCGGCGATGGACACTGGAATTTCAAGAATCACAATCCGCAGCGCTACGGTGGCCCGCCGATTCTCATGCCGCCGAATATGGCCTGGATCGATCCCTGGCAGGGCGAGGTCGATAGCACCAACATGCTGGCCGCGATCGCCGGCACGGATCTGCTGCCGGATCTGGCGATCGGACGGCTGCCCGCCAACAGCAATGCCGAGCTTAACGCTATGATCGACAAGATCGTCGGCTACGAGCAGGCCGCGCCCGGCGACTGGCAGCAGCGCTTGCTTTTTGTCGCGGATAACACGCCCGACGCCGCCGGCGATTTCGTGGCCTCGTCCGAGACGCTGATCGCCGAGCACACGCCCGCCGACGCGCAGATCGAGCGGCTGTATCTCGAAGACTACTGCGGCCCGCCCGCCGCTGTGCCGTCCGCCTGTCCCGAGGCGACCGATCGGCTGGTCGATACGCTGAATCTGACCGGCACGCTGCTGCTGAGCTACATCGGTCACGCCTCGATCGGACGCTGGACGCACGAGCAGCTACTGGTCAACGCCGACATCGCGCGGCTCGACAACGGCTCGCACCTGCCGATCGTGCTGTCGATGACCTGTCTCGACGGCTACTGGTTCTATCCCAACCAGCCGGGCCTGGCCGAAGACCTGGCGCGCACTCCCACCAATGGCGCGATCGCGACCTTCTCGCCGACCGGCCTGGGCGTCGCGACCAGCCACGATGTGCTGGAGCGCGGCTTTTACGACGCGCTCTTCCGCCGGCATGTGCGCACGCTCGGCCCGGCGACGATCGCGGCCAAGCAGGCGCTCTACGCCACCGGCCAAGACAGCGATCTGATCAATACGTTCGTGCTCTTCGGCGATCCCGCGCTGCGCCTGCCGCTGCCGTCGTTCGACGTGTACGCGCCGGTCGCGATGGGTGGCTGAGATGCAGCCGAGCACCAGCGATCGCTACAGCGCCGTCGCGCTCGATCTGATGCGCCGGAGCGGGCAGAACGGCGCCGCCACACGTCTGGTCGTTACCGGCACCAGCATGCTGCCGCTGCTCCGGCCCGGCGACGCGGTCTGGCTCATGGCGACCGATGCGGCCACGCTGCGGCCCGGCGATCTCCTGCTGATCCGGCAGCAGGGCGTTTGGCTGACACATCGTCTGATCGCGGTGGGAGCCGAGCGCTGGCAGACCAAAGGCGACAACAATCGGCTGGCCGATCCGCCGGTCACAGCGCAGGAGATCGAGGGGCGGATCGTCGCGCTGGAGCGCGGCGGCACATCCATCGATCTGCGTCGGCGCCGCTGGCGGGTCGCGAGCCGGCTGCTGGGCCAGGTTAGCCGGTTTGAGCAGCACCAGCTGATACATCGGGAATCGCGGCTGGCGTATGTTGCCGGTGCATGCTTTCGGCTCCTGATCCGAGCTATCGTCTTCATCGCGGTTCGTTTCTAAGCAGGTTGCTCATGCTTTCTACCACACTCTATGTCGCGGCGCAGCCCGGTATCGTCGGGCAAATCCTCAACGACGAGGCGGTGCTGCTGATTCCGGGCAAAGGCGAGGTCAAAGTGCTCAACGCAGTCGGCGCGCGGATCTGGTCGCTCGTCGATGGCAGCCGCACCCTCACGCAGATCGCCGCCGCGATCGCCGCCGAGTACGCCGTCGAGCCCGCGCAGGCCGAGGCCGATACGCTGGCTTTTGTGGCCGAGCTAGCTCAGCGCGAGATGGTGACGCTGGCGCCCCAACCACTCGATGCAGCGCGCCGCGCTCAGTGACGCGCCAGATTCTGCGTGCCCCATTCAATGACGAACTGTACTAGGACCATGACCAGACTATGTCGCCAGGTGGTACTGAAGTCATTCTCATTTGGTATGTAAAGCACGTTATCCTAACCCCTGGATCGATAGGCGCTGATCCCGCTGCTGCGCGTCCATCTGGATGCGCGCCGCCGATCGATACTTAGCCTGATGTGCCGTGAATCGCTTGACCAGATATTGCCTCTGCCAACCTATTCGCGCCATTGTCGATCAATCGCTCTCATTCCAAGAGGTCTTGCGTGAAAGAATCGTCCGTGCCTCGTTCTCGCATCTTTCGCTCGCTCTCCCGGCTGCTGCTGGTTGTGCTGACCGCGCTAGGTCTGACGCTTCCGGTCAGTACTCGCGCCGTCGAAATACCGCCTGCTGGTGTACTGACCTATATTCAGACCAACGGCCCGACCGCACAGTTGGGCCGAGGCGACTGGTACACCAATGCAACTGCTGGCAACGGCCAGCATTATGTCGAGATCGATATTCCTGCCAACTGGCCGGTCAATACGCCGATCAATATCGATCTCTTCAGCCCCGAGATCAACACGACTCAGCTCGGCCTGAGCGACGAGTCCGACCTCAATGTCTACAACAATACTACGTTTGAGCTGTATGGGGCTGGCACCGTGATCGGCCCCGGCAACAGCACGCCGGCACCTAACACCGGCATCGCGATTACCAACTATCCGTCGCGCGCTGCCGCCGAAAACTGGGTACGCTTTTACACGATCCCGGCTCCGGTCACACGCGGCAAGTATGTGCTGCGCTCCCAGGCCCAAGGCGACAATCAGAACGGCTGGCGGCTGCGCGTCGGCTCTGATAACGATGCCAACCCGAACAACACGCCGCCCGCTAACTACGACAATCCCGACGGCGTCGAAGGCACCAACGACGAGATCTCGATCGGTGTGCGGCGCATCTCATTCCAGCACGATGTCAACACGACCGGCGTTAATCAATGCTTGACGCTTTACGAGTACGTCGCGCCGGGCCAGGCGTCGGTCGCGTTCCACAACTTCGACCTCGACGGCAACCAGCGCGTACGCTACTACGCCCCCAGCGCCGCCTATGATCCCTCGGGCACAACCGGCGGCATCGCCGGCACGCTCTCGGTAGATAGCTCGTGGAACACTAGCGGCACCTCCACGCGCGGTACCGGCGACGTGATCAATAATCCCGAGCCGGGCTGGTGGAAGATCGTTACCTGCGTCGGTAATCACAACCAGTACATCCAGGAAGGCCAGTTCAGCCTCTCGTCCTACTACGAGCAGCCGCCGACGCCGGTTATGACCGTCAGCAAAACCGACAACCTGACGATCACCGGCCCGAACAACGTGCAGACCTATGTGCTGACCTTCGACAACACCTCGGAGTCGACCGCTCAGCCCGGCGCGGCGCTCAATGTGGTGCTGACCGATACGATCCCGACCAACACGACCTACCTGAGCTGCGCGATCGATGCGCCGTTTACCGGCACCTGTAGCCAGGCCGGCGGCGTGGTCACCTTCACCCTCAGCGGCAACGTCAATGCCGGCGTGTCGGGCTCGGTCCGCGTGACGGTGCGCGTCAACTCCACGGCCACCAGCGGCACCGTCGTCAATAACGTGACGCTGAACTACCGCGACGGCATCGGCAACCAGATGCCACCGGTCACCGCCAGCGACACCGACACGATCGGCACCGGCACGATCGGTAACTTCGTCTGGAAGGATCTCAACCGCAACGGCATTCAGGACGCCGGCGAGCCGGGCCTGCCCAACGTCACGGTTCAGCTCTACGACAGCGCCAACACCCTGATCGCGACCACACTCAGCGATGCCAGCGGCGCGTATGCCTTTACCACGGTCCCGGCCGGCAACTACTACGTGCGCTTCCTGGCGCCCAACGGCTACAACTTCACGCAGCAAGATCAGGGCGGCAACGATAATCTCGACAGCGATGCAGACGCCAATGGCCAGACCGCGACCTTTGCGATGGCGATCGGCCAGGTGCGCAACGAGATCGACGCCGGCCTGTACCGGCCTGCGATCGTCGGCGATACGGTGTATCTCGACGTGGATCGCGACGGCATTCAGGATACCGGCGAGCCCGGCATCGCCAACGTGCAGGTCCGGCTCTGCAACACCACGCCCTGCACTACGCCGGTCGCCACCGCGCTCACCGACGCCCAGGGCCACTATCTCTTCTTCGGCGTGCTGCCCGGCAGCGGCTACTACGTCGATGTGGTCGACGCCAGCGTGCCCACGGGACTGGTGACCACCGTCGGCACAACCGATCCCAGCGCCTCGTTCACAGTTGTCAGCGGCGGCTCGTATCTCAACATCGACTTCGGCTACGTCAACAGCAGCACAACTGCCGGCATTATCGGCGACTTCATCTGGAGCGATGCCGACGGCGACGGTCTGCAAGATCCGGGTGAGCCCGGCATCGGCGGCGTGACCGTGGCGCTGCGTGGTCCAGGCGCGGATGGCGTGCTCGGCACCGGCGACGACACCACGGTCGCAACGGCGACAACCGCAGCCGACGGCTCGTACCGCTTCACCAACGTCGCGCCCGGCGAGTACATCGTCGCGGTGACCGATACCGGCGCGCGGCTGACGGGCTACACGCTGACCAGCGGCGCGCAAAGCTCGTCCAATCCCTCCACGCCGATCACGGTCGCGCCGGGCGGTGTTTATCTCAACGCCGACTTCGGCTATCGCAACACCGCGCTCTACACCGTCAGCGACGTGGTCTGGTTCGACAGTGACGGCGACGGCGTCCGTGACGCGGGCGAGGACGGTATTCCGAATGTTACGTTCAATCTTGTCGACAGCAACGGCGTGGTAATCGCCACCGCGATCAGCGATGCCAGCGGCACGTTCTCGTTCGCGGGCGTGCCCAACGGCAGCTACACGATCCGCGTGGCCGGCACTGACAACAATCCGGCAGGCTACGTCGGCACGACGGCCAGCGCAATCGCCGGGCAGCGCGCCGTCACCGTCAACAACGCCAACGTCAGCGGCGTCAATTTCGGCTACAATCTGCCCGGCCTGATCGGCGATACGATCTTCAACGACGCCGACGGCGACAGCGTACAAGATCCGAATGAGCGCGGCCTGCCTGGCGTCGCCGTTGTGCTGTGGCGCGATGCCAACGGCGACGGCGTCTTCGACTCGGCCGTCGATACTCGTGTCGCGACGACGACGACCGACGCCGACGGACAGTACCGCTTCACCAACCAGCCGGCCGGAACCTACTTCGTCAGCGTCGACAATACACAGGCGACGCTCACGGCCTACACCGGCACCACCACCGACCAGGAGACCGGCGCGAACGCGGCGGGCACGCAGATCCAGGTTGGCCTGGCCGGCAACGCGAGCTTCCTGGGCGCCGACTTCGGCTATCGCAACACCGCGCTGGCGGACATCTCCGGCTCGATCTGGAACGATCTCGACGCCGACGGTCGCGACGATGGCGCTGGCGAGCCGCCGATCGCGGGCGTGACGGTCGCGCTGATCGACGCCAGCGGCAATGTGATCGCCACAACCACCACCAATGCCAGCGGCGCGTACAGCTTCAACGATCTGCCTGCCGGCAGCTACAGCGTCAAAGTGACCGATAGCGCGGGCATTCTCGACGACTACAGCCTGACCAGCGGCTTCGATCCGTATCCCGTGACGATCGTCGGTACAACCAGCGTGACCAACGTAGACTTCGGCTATGTGCGCGCGCCGCGTACCGGCAGCATCGGCGATTTTGTCTGGTTCGACGCCGACCGCGATGGTGTGCAGGATGCCGCCGAGGGTGGACTGCCCGGCGTTCGCGTCGTGCTCAAGACGCCCGGCGCCGACGGCCTGCGCGGTACCGCCGATGATGTAACGATCGCCACGACGACCACCGATCCCAGCGGTCGCTACATCTTCGAAGGGCTGGCGGCGAATACGCTCTACTTCGTGGATGTCGATCAAACCTCGCTGCCCAGCGGCCTCACGACCACGACCGGCACCAGCGATCCGTCGAATCTGATCAACCTCAGCCCCGGCGAGTTCTTTGATCGCGCCGACTTCGGCTACCGGCCCACGACGGGCAGCGCGATCGGCGATCGTGTCTGGTTCGACGCCGACGGCGATATGGTTCAAGATCCGGGCGAGGCCGGCATCGCAGGCGTGCAGATCACGGTTACGGGTCCGTCCGGCACCTTCAACGTTACGACCAACGCGTCAGGCTTCTGGCTGGTGCCTGGTCTCGCGCCCGGCAACTACACCGTGACCGTCAACACGGCCACGCTGCCGGCTGGAACCAACACTACGCCGACCAACGGCGCCGCCAGCCGCACCTTTGCGGTAGTCGCCGGCCAGGATATTCTCTACGCCGACTTTGGCTTCAACGGCGGCACGCCCGGCTCGATCGGCGATCGCGTCTGGTTCGACGTAAACGGCGACGGCACGCAAGACGCGGGCGAGGACGGCATCCCCGGCGTGACGCTCAGCCTGCTTGGTCCCGGCGCCGATAACACGTTTGGCACCGCCGACGACGTTGTGCTGGCGACGACCACGACCAGCGCCAGCGGACAGTACAGCTTCATCGGGCTGCGCGCGGGCAACTATCGCGTCGGCGTCACCGACGAGAATCGCGTGCTCGGCGGCATGAATCTGTCGGGCGGCGCCAATCCCACGGCGACGATCGCGCTGGCTGCGGGTCAGACCTACAACACCGCCGACTTTGGCTACACCGGATCGGGCGGCTCGATCGGCAACTCGGTCTGGCGCGATCTCAACGGCAACGGCATTCAGGCCGCCGGCGAGCCCGGCATCGCGGGCGTGACGCTCAACCTGTACCGCGACGTGGACGGCGACGGCGTGCTCGATCCCGGCCTCGACAACCTGATCCGCACCGTGACGACCGACAGCAACGGCAACTACGAGTTCACCGGCCTGCCCGCCGGAAGATACCTGGTCGATGTCGTCAATGGGCAGAGTGTGCTCAGCGGCTTTACCAAGACCACCGGCACAGCCGGCAGCGACAAGAATAGCCAGGCCGATCCGTACACCGTCAACCTGAGCGGCAACAACGTCACCGCCGACTTTGGCTACCGCGCGACGACGGCTTACACGATCTCCGGCCTGGTCTTCAAGGATGCTAACAACAACTCGACCTTCGACACCGGCGATACGCGCTTCCCCAACATCGAGATGCGGCTCTACCGCGACGTGGACGGCGACGGCATACTCGATCCGGGCGAGCCGCTGATCGCGACGACCGTCAGCAGCAGCACCGACGGCTCCTACATCTTCACGGATCTGCCCAACGGCCGCTACATCGTCGCCGCCAACGCCAACAACTCGTCGCTGGCCGGCACCTACCAGACCACCCAGCGGACAACCAACAGCGTCCAGCCGGTATTGATCAACAATGCCAGCTCGATCAACAACAACTTTGGCTTCTTCGCCAATGACGCGCCGACGCTGGTCGATCTGATCAGCTTCACAGCCAGGCGCTCAGGCGAGAACGTTGCGGTGCGCTGGGAGACGGCCTCTGAGTTCAATACACAGGGCTTCTACCTGTACCGCAGCGCCGACGGCAGCCGCAGCAGCGCGGTCCGCGTCACGCCCGAGCTGATCTTCGCCGAGGGCAGCGGCGTGACTGGCGCCGTCTACACGTGGACCGATCGCGATGTGCAGCCGGGCACGACCTACAGCTACTGGCTACACGAGGTCGAGACCGGCGGCGCGACCAATGAGTACGGCCCCGCCAGCGTGACGATCCCGGCGGCAGGCGCATCGCCCTACGCGATCTTTGTGCCGCTGATCGGCTCCTAGCTCACCCATCCACCTCACAGCATCACGCGGCGCACTCTCGTTTGAGTGCGCCGCGTTTTTTGATTCTGCCGTGTATGGTTACGCTCCAGGATCGACCGCTCGACGCAACGATCTGCACTCCGCGTCACACCAGATCCGCGTGCTTGAATCTATGACAGAATGTACTAGGACCATGACCAGCCAATGCCATCAGGTAGTACTTAAGTTCTTCTTCCCGGTTCATAAAAGCGGGTTATCCTAAATCAGGATCAATTGGCTTTAATTTCCTCACGTCGCGTATGGTTCAGTGCGACCACCGATCGATCCGTAACCTAATGTCCCACGAATCGTTTAACCAGATAGCGCCTCCACCAACCCGTTCGCGCCATCGTCGATCAATCGCTCATTCCAAGGTAGGTCTTTGCTTGAAAGAATCATCCTTGCCTTGTCTTCGCATCTTCCGATTGTTTGGTATCCTGCTGGTCACACTGACAATGCTGAGCGCTAAGACCAGTCCGATAGCCAAAGCGGCACCCACACTATCTACACCAGTGCTCTCCATCGCCGATGATAATTGTTTAGCTTCATCGCTCAGTGGGCCGAGCTATCCTGAGCCTGGCGATACCCTGCTGATCAGCAGCACATTTAGAAACGATACCGGGAGCCCGGCAGCCTTTCGTGCCGTCGTTCGGGTGACGAGCACCAGGGGCGGAACAGCCGCCAACCGGCCCGTGGACTTGCTGTATGGTGGCCCGACCTATATCGGCACCAGCGGTCTCGGCGGCGCCAGCTGGGATGATAGCTTTGGCTATGTCCTCAGCACGCCTTTAGTCGCCAATGGTGTCAGATCCAACCTGCGCGCCAATTTCAGCCTGTTGCGCCAGCAGATCGCGAATGCGCTGAATCTGGGCAATGGTGCAACCGGCACCATCGACATCAAAGTGGAGCTGTTCAGCAGCGACTTCAGCATCTATTATGGTTCCGCTTCCACCACACAGACGATCCAAAACACTCCCAGAAACAGCTGTCCGCGCAATACGATCACCGATAGCTCGCCTGTCCTGCTGACAACCAACAAGGTCAGCTACGTTCCAACCGATACGATCCACATCGAGTACAGTACGATCGGTGCCGATGACATCAACAAGCTGCCCGGCTGGGGCGATACCGGAACCGGCACGGTCGATATTGTGCGCCTGGATGTGTCCTCGACCGGCAACCCCGAGCTGGATTACACCAATAACAGCGGAAACATCGTCAGTTCGATCTCAGCCTGGACGCCGTTCAACACACCGACATGTACCCGTCCCTGTGTGGCTACAGATGAGCGGTTGGGCACTACGTTCAACTACTCGTATCAAGTTGGCAGCGGTGTGCAGGCGTTTACCAATCGAGCATCAATAGCTGCTTCATCGCTGATGAACAACAAGACGTACCTGGTACGAGCGCGCTTTGGCTCGGGCAACGGTTCGGCCAGCCATCCGATCCAGCAGCCACAGTGGACCTACTTCAACCTTGGCTTGCCTGTGCCGACCGCCGTCACCCTGGCCAGCTTCAAGGCAACCCCTAATCCAGATGATACTGTGTTGGTGCGCTGGGAAACAGCCACGGAGTACAACACGCAGGGCTTCTACCTGTACCGCAGCGCCGACGGCAGCCGCAGCAGCGCGGTCCGCGTCACGCCCGAGCTGATCTTCGCCGAGGGCAGCGGCGTGACCGGCGCCGTCTACACGTGGACCGATCGCGACGTCCAGCCGGGCACGACCTACAGCTACTGGCTGCACGAGGTCGAGACCGGCGGCGCAACCCATGAGTACGGCCCCGCCAGCGTGACGATCCCGGCGGCAGGCGCATCGCCCTACGCCATCTTTGTACCGCTGATCGGCTCCTAGTCCATCGATCCAACACCCATCGACACGTGGCGCACTCAAACGAGAGTGCGCCGCGTGTTTTATTCCACTGTGCAGCTCGCCGGATCGAAAGGCGCTGCTCCGGCGATCGACTGGACATTCCCGGTCGCATCGATCCGATAGCGTGGCCGGGTCGTGCTTTGCAACGTCTGGCAGATCGATTGCGGATTGGCGGCGGAAAGTGGATCGATCAGCTGCTCGCGATACCAGGGCCAGCGCAGCAGCCGCGTATCGATCACCAGCACATCGCGACGAACACCAAGCGCCTGCTGGAGATACCACGCGCCGAAGGTATCGGCGTCGGCGCTGGTGAAGATGAGCGCGTCGGGCGCAAGTTGGCTCAGCAGTGCATTCACTCGCTCGCGCTCTGTGCTGTCGGCGTGCAGATCCAGCCGCTCGTAGCGCGCGCTGAGCGTCCAACTGAGCGACAGCAGCAGGATCGCGGCTAGTCCAGCCCGCAACACTCGCCGGTGTTCCCCAGTGATCTGCCGCCAGATCGCGACCACGCCGAGCCCGGCCCACATGCACCAGGCCCAGGTCCACGGCAGCAGATACACGCTGCTGTCAGCGCCGCCATAGCCGATCGCAAAGAGCAGGCTGCATAGCGCCACGCCACCGCTCAGCACCAGCAGCGGCCGATCGGAGCGCCAGCCGGCGGGCAGTCCCCAACCAATCGCCGCGATCAAGGCAACCGGGCCGGGCTGCGTCAGCAGATCGCGGACCACGTAGCCAAGCCGTCCCAGGCGCTGCGGCCACGGCACGACGCCCACCAGATAGCGATACTCCGCCGCGCTGACATGTCGCCAGAAACCGCCGATCGTTCGCGCATCGCCCCAGCCTGGCACAGCTTCACGCGCCGCCCAGATCGGCAGCAGCGCATACACCGCCAGCCCAGCCGCCAGCGCAGCCGTCGTCGCCAGTGCTTGAGCGAGCGTCACTCGTGGACGCTCCGGCGCGACCAGCCAGGCCGTGATCCCGGCCGGAATCAGCGCCGCCAGCGTGAGATGCACGCCCAGACCCAGACCAAGGATATATGCCGCCAGCACCAGCATCCAGGCCCGGCCCGTCGTGATCCAGCACCACAGCAGCAGCGCGCAGATCGTCAGGCAGAGCAGATGCAGCGTGTACACCTCGACGATCACCGCCTGCGACCAGAGCCGCTCACACAGCGCCAGACTCAGCCCGGCGTACAGTCCCGCGCCCCAGCCCGCCGTTCGCGACGAGGAGCACGCCGCGACAAACTGTGTCGTCACGGCAACCGCCAGCGCGCCACACAAAGCCGAGAGCAGCGCCAGCCGCGCCGCAGGCTCGCCCGAGGGAAACCACAGCGCCAGCCGTGCCAGCAGCAGATAGGTCGGGTAGCCGGGTGGATGGGCCACACCGCCGCTGAGCGCTACTGCCGCCAGCTCGCCGCCGTCCGTCCCGCCGAATCTGGTTGTGATCGTCCTGGCCGCCGTTGCGCTGTACAACGCCAGAGCCACGACAAATGCAATCCCCGCCGGGAGCAGCCAGCCCCAAGATCGTTGCAACTCGCAATAACCTTTCACAATCGCAGCGACATTATAGTGGTAGAACAAAGGAACAAAAGAACAAGGGAACAAAAAGATATTACCGCCTCAGTTATTCCTTTGTTCCTTTGTTTGCCTTTTGCATCCAGCGCCGATTGCGGCTACACTGACCAGCGCATCCTTTCTGGATCGCCTCGTTAGCGGATCAACCTGACACACAGGAAGAGCTATGTCTGAATCTCACGCACAGCTTGAGTCCGTTTTCCAATGGATCGACTCGCAGCGCGACGCCGCGATCGCCGATTTGCAGCGCTTCTGCCGGCAGCCCAGCGTGGCCGCGCAAAACTGGGGCATGACCGAGATGGCCGAGATCATGCAGGCTGCGCTGCGGGACCTCGGCGCCGAGACGCAATCGATCGCGACCGCAGGCTTTCCGGTTGTTGTCGGCAAGCTGGAGGGCGATGGGCCGCGCCATCTGGCGATCTACAATCACTACGATGTCCAGCCGCCGGAGCCGCTCGAAGCCTGGACGTTTCAGCCGTTTGTCGCCGAAATCCATGACGGCAAGCTGTACGCCCGTGGTGTGGCCGACAACAAGGGCAACCTTGTGGCGCGGCTGTGGGCGGCGCGCGCCTGGCAGGCGGTCCACGGCAAGCTGCCCTGCGCGATCACGTTTTTGTTCGAGGGCGAGGAAGAGATCGGCAGCCCGAATCTGGCAGCCTTTGCCGCCGCCAATCAGGAGTTGATCCGCGCCGACGCGTGTCTCTGGGAGGCGGGTTACCGCGACCAAAGCGGCGCGCTCTCGTTGTACGCCGGTCTCAAAGGTATGCTGTATGTCGAGCTGCGGGTGCGCGGCGTGGCCTTCGATCTGCACTCCAGCAACGCGCCGATCGCGCCCAGCGCGGCCTGGCGGCTGGTTCAAGCGCTCAGCAGCCTGCGCGACTCACGTGGACGAATTCAGATCGCCGGGTTTTATGATGCCGTGCAGCCGCCCACCGAGCGCGAGCGCGAGCTGATGCGCGCCTTTCCGGCGGATGTCGAGCCCCTGCGCCAGCTCTGGCAGGTCGATCGACTGCTGGGCGATAGCGACGATCCGACGGCGCTGACCGAGCGGCTGCTCTTCGAGCCGACCTGCAATATCTGCGGCCTGTGGAGCGGCTACAGCGGTCCCGGCACCAAAACGATTCTTCCGGCTGCGGCGGGTGTGAAAATCGATTTCCGGCTGGTGCCGAATCAAAATCCTGAGCAGGTGCTGGCTCAACTGCGGCAGCATCTCAAAGATCATGGCTTCGACGATGTAGAGGTGGTGGAGCTGGAAGGCACCGAGCATCCCGCCCAAAGCTCGGTCGAGACGCCGCTGATGGAGGCGCTGGTGCGCTCGGCGCGGCTGGTCTACGGCGTCGAGCCACGGGTTCAGCCGCGCATGGCCGCGACCGGACCGATGGAGCAGCTTTGCCAGCGCTACGGCATTCCCGCGATCGGCGGCGCGGGTGTGGGCTACATCGAGTCGCGCACGCACGCGCCCAACGAAAACATCCGCCTCGACGATTTCATCCTCGGCATCAAGCATATCGCGGCACTGCTGGCTGAGTTCGCTCAATAGTTCGCGGTGAAGCGGGCCAACCAACCGGCGCGGCGCTGTGACCACGCACAGCGCCGCGCTCGATTCTTAAAGTTGTTAGCGCTCGGCCAGCACAAACCGGTTGCCATCCAGATCCATAAAGATCGCCTGCATTCTGCCCCACGGCTGCGGCGTCGGCGGCTCGACAAACTCCACGCCGCGATCCAGCAGCTCGGCATACGTGCCCACAATATCATCGGTCGCCAGCACAAAGCTCGTCGTCACGCCGATCAGGCTGTCGGGCTGGCCTGGATATGGTTTGAGCAGGGCAATGCCGGTCGTCGCGCCGCGTGGAGCCACCTCGATCCAGCGATAGCCAGGGCTGTAAGTTGCGTCCAGATGTAGCTCAAGGCCCAGCGCTCGGGTATAAAAATCGAGCGCTCGCTCCTGATCGCTCACAAACACTGAGACGCTCTGCACCTGTTTGATCTCCATCGCGAGATCCTTTCGCCGTCCGCATCGACGACCCGCTAGATCCTACTCAACACAGCTGTATGCTTCATGTATACACCTAAACTGTGACAGTTACTGCCACGCGGGCTTTCAATCTGATTTCAAACTTACACCGCGCTGAAAGCTGATTGACCGCTCGATCAGGCTTGCACGAGAACGCTTTCATTGAGCTACCCGATTCGCTGCGCTACCCTGAATACAGCTTATTTCCATGCCAAATAATCATCTTAAAAGGATAGCGTATGCACCGATTTTTAATATGTGTGATGCTCCTGGCGCTGCTGGCAGCCTGCGGATCAAACACACCCAGGCTACAACCAACATCCAGCCCAGCCGGCACGCCAACGGCATCGGCGGCGCCCAGCGCAACAGCAGCGCCTGCCACGTCGACGCCGAGTATACCAGCGCCGAGCAGCGCGCCAACCACCGTCACGTCAGCGCCGCTGCCACCGCCACCTGCGGCACCTCAGGCAGCGATCATCTACCAGCTCTACAACGATGGCAGCGTCCAGGTGATCGACCCGGCCTCCCGCCTTGGCCTCGCGCTCGCCGATCCGACGCAGCCCGAGCAGCGCATTCCGTGGAGCGCCGCACCCAACGGTCAAACCATCGCGCTGGTGAGCGGGCGCTGGGACGACAAGTCCGGTCAGATCGAGCGCGCTTCGCTCTGGACTGTCGATGTCAATGGCGCAAACCCGCGCAAGCTCCTGGATCTGGTGACGGAGCCGGTCAATCCCCAATTCGCCGATCTCCAGCTGACTCTGACCGGTGAGCGCTTTCAGTCACTGGCCTGGACGCCCGACGGCAGCACGATCGTCGTCGCGTCGGCGCATGAGGGCCAGCCCGATCTTTACGCGGTCGCCGTCGACGGCTCGGCTGTGCGCCGCCTGACGCAGACGCCCGAGCTTGAGTTTCAAGCGTCGATCGCGCCAGATGGCAGCGCCGTCGCCTATGGCAGCGCGACTACGTTCGGCACCGGCGGCGGCTGGAGCAATCCACAGGCCTGGTCACAGCCTTTGATCGGCGGCGAGCGTATCGGTATTCTTGGCGCGCAGCCCGGCGCGTCGCTGGCGGCAGTTGAGATCGCCGGCTGGGTGGGCACAAGCGTTGTCGCGCTCACCTACGACCAGATTCAGAACGCCGCCACCATGTGGGTCGCCGGACAAAACGTCGAGCCGCGTGTGCTCCATCAGTCGGCCGGCACGATCCATTGGGATCTGAGCCAGGAGGCGCTGACATTTGTCGGCAGCCAGCAGGAAGGCCAGAGCGCTGCCAGCTACCTGTGGCACTGGCGCGACGGCGAGGCAACGCCGACGCAGCTAACCGCTGTCGAAGAGGTTATGCAGATCGCGCTGTCGCCCTCGGGAGCCGAAGTCGCGCTATGCACCGGCGCGAACGAGCAATCGCTCAAGCTGTGGAATGGCGAGCTTCGCGACCTGGGCACCGGCTCCTGCGATCGCATGGTCTGGTCAGCTGCCGGTCAGATCGCAGCCGGCGGCAGCACGGCGGACGCGACAGCGCGCATCGTCGATGCGGCCAGCGCGCAGGCTGAGCAGCTTCCCGTCGGAGCGCTGCCGGTCGGCTGGAACGGTCCGCGCTTCTACTTCTTCGCGTCATCGGTCGACAGCTCGGGCTGGCAGCTCTACGAACGCGCGGAGGGCAGCGATACGGCGCTGGGCAACGTGATTTCAGGTTTTCCGACCAATCCCCGGCTGATCACCGGCGACACGCCGCTGCCTGCACCCGAGCCGACCAGCACGCCGGTCCCGACAGCGGAGCCGACCAGCGCTCCTGAGCCGACCGCTCCGGCCGCCGAGCCGACCCTGGAGCCGACTCCGCCGCCTAGCGCCGGGCTTGAAGAGCTGCGCGGACAGCTCGCGGGCTTGATCGATGGCTGGGCAGGCGAGCATGCCGTCAGCGTGACCGATCTGCAAACCGGCCAGACGATCGCAGTCAACGGCGACAGCCCCAAGCTTGCGGCCTGCACGGTCAAGATCGTGATCATGATGGCCGTCGCGCAAGACATCGAGGCCGGGCGCTACAGCGAGGACGATGTTGCCAGTCTGGTGCAGGCCGCGATGGGCCCCAGCTACACACCGCCCGCTCGTGAGCTGCTGCAAATCGTCGGCGACGGCGATATTGGCGCGGGCATTCGGCGCGTCAACGAGATCATGTGGAGCCTGGGCGCTACTACATCGATCCTGACGCATCCACCGGGCTACTACTGGGAAGAGTACGGCTACGCCACCAGCCACGGCACCAGCGAGAATCGCCTGACGACCGACGACCTGAACCTGATCTTGGGCAAGCTGTATCGTGGTGAGGCGCTCTCGCCCTGGGCCACTGATTATGTGCTCAAGAGCATGACGATCGCGCCAGACTGGATGGATACTCCTCTGCGCAGTGCGCTGCCGGCCGGAGCCAGGCTTTATCATAAGATCGGCCAGCTCTACGAGCCGGAGAATGCCTGGAATGACGCCGGAATCGTCGTGTTCGAGCGCGGCGGCCAGAGCTACGCCTATGCGATCTCGTATCTCGGCAGCTACGGCGCAACCTGGCAAGACTCCTACACGCACGAGACCACCTTAGCCAATGTTACCTGGCAGCATTTCAGCGCAACCTACCAGTAAACCAATATCGGCCGACAGGACGCTCACTCAGAGCGTCCTGTTGTGTTAAAGCCGGTGGTTTTTCTCATCAGGCTGGTAGCCCAAACGTTCTTCCAAATTGAGTAGTTTTACTCATGACAAAGCGGTAAAGAAGAGTTAACGTGAAACTGCTCACTTAAGATCTTAGGGAGGTAGGAATGAACAGCCGACTGCGCATGTTCACAGGACTGTTCGTGCTGGCTGCACTAACGGTAGGATCGGCCAACGTAACCCTCGCCGGCGAAGGCAAGGGCAATAAAGGCAGCATCGTGATCGGCAATGACGCGGGCCAGGTCACCACCAGCGGCTCGAAAGTTATCCCGGCGGCGGACCCGCTGTCGCCCAAGCAGCAGCGCATTCTGGATCGCAAACAGGAGCTGTCAGCCGAATACCGCAAGGTCAAAGAGGGCAAAGTCGACGCCAAGACTCACGAGGCGAACTATAAGCGCTTCTTGAAAGAGATCGGCGAAGATCCCAATCAGGTGGGCGCTGCGGTCGCCAGCGAGACGGCCGACGTTGGCACGATGGCGGCGGGCTACTCCAGCCGCACCCTGGCGATGACCCAGGTTGCGCAGGTCAACTCGTACTACTGCGGCCCCGGCTCGGCCTACTCGATCCTGGCGTCGCTGGGCAAAACTAAGAGCTACGATAACGAAACCTTGAGCCAGGCCAACCTTGCCATCCGCAAGTATCTTGAGACCGACTACTGGGGCAATACGCCGTGGTCGGTCGGCTCTAGCCGCCCGTATCCCGAGTCGCTCAACTACTGGCGCACGGGCTCCTACTCCGGCTACTACGCGGCGGTCGGCACGAGCGTGAACGCGGCGACCTTTAAAGATAACATGACCTACGACATCGATCGCAACTGGCCGGTGGGCGGCAACGCCTGGGAAGTCGCGGGCGCCCAAAACCCGCATCTCGTCGGCCACCCGACCAACGTGGACATCTACCACTGGATCGCGATCTACGGCTACGCAAGCTGGGGCGACACCACGTATTATGCCGATCCGGCCAGCGGCGCAAGCAGCCTGGGCTGGACCAGCGTACCGCGCTACTCCAGCATCTCGACCAACACGCTGGCGGTGATCCTGGATGGCCGTGGGTATGTATGGTAAGACCTTTCACCTTTGATCGAGAGCGGTCAGCCAAGCGAGGAAGTGCGTCACGCATTTCCTCGCTCATCATCTTTGCGCTGGTATCGCTGCTGCTCGTGGCCTGCTCGAATCCACCGACGCCAACGCCCCATCCACCGGCCGCGCAAAGTCCTGCTCCCGCCGCTTCTCAGGCCGCGCAGGTGCCGCAGCCCTCACTGCTGCCTGCTCCCGCCGAGGCGCATACCACCGCCGCCGTGGACCCAGCCACTGCCTGGGGCAATCAGCTACAACCGCAAAGCGTCCCGGTCGCGCTCGACGGCGATCAGGTTTTTGTGCCGATCACGGTCACGCCGGATGGACAGTCGCTGATCGGCTCGGCGATCGCGCGACAGTTCGGCACGGCACCGGGACGTCTGGTGTTATACGAGATCGATAGTCGCGCTGTCACCGAGATTCGCCGCCTGCCGACGCCGATGACGCAGGTGATCGGTGCGGCTGCGGATCAGGAGTGGATTGTCTGGTCGGAGGCCGCGCAGCAGCCCAGCTTCGTGGATTGGACGCTGTACGCCTACAACAGGACGACGCGCGATACCACACAGGTAGCCGCCGCTCCCACCGACTCAGCGGGAAAACCGGTCAGCAGCCCGTTTCTGCTGCCGCGCCTGGATCGCGGAGTTGTCGTCTGGGCAGAGGGCATACCGGGCGCGGCCGATCAGTTTGGGATCGCCATCAAAACGGCGAACCTGGCCAACGGCAAGATCGAGACGCTGAGCAGCAGCGGCCTGACGCCGGCGATCTCCTGGCCGAACGTCGCCTGGGTCGAGATCCAGGCTGAGGAGAGCGTACAGGCGCCAGGAGCGCGCAAGGGCCTGGTTGTCGTTCAAAACCTGGAGACCGGGCAGAAAACCCAATTGCAAACGATCGACACGCCGCTCTTCTTCAATCTGTACGGCGACACGATCGTCTGGATCAACGTGACCGGCAAACAGATCGTCGTGACCGATCTGGCGGAAACCAGGCAGCAGGTCATCGCACACACCGACGATCTCGACGAGACCTTTCAATTCCCGACGATCAATGAGCGGCTGATCGCCTGGATCGGCTACAAAAAAGCACAGGTCTGGGATCGTCAGCAGCAGCGCCTGGTGACGCTGGAAGACGGCAAGGGCCAGCTCACAGAGTTTGTGAATGGTCAGGCGCTGGTCTGGACGGTGCCGGGCTCGGTCTCGGAGGAGCAGCGCCAGGCGGATCGGCGCGCGGGATTGCGACCCAACGACGGCAGCTTGCACCTGCTGAAAACCAGCCAGCTACCAGCACAGCCCTGAGCCGACCAGCAAAACCCGTTGGCAGATGCAAAACAGCTCCTGGATTCATAACCAGGAGCTGTTGCTTTGGCTGTCTGATTGATGCTGCTGAGCCTACACGTCTAAGCCGCTTCTCGCTCTTGCAGCACCTGGCTGCGTAGAAGCATCTGCACAGCCGCCGTGCGATTATTGACGCGCAGCTTGTTGTAGCTGCGATGCAGATGATTTTGGACCGTTCGCACACTCAGGCACAGCTGCGCCGCTACTTCCTGGTCCGTCAGCCCTTGTCCCACCAGCAGAATCACTTCACGCTCACGCGGCGTTAATCGATCGCCGCGGATTGTCTGGGCCTGATATTTCAAAGCATGCGCGGATCGATAGTCGGGCTCCGCGTTCATCTGGTCATAGAAAGCTGTTCGTTCGATCGACATTTCTGGCCTCCATTCACACAACACCGATGACATTCAGGGGCAGTCTATGAGCGAGAATGACATGTGGTCAGGATCGATCAGCGGCACTCGGTTTGCAGCGCGAACCCGCCGACAATCACCTCGCCACTCGGGCGAACACCATAGACCGAGATCACAACTTCTTTCCGACGCTCACACAGATCGGCGGACTCATCCACGCGCGGCGAGTCGGCTGCCGGCACCACGAATTGCGTCACGTTCTTACCGACCTCGTAGATAAACTGCTCGTCGCCACGTGGGTAGCGTAGACTGATGCGGAACTTCAGCTCATCCGCCAGCTCATCTTTCCAGACGATACAGAACGATGGATCGAAGCTGGCGTTGACCTTGGTTCCCACCAGCGAAGCGTTACAGGCCGGCTGCTGCCCGCCACCGCCGCCATTCGATCCGCGAACCTCATTGCCAAGCAACCCCAGCAGCACCTTGTACTGGTTCGACTGGTTGGGATGCCACTCGAAGCGGGCGCGCTCAAACCACTGGGTCAGCACGCGATCGCCGCTGGCGTTCTGCTCCATGCGCGGCTCGGTCAGCGGCAGACCAAACAGCGCCAGACTTTGCTCGTAGGCGTTGAGCGCGGGATTGCGCAGGCCGTGAGTTTCCCAGTACGTCTTGAACCCGATCGCGCCTTCCTGGTTACAAACGTTATGTCCAGTTTGCGCAAACCACAGGCAGCCGCTCTTGGGTCCGCTCTCACGCGGCAGCGATCGCCAGCTCACGCCGAGCTGCAACAAACGATCTTCGCCAAGCCGGCCCAGCAAAATGGTGTAGGGCGCGGCGTTTTCGGGATGATATTCGAGCCGATTGCGCTCGACCCACTGCGTCAGATACTGCTTGCCCAGGTCACGATTGGGTTCGGGGCGGGCAGCCGTTGTGGCAAAACCAAAGACCGGCAAGCCGCCGTTCTGCTCCCAGTAGGACTGGAACGTTTCATGCAAACATTGCTGCGTCTCGGGAAAACAGCGCTCAGCGGCCAGCGCAGAGCGAGGAGCCAGAGCTGGTAAAAGCGCCAGCAGTGCAGCGCCAACACCATAGATCAGCTTATCGATCGAATAGCGCATTGATCTACCTTTCAAAGTTCTTGGAGCACAAGCTGAAGGGCGTCGTAGTGGCTTAGCCGTATCACAAGGAGCGAGTTCCTTTCAGGATATGGGGTAGCAATTCAGGAAGCGATCATAG
>DASWTQ010000812.1:0-16843 GCA_036402055.1 Herpetosiphonaceae bacterium
GTGCCGGTGGTGATCGCCAAGGCCGGGCAGCTTGAGACTGTGGTTCCCGATGTGAGCGGCCTGCTGTGGAGCACGCTCGACGAGCTTCAGACGCAAACCCGGCGTCTGGTCGTCGATCCGGCACTGCTGCATCAGCTGGCCGCCGGAGCCGTGCAGCGCAGCCGCGACTTCGGCTTCGATGTGTTTGCGCGGCGGGTGGGTAAGGTTTTGGAACAATGAGAATCGGGTATGATACCATCACGTCGCTACAAGTCTACTCTATTGCTCGGTTCTCATATTTTTGCCTTTATGTAAATCCTGAGTTAGTATTCATTCTTGGCAATAAGGAGCTAACAATGAAACCTGGCAGAGCACTTGAAACTCTAATTGAGCATCTCGAAAAAGCACTTTCGGATAACCCAAACGTTACAATTGAATCACCAAAACGACTACCTGATAAAGTCACTGGAAGATTACGTGAACATGATGTAGTTTTAACCTTCAAGGAGCACCACCACGAATTGAAGGTTGCCTTTGAATGTAGAGATAGATCAAGACCAGTAACTGTCGAGCAAGTCGAGGGATTTTCACGGAAATGTGAAGATACAGGCATTCAGCAAGGTGTTTTGGTATCATCCAAAGGATTTTGGGAGACAGCTCTTACAAAGGCAGCATCATATGGTATTCGATGCTTATCGATAGAAGAGGCTACATCTTCATTTGACTGGTTATTCTCGGACGAGCTTGTCGAAGTCATTCCGCATGTGCAACAAATATCGGTAAGAGCGATCTTAGCTCAAGGACATACATTAACTGATGGGGGAAAATACTATATAGCTGACAGCAATGGAAACGAACTTCCATATGAATTTTGGTTTGAGATTGTAAGTGATTTACTTTTCAATCCTTACTACATGAATCCTGATGGGTCCACACAGCGACAAGTTACATTTCATCATAATGGCGACGGAGCATTTATTTTTGATGAGGCTTCCAATAACTTATTGCCTGTTCAAGAGCTAGTGCTTGAAGTTAAGTACGAAGTGGAATTACAGTCTCATCCCTTTCAATTCCTAAAGTACACAGACAAAGGCGATGATTCCGACATAGCTGACGTGGCATTGAGTCAGCTCCCATTTGAAGACACATCTGTTGAGGTTGGTATCGTCTATCAACCCGGAAAAGGGGGCAAGCTAATCATAGTAGACGAAAAATTAGAATAGTCGCTATAAGAAAGTCAATGTCGGGCCGAACAAGGTAATAGAGTGAATCCTGAGGGAATATTGTGCCCTCAGCTTGGTTATTGTCCATATTTGTTTTGTTCGTTTGTTCTTCCCAACATCTTCGCCAGCAGCATTCCTTGACACAGGATCGCCGCGTCTGCTGCGCGCCGCTGCCGGGCCAGCGCCTGGCCTAGCTCGGCGATCGCCGCGTTGTAGTCGTTTTGCTGCTGGATCAGCGGGCGGAGATAGGTTTCGGTCGCGATGCGATTCCAGAGCGTGCGCAGCCGGGCCACCAGCGGCAGCCGCGATCGAAACGGCAGCGGCACGATCGTGCGTTTGGCGCTGACCTGCTCAAGCGTCCACGTAAGCTCGCTCTGATGATCGGGCGTGTAAGCCGGCGAATTGTCCAGCGGGTTGGCTGTGGGCGAGCCATGGAGAAACGCCGCCTGCCAGTGCAGATAGGCCGCCTGCAATCCGGCGATCTCGGCATCGTCGGCGGTGGTGCGTAGATGCGTAAGCTCGGCTGGCAGCCAGTTTTGAAGCAGCCAATCGTCGGGGAAATGCTTGAAGAGCAGCCGCAGCCGGTTGAGATGATACAGCCTGTGATAGGTTTCGCTGCCTTTGCCGAGCGCCGCCGCCTCCTGGTGGATCGCGATTGCCGTCGGCTCGTAGCGGACGCTGAGTCCCTGCTGTCTCACGCGCAGGCAAAGATCGGCGTCTTCGTAGTAGGCGGGATAGAACGCCGCGTCCATGCCGCCGATCGCGTCCCAGGTTGCGCGCCGGAGCGCCAGCGCCGCGCCGGTCACAAACTCGACCTCGCGTGCCGTGTCGTAGGCGCCGCGATCGTGCTCGCCGTAGCCGTAGTGCTGGGCCAGCAGCAGCGGATCTTGCACATAGCCGCCCGCGTGCTGGATCGTCTGCCCGTCGGGATAGAGCAGCTTTGCGCCGACCACGCCGACGGTTTCATCCGCCAGCGCCGCGACCAGCGCCTGTAAAAAGTCGGGCCGTGGCTGAAGATCGGGATTGATCAGCGCGATGATCTCGCCGGTGCTGTGCGCGACGGCCAGATTGCAGCCGCCGCCAAAGCCGAGATTCCGGCCCGGCTCCAGCACGTGCACGCCGGCGTAGGCTCGCGCCACAGCCGCGCTGCTGCCGTCGCCGTTCTCGACCACAATAATCTCGCGGCGATCGGCGGGATACGCGAGACTCTGAAGCGCGTCGAGCGTTGCCGGAAGCTGCGCGGCATGACCGTAGGCCACCACGATCAGGGCGACAGATGGAGTCGCGGTCCTCACAGCACGCGCAGCACAATGGTTGTAATGTCGTCGTGGCGCTCGATCCCGGACTGCCAGTCGGTCACGGCGGCGAAGAGCTGCTCGACGATCACCTCGGCTGCGAGATCGCCGCACGCCGCAAAGGTTGCTTGCAGCCGCTCGAAGCCGAAAAGCTCGCCCTCGGGCGAGAACGCCTCGACCAGGCCGTCGGTGTAGAGCAGCACCGTATCGCCGCGCTCAAGCCGGACGTTTGTCGCGACATAATGCACCGACGGCGCGATGCCCAGCGGCAGATTGCTGCGCGACTCGATAAAGCAGACCGTGCCGTCGCTTTTGCGCAGCAGCGGCGTGAGCTGACCGCCCAGCGCCAACTCAAGGCTGCGCAGTCGGGCATCATAGACCGCGTAGCAGAGCGCGACGTACATGTCCTGCGGCACGTCCTGCGCGATCAGCATATTCGTCTGGTCCATCACATCTTCGGGCAGCGGATGATCCAGCGCCTCGGAGCGGACGATCGAGCGCGCGGCGGCCATGACCATCGCGGCGGGCAGGCTCTTGCCGGAAACATCGCCCACGCTCAGGCCGAAGCGGCTATTATCAAGCGGCAGCACATCGTAGAAGTCGCCGCCGGTCTCGCGAGCCGGAACGCAGCGCGCCGCCAGATCCACGCCGGGGATCGCGGGCAGACTGCGTGGAAACAGATTCGCCTGGATCGAGCGGGCAATATCCATCTCCTGCTCGATGCGCGTCACCGAAAGCTGGAAGAGCCGCGCGTTTTCCAGCGCGATCGCCACCTGCGCGGCGACAGTGCGGCACAGCTCCAGCTCCTCGGCGCTAAACAAACGGCCTTTGGAGCGGCTGGTCATGCCGATCGCGCCGATCGCCCGGCCACGCGAGATCAGCGGCACGATCAGCATCGACTCCATGCCCAGCTGCTCGGCCAGCGCCCGCACGGGCCGGCTGCGCGCATCGTGGAGCAGCTGGGCGATATAGATCGGCTGGCCCATGATCTGCACGTCGTCCTGGAAATCTTCGGTGTTGTCAAAGGCAACGTGCCGCCCCAGCGCGCCCAGCGCCGGATATTCCGCGACCACATCGCCGCTCCAGTCGGTGCTGGTGTAGATCGTGATCGCGCAGTAGTCCACGCCGATCAGTTTGACCAGCTGCTCGGCGGCGATGCCCAGCACTTCCTGCGGGTTGAGCGACGAATTGACCAGCCGCGAGATGCTGTGCACCAGCGTCAGGTTATCGGCGCGGCGCTCGGCGATCGCGGCGCTGCTGCGAGCGGCCTGGTAGAGCTGCGCGTTCTCGACGTTGAGCGCCAGCTGGTGAGCCACCGCGCTCAAAAACTGCTGGTCGCGGCGATCGAAGGCGTCCGGGCGCTGGCTCTGGATCGCCAGCACGCCGATCGTTTTGTTCTCGCGGCTGAGCAGCGGCACGCCCAGCCAGGACATCGCGCCGCGCTCCCAGGACTGTCGCGGCCGGATCTGGTAGTGCTGCGGATCGGTATGACGCAGCAGTAGCGGCTTTTGATCCGCCAGCACATGCGCCAGCCGCGTCGTCGTATCGACCGGCAGATGCGCAAGCAGCATCATCTCGGTATCCGAGTTCCAGGTCACGCCCATGTTGAGCGCGCTGCTCTCGGCGTTGAGCGTAGCCGCGACAAAGCCGTCGATCGGCAGCAGCTTGCGCAGGCTGGTATAAACCTGCTCCAGCATCGCCTGAAGATCGAGCGTGGACGCGCTGGAGGCGGCGATGTCGGTCAGCGACTCAAGCTGGGCGATCTGGCGCTCACGCTCGGCCAGCAGCCGCGCATTTTCGATCCCGACCGCGATCTGGTAGCTGGATGCCTCAAGCAGCGTGTGCTCGTGCTCGGTCAGCGAGCGCGCGGGGCCGTGCAGCGTCATTACGCCGACGGTCTGGCCGTGAGCGCGCAGCGGCATCGCCATGACGGCGTGGGTATCGCGCACATCTTCGACAAAGTGGCCGGTGCTCATGGCGGTTGCCACGCGCGACGTACCCTCGATCGGCAGCCACTCGGCCGGCATCGGGATCGCGCCGTCGGCTCGCCAGGCCGCGCGATGCATCAGCGTGCGCCGCTCATGGAGAAAGATCGCGCCGGCGTTCATGCCCAGCAGCCACAGCACGCGCTCAAGCACCTCGTCGAGCAGCATGTTGAGCGGCTGGCCCTGGCTAAACGTCACGGCGATCGCGGTGAGCACAGCTAGCTCCTCGCTGCGCGCCGTGACCCGATCGACCAGCGATTGGCTCAGCTCTTCCTGGGCGCGATACAGGATCGCGTTTTCGATCGCGATCGAGGCCAGGTCGCCCAGCGCGATCAGCAGCTCCAGGTCGCTCTCGTCGTACACGCCGTACTCGTAGCTCTGCGCCGAGAGCACGCCCACGGCATCGCGTCCGATCAGGATCGGCACGCCCATCCAGGAGCGCGAGCGCTTCTCGACGTTGCCGAAGCGCTCCGGCGGCGGCGCGCCGGTCTGCTGAAATTCCTGGTGCAGATCGCGAAAGATCATCGGCTGCTTGTGCTCAAGCAGGTAGCCCGCGATGCCGCCGACGCGCGCGTTGCGGAGATCGTAGGTCTTGCCCTCGTCGATGAAGAGCACAAAGCGGTATTGCTCGGGATTTTCGTTGTCGCAGAGCGCCACAAAAAACGCATCCACGGGCAGCACTTCCGACAGCCGCTCGTAGATGGTATGAAAGACCTGCTGCGGATTCACGCCGCCGCGACTGGCGAGCGCGATCTCACGCAGGAGCGTCGTGTGCTGCCGGCGGCGCTTAAGCTCGGCCTGTAGCTGTTCTTTTTCGCGTTCTAATCCCACCACGCGCTTATTTCCTATCGCGCTCAGCCTGCCGCGACGATCGAGAGCGGATACGCCGCCGCCTCGCCGGGCCGTACCAGCCGGGGCACGACCTCGCTCACATCGATCTGAGCGCAAAATGTGACATCTTCCGCCAGTCCGAGCCGCGCTAAGCCCTGGGCCGCGCCCGACTCTCCAAACGCCGCGCTGATCTCACGAGACATTGGCTTGAGCGGATTATGCACGGCGTTATGGTATAAGCGTAGCGCAATGCGGGCCGAGTCATCAAGCTCGACGCTGTTGGGCTCGATCTCGCCGCGCTGCACCGTTGATGCAAAATCGGCGTCGGGCTGCCACGCCGCGATCACGCCGCCGCTCTGAGCGATCAGCTGCTCCACCAGGTAGCCCGCGCAGATCAGGTCGTCCAGCCCTTGCTGGGTGCCGCCCGCCCGGCCCGCGCAGATCACGCTGATGTCGGCGCCGGCGTTGCGCGCCATGTCCAGCGCCGTCGTGACCGCCGCGCGGCCGTTGCGCAGACAGGCCGCGATCACGCCGACGGCCTCGGCGGCTGCGACCAGCGCTTTGGTGCCGTTGGTCGTGCTGAAGATCAGGTCGTGCTGGCGTAGATCGGCCTGGCTGAGCGCGACCGGCGAGTTGCCGTAGGCGAAATCCGGTGGATGCAGGCCACCGACCTCGCCGACCAGCAGCGTCGACACATGCGGCACGATCGCGGCGCGGGCGCTGGTAACATCGCGCGCCAGAATCACGGAGCGTGCTCCGCGCTCAAACATCGTGACGATCGTGGTTGTCGCCCGGATTACATCGATCACCAGTGCTACGCGCTGAGGTAAACGGGTGGCATCGCGAGGCAGACAGGCGACTTCGATATGCATGTGATCTTCTCCTCCGTCCTGGTGTAGCGGCCTCAGTATATCATAGGGCCGGGCGAGAACGCACGGCGCACAGCTTGCTACGCATATACTGATCGTTGTGATGAAGGAGGATCAGATGGCTATCCTTACCAATCTGGATGCATTGCGCGATACAGGGCTCGACGATATGATCCGACGTGTGCATCGCGACAAGCAAGACTTTGTGATCGAAGATCAGACGCTGCCGGTCGCCGCCGTGATCGACATCAATAAGTACGAGCTGTTGACCGAGTTTTTGCAGCGCGCGGAGGGCGGCGTTGTAGCCGGCCCCAGCGGCGAGCCCAAGGTGCGCGGCTCCGACATTTCGATCCGCGAGCTGGCGCAGTGGCATCTTCAGGGTAACTCGATCGACGACCTTCGTCATCACTTCCCGCAGCTGAATCAGGCCCAGGTGTATGGCGCGCTGGCCTACTACTACGAGCACTCCGACGAGATCGACCGTCTGATCGCCGAGCGCCGCGCCCAGCGATCGGCTGACCATCCCGGCGCGAGCGTTGCGGCGGCGCGAGAGACGGAAGAACCAAGAACCTAGAACTGCAAGAACAAAAGAACAAGAGAACAAGAGAACAAACAAGCACGATTCGTTTTGTTCCTTTGTTCCTTTGTTTCCTTGTTCCTTTGTTTGCCCGCCGGGCAAAGGTGAGGGCCTGCATTTCCCCCAAACTTGCCGAACACGGGACTCGGTTGTATCCTGTGATGCCAATCTTGCCGCAGCGACGACAAACCGCTGCACGAGTCGCATCGTCGTTGATTCGACGCACGATCAGGAGGAAGCTGCTGATGGACGAGCCATTAGAACTGGTGAAACGCTGGCTACAGCGACGGCAGAACGATCTGGCAGGCAGCCAGGGTTCGGTGATCGGTGTGGACATTGGCAGCTACGGGCTTCGGGCGATTGTCGCCGATCTTCAGGGGCAGCAGGTCGTCGCCGATCATCGGCCCTTGCCCACGGGTAACGCCGATACAATCGTGGAGCAGGTGCTGGATCTGACGCGCGGCGTGCTTCAGCAGATGTCCCGCCCGCAGCATGTTGCCCGCATCGGTCTGGGCTTCGGTGGCCCGGTCGACATCAACGCGGGCGTGACCAGACTTTCTCACCGGGCGAGCGGCTGGGAGAATTATCCGCTGGCGACGCGCTTCGAGGACGCGTTCGACGCTCCGGCGATGCTCGACAACGACGCCAATGTGACGGCGCTCGGCGAGGCTACCTGCGGCGCCGGGGCGGATCGACGTAACCTGTTCTATCTGCATCTCAGCTCGGGCGTCGGCGGCGGAATCGTCCTGGATGGACGGCTCTACCACGGCACGACGATGATCGCCGGCGAGATCGGTCATGTGATTGTGCGCTACGATGGGCCGCCCTGCTCCTGCGGCGGCAACGGGCATCTCGAATCGTATGTGTCGATCGGCGGGCTGCTGCGGCGCGTCAACGAGCTTGGTCTGCGCACCGACGACCTGGAGCAAGTTTTTGGTGAGGAGCAGGCCGGCAAGCAGACGGTGGCCGAGGCGACCGAGATGCTGGGGCGCATCCTGGCCAACGTGGCGACGCTGCTCGATCCCGAGATGATCGTGATCGGCGGCACTGTGGGTCGCATCGGCGGCGCGTCGTTCATCCAGGCTATCAGCGAGCAGCTTCAGGCCGGCCTGCCGCCCACTATGCGCCGCGACGTGCCGGTCGTCGCCTCGACGTTTGGCCATGACAGCGTTGCGGTCGGCGCGCTGGCGCTGGCGGCGTGCAGCCTGTCCGATTAAGCGCCCGAGGCTCAACACGCGAAATAGTCGCGAATACTGGCGCGTAGTATTGTGGCGATCCAGCGCCGAAGCTCGTGGCTGGTAGATTAGCGAATTTAGCGCGGATTGGAGCAGTCAGACGCTGCTATAATCGTTGCATGATCTGGCTGACTGCTCACGCTTTTATGCTCAACCGCTTGTGTGAGGCTGCTTATGGCCGTAGCTCAGCAGTTTATTACTGCCCAAGAACTCTTGCAGATGCCGGACGACGGCTATCGCTACGAACTCGTTGAAGGAGAGCTGCGGCGTATGTCTCCAGCGGGCCAGCAGCATGGACGCATCGTACTAAACCTCAGCGCGCCGCTGCATCAGCATGTTCGTAGCCGAAACCTGGGAACGGTCTATGCTGCCGAGACAGGCTTTCTCCTCGCCAGCAATCCTGATACTGTTCGTGCGCCCGATGTTGCTTTTGTGCAGCAAGCACGAACAATGCAGGTAGAAACAGGCTACTATTCCGGCGCTCCCGATCTTGTGGCGGAAGTAATTTCCCCTCACGATCTTTACACTGAGGTCGAAGAAAAGGTGCTGGCCTGGCTTGCGGCAGGTACCAGTATGGTGCTGGTGGTCAATCCTCGTAAACGCACGGTCACAATGTATCGTTCGCTGACGGAGATTACGGTGCTCACCGAAAGCGATCAGCTTGATGGCGCGGATGTCGTGCCCGGCTGGACGATCACGGTAAACGAGATTTTTAGCTAGTTGTCCATCGCCAGTACATCATTTCTGGGGGTGGAACTTCGATGGGACCAGCAACAGGAGCTTGGAATGGCAACCGAAGAGCGCTATCTCGTGGATAGTGCGGGCAATAGAGTGGCTGTTGTGCTCGATCTGGATACCTACCGCCGCTTGCTTGAAGCCGAGGGGGAGCTAGAAGATATTCGCGCCTACGATGCTGCGAAAGCCGCTAACGATGAGGCGATACCGTTTGATCAAGCGTTGGCTGAGATAGAGACTGAGCGCAGCCAGCTTAAGGCAGGATAGACTTGTCATTGCAGGCAGGCTAAGCAATGCAAGAGATTCCAGAACACGATCGTGTCGGGCAGGCCGTCCACAACAACGCCGTGTGGTGCGACACGATCTGCCGCACGCATGGTCATGCTGGCGAGTTTGTGGCCGGCATCTGGATCAATCGTCACGCCGCGCCGCCGTTTTATCCCAACGCCGTCACGCTGGCACCAGATCAAGCCGATGAGCAGCTTGCCGCGATTCGCTCGTTGATGGCGGCGGATGTTCCGGGCGCCTGGGCCGTTAAAGATAGCTTTGCCGCGCTGGATCTTGCACCGCTGGGCTTTCGGCCGCTGTTCGATGCAGCCTGGCTCTGGCGCGCGGGCGAATCGGCGCACGTCGAGTCTCAGGGCGCGGATGTGCGCTGGAGCCAGATCGAGAGTGCGGCGGAATTAGCGGCCTGGGAAATAGCCTGGCGTGGCGAGCCCAGCGACGATCCCTACGCCCGGATCTTTTTGCCCGCGCTTCTCGAAGAGGACTCGATCGCGATTCTTGCGGCGTATCGAGACCAGCAGATCGTCGCGGGCGCGATCGCCAACCGCACAGGCCAGGTTGTGGGCCTCTCGAACGTTTTCGTTCCGGCTCAGGATGCTCAACAACTCAGGGCTGGCTGTGTCGCCGCTGTGCAGGAGCACTTTCTCGGCCTGTCGCTTGTCGGCTACGAGTCGGGCGCGGATCTGGCGGCGTTTCAGGCGCTGGGCTTCGAGGAGCTAGGGCCACTGCGCATCTGGTCGCGTAGGTACGAAGACTGAGGCACTTAGCAAGCTGAAAAACTGAGGCACTGGTTTGCGCCAGTGCCTTTTGCGTGTCGTATGGGTGAAGCCGCTAGACAACAGCGCGCGAATTGTTCTGTCCGCGTGCCTGCTCGATCTGCTGGCGCTGCTGCTCGTAGCCGGCGCGTCCCAGCAGCGCGTACGTCGCGATCTTGCCCGCCTCGACGCCCGGCTGATCGAACGCGTCGATGCCGAACAGCTCGCCGGCGACTGCGGTCTGCACTTCCAGCAGATAGAGCAGTTGGCCAACGGTGAACGCGTTGATCTCAGGGACGATGTGCGTCATGCTGGGCTTGCCCGCCTCGGTCAGCGCGATCGCGGTCGCCTCCTGCTCGGCGTTGATCAGCTCGGCAAACGAGTGCCCGGTCAGATAGCCGAAGGCGTCCATGTCGGCGTAGCCGGCCGGCAGCGAGCCCTGCTCGGCGAATTGCTCCACGCGAATAAAGTTGATCAGCTTGTTGAACGGCCCTTCGACGTAGAGCTGAACCTGCGAGTGCTGATCGGTCGCGCCCAGTGCTTTGACCGGCGTCGGCCCGACGTTGACCGTCTCGCCGGTGCGGCTGAGCTTCTTGCCCAGGCTCTCGGCCCAGAGCTGCGCGAACCAGTCGGCGATGTCCTTGAGCCGCTGCGCATACGGCATCATCACGACGATGTCCACGCCTTTGCCGTAGAGCAGATACTGAATCAGCGCGCCGATCGCCGCCGGATTGTGCCACGGATCGGCCTCGCGCGTGATCTGGTCCGCGTAGGCAGCGCCCGCCAGCAGCTGCTTGATGTCGATGCCGGTCACCGCCGCGCTCAGCAGTCCTACCGGCGACAGCACCGAGAATCGACCGCCGACGCCGTCCGGCACCGGCAGCGAGCGAAAGCCTTCTTTGTTGACCAGCTCGCGCAGCGGCCCTTTGGCTGGATCGGTCGTCAGCACAAAATGATCTTTGATCTTGTCGGCGCCAACCGCCTTCTGCACGGCGTCGCGAAAGAAGAGAAACGAGCTAAGCGTCTCGCCGGTCGAGCCCGACTTGGTGATCACATTGAAGACGCTCCTGGCCGGATCGATCACGTCGAGCAGCCCGGCATTGAACTCGGGATCGCTGTTGTCGAGCACGAACAAACGCGGCGTTTTGCGGTTCGTCAGCTGGTTATAGAACGGGCCGTTCAGCGCGGTGTTGACTGCGATGTTGCCCAGCGCCGAGCCGCCGATGCCCAGCACCACGAAGTTCTCGAACTGATCGCGGAGATCGGTCGCCAGCTGCTCGATCTCGCTGATGTCGGCGTAGGGCAGCTCCATCCAGCGCAGATCGCCGCTCTGCCGTCGCTGCTGCACCATCTGGATCGCCTGCCGCGCCTGCTCGGTCGCCGCGTCAAGCTCCTGCTCGGTCAGGCCATGCTCCGCGCCAACCCGCAACACATTGTTGAAATCTAGCTGAATCCGCTGTGATTGGTCCGTCATCCTAAGCCTCCTCGTAACGGCTCGATCCTACACCTAAACCGAGATCGCCGCAAAACGCCGGTACCGGCTGCACATCACACCAAATCGCGATGAACTAATCTGCCTGCCGCAACGTATAATATGCTAACGGCTACACGGGAGCCTCCCGACTATAGAAAGGGTTTGAGCCTCATGTCGTACAATCCTTACACGCTGAGCCAGGTCGATACTACTCGTCAGCGAACGATCATCAGCCAGGTTTATGCATGGATGACCGCCGGGCTGCTGGTGACGGGCGCGATCGCGATGTTTGTCGCTAGCTCCGAGGCGCTAACGGGTCTGATCCTCGGCACGCCGCTTTATCTGGTGCTGGCGCTGGTCGAGTTTGGCCTGGTCTGGTATCTCAGCTCACGGATCAACAAGCTGGCTGTCAGCACCGCGACGATGCTGTTCCTGCTCTACTCAGCCTTAAACGGCCTGACGCTTTCGGCGATCTTTCTGATCTACACCAGCGCCTCGATCGCTACGACCTTTTTCATCACCGCCGGCACGTTTGCCGCGATGAGCGTCTATGGCTACGTGACCAAGCGCGATCTGACGACCATCGGCAATCTTTGTTTCATGGCGCTGATCGGCTTCTTGCTGGCGTCGCTGGTCAATATCTTTCTGCGCAGCACCGGCCTGTACTGGGTCTTGACCTATCTCGGCATTCTGATCTTTGTCGGTCTGACGGCCTGGGATACGCAGATGATCCGGCGGATGAGCGAGTCGGCGTCCAGCGAGACCGAGGGCCAGCGGGTCGCGATCTTTGGCGCGCTGCATCTGTACCTGAATTTCATCAACCTGTTCCTGCTGCTGCTGCGCATCTTCGGCAACAACGACGATTAGTCGATTCATTGATCGCAGCACAGCAAAACGAGCGGCCTGCGCCGCTCGTTTTTGCGTTAATCGCTGGTTGGTCCAATCCCAGGCCGCACGCCGGAACGATCCGAACTCCTGATTCGTTTCTCGGGCAGATAGATTCAAATACGCAAAGGAGTAATAATCATGCGTAAACTTCGTCTCGTCTGTCTGCTCGTGCTTGCTGCCTGCTGCCTGGCCGCCTGTACCGCGACCCAGCCGTTTACCACCCAGCAGGTGGTCGGTTCGATCCCAAACGATACTCCAGAGTCTGAGGTCATCAGCGCGCCGGCCACAGCGGCCGTCAATCAGACGATTACGCTCACCGTCAATACCTACGGCAGCTCAAGCTGTACCACGCCTGACGGCGCGCGGGTTGAGGTGGACGGCTTGACGGCTACGATCACGCCGCTCGATCGTATTCCGCGCGGCGATGTCGCCTGCACCGCTGATCTGGCAGCTCGTCCGCACACAGTTGAGGTAACCTTTGCCCAGGCCGGCGATGCGGTCATCCGTGTGATCGGCCAGGGTTTCGAGGGCGCGCAGACGATCAAGGAGCAGCGCATCACCATCACGCAGTAGATCAACACTCAGCTACAGCGGCGCGGTCTCGCTGATTGTCGTGGTGATGCCGCGCTGTCTGGCCGCCTCGAAGAATGGCAGCGCCGGCACCGCGATCTCGGGCGGCAGCACGCCGCGCTGCTCGATCGCACCACCTGCCAGCCACTGCGCCACAATCGAGGGCGCGACGCCGGTCAGCAGATTGCCGCCGCTGGCCTTCCACTCGGGCTTAGCCCACGACTCCACATCCACCCGCACGATCACCGGCTGCCTGTCGCGCGTGCCTTTGACCTCGGCGACCATATCTTTGTATCCGCCGGGCTGCCTGGGCGCTGGCCCGGGCCGCTGTGCCAGAACTGCCAGCAAGGCATCACGCGGCGCGACACGTCCGCCGCGCATCTCGATCGGCTCGGTGGCGGCAAAGCCTAGCTCGCACAAAAACGCGATCTTGCGCAGCATCGCCTCGGGATAGCCGAAGAAGTTGATCTTGAAAAAAACCTCCTGCACGCCCTTGTCGCGAAACGAGATCGGCAGCGTTGCGACTTCGGAGTGCAGCGAGTGGTGATTGGCGACGTAGCCCAGCGGCTCGCGGTAGGCGTAGTACTCGGTCTCGCTGAGCGGCGCGACCTCCTGCCAGCGGCCATCGCGAAAGACGACCGGATTTTTGCTGACCTCGTCCAGGATTGTCTGGATCGAGTAGCCCCAGGTCAGCGGATCGTCGGGGTTGATGTGTGGATTGTGGATGCCGTCGTAGATCCGAATATACTCGACGGTATCCAGCCGATCGCAGGCCAGCCGCGCCTGAAGATTGGTTACGCCGGGCGCGCTGCCCATGCCCAGCACCGCCGTGATCCCGGCCTCCTTGAAAGCGTCGTGCAGCTCAAGCTGCTTGCGCGTGGTATGAAACAAGCCTCCCAGATCCAGATAGTGTGTTCGTGCGGCCAGACAGGCGCGCATGATCGGCAGGTTGAAATAATAAACGCTGGCATTGAGGCAGGCATGTGCGCCGCGCAGCACCGAGGCCAGCGCCTCCTCGTCGGTGGCGTCCACCGTGGCAATGCTCAACTTGTCGCTGCCGATCTCGGCGATGAGCTGTTCGCCCGCCTGGCGATTCAGATCGGCGATCACGATCTCGTCGACTTGCTGCGCTTCGACCAGATCGCGTAGCGCGATCCGGCCCATCAAACCCGCGCCGCCCACAACCACAATCCGCATAAATCTTTGCTCCAGAGTATAAAATGTATGGCAGATAGCGTTTTTCTCGGCACGAATTGTGCGCCAAGAAGAACAGTGTAAACACAGAACAAAGAACAAAGGATCGGCTCTGTTAAGGTGTATTTGTTCTATGTTCTATGTTCTCTCAGGAGGAACTTATATGCCACTCTACTCAGACTATGAGCGCATCCGCTACGACGATCCCGGTTTGCAGGCCGAGTTTCAGCGATTGATCCAGGAGGTGGCTGCGGCTGAGCGCGCCCGAGCGCCGATCCAGGAGCAGCACCGCCGCGCCGAGAGCGACATGGATACCGGCGCGGCCTCGGAGTCGGATTTTCGCTCGGTCGATCGGCAGTACATCCAGGCTAACAACACGATCGCGGCGGCCAAGAAAAAAGTCGACGAGTTTCTCGGCCGCTACAAGAATTACCGCGTCGACTAGTGCCGGCAGCTCGACAGGTCACGACTCGCGGCGTGACCCGTCGATTCTAGTTTACTGCGCCGCGCTCACAATAGCCGCCTCGCTCTTGCCGACAGCTACTGACGCCAGCTTAGGTACGGCAGTCAGCACGGGAGCCAGCTTCGGGATCGAGCCGACATGCTGGCCCATCAGGTGCAGCACTTCGGCCACGACGCTCACAACTTCGTCGATGTCCTCACGCGGAATCGTCAGCGGCGGCGAGAGCTGAATCACCGGATCGAGACGATCGTCGGCGCGGCAGATCACGCCGCGTCGCTTCAGCTGATCGCTGAGCCAGCCCATCAACCGTTCTTCTTGCAGCGGCTCCTTCGTCTGCCGATCGCGCACCAGCTCCAGTGCCACGAACAGGCCCATGCCGCGAATGTCGCCGACGTTGGGGTGCGTGTCCAGCGCCAGGTGCAGCTGCTGCATCAGGTAGTTGCCCATCTCGTGCGAGCGCCCATTCAAGCCTTCGCGCTCGATGATCGCGAGATTGGCCCTGGCAGCCGCCGCCGCAACCGGATGGCCGCCGAAGGTCAGGCCGTGCATGAACTTGTCGCTCTCGTCGCCGCCGAACACATCCGCGATCTCTTTGCGAGCCAGCGCCGCGCCCATCGGCATGTAGCCCGAAGTCAGGCCCTTGGCGACGGTGATGATGTCGGGCTCGACGCCAAAGATTTCGCTGCCGAACCACGCGCCGATGCGTCCGAATGCGGTGATGACCTCGTCCATGATCATCAAGATGCCGTAGCGATCGCAGATCTCGCGCACAGTGCGGTAATAGTCCGGCGGTGGCACGATCGCGCCGCCCGAGTTTTGCACCGGCTCCATGATGATCGCCGCGATCGTCTCCGGCCCCTCGAATTCGATCAGCGCCTCGATCTCGTCGGTGCAGGCGCGCGTACAGGCCGTCGCCAGCTGGCAGGCGTTGCAGCGGTAGCGATACGGGATCGATACGTGGCGGGCGCCCGGCACCAGTGGCGCGAACTGATTGCGCACGCCGGGCAGGCCATTGACCGAGAGCGCGCCCATGGTGGTACCGTGGTAGGCGTAGCGCCGCGAGATCGTTTTGGTGCGGTTGGCAAAGCCGAGCTTACGCTGGTACTGCTTGGCGATCTTGAGCGCCGACTCGACGGCCTCTGAGCCGCCCGAGGTGAAAAACACGCGCGCTTTGTCGCCCAGCGGCGCAAGCTCAGCCAGGGTGGCGGCTAGCTCAACCGCGGGAAGATTCGGAAACGAGAAGGGGGAAACGTAGGCGATCTGCTGAATCTGTGCGCAGACGGCGTCGGCTATTTCCTGGCGGCCGTAGCCGGCGTTGACGCAGAAGAGGCCGGCCAGGGCATCGATGTACTCACGGCCGTTTTGGTCCCAGACGCGGGCGTTGTCGCCACGCACGATCACGGTTTGGTTGGCGGCGTCTTGCAGCTGCTCCATCTGGTAGAAATGAAGCCAGGTATTCTCGGCGATCGCTGTGTGGGTCGCCGGTGGCATGGTACTCATACAATCTCACAGTCTCATCCCGCGTTCCACAGCCGACAGCGATACACGTGTCGTTCTGTACCACAAAGCTGATCGGGCCAGGCGGCGCGATCACCAGGTGCTTGTACTGTGCTGGGCGCGAAGCGCCCGTGTCTCCGTGGGAGATGAGCTAAGACGACGTTTGTTGAAACTCGATCCGTTGTAACCGTTCCATTAAGCTCCGTCGCGCGCCGGCGCAGTGCCGCGCGTCTCTTCGCTGCTTGTTAGGGCCCTTGACGCGATCTCCTTTGCTTGCCGCCTTTTCTGTGTTTGAGGAACCAGCCGCCAGAAGGCTGTACTAGCGTGGCTCCTGGGAACTTACCCCCGCAGGGGCAGGGAAGAATGGCTAGCACGCATCGTCGCGTGTAACCGGGCGTCACCTCCGTCCCAGGCCTGGGCAACTACCCCTGTCTTGGACAGCGCAGGTTGGCGCTGCTTCTGCCGCAGAATGCATACAGGGCATTCTTGACGTGTCCGTCGTGGGAGCAAGTATGCGTGGCTCCCGGCACCGCCAGCGCGCCATGGCGCGGCGGGTGTACCGTGCTAAGCTGTTGATACATCCGGTGGGGGGCCAACCCCCCGCGATGCAACCTGCTAGCCTATACCAAAGGCAGAATATCTACCCTTACATTGCTTCGTATGACCGACTCGGGGTTTCCTGTGTATGCTCGCTCTCAGCAAGAACGACGCCATAGCTTCGGGCTGAATCTGTCGGTAGATTCATCATACCACAGGCTTCAAGCCCCAGCCGAGAGGAACTACGGCTCATCCTGATTGGCAGAAGCGCTCGAAAAAAGGTTTACACCGTTTTACGGTTGGCGCGAGTAATAAACGCATCAAGCGTCAGGATGTGAACAAGCTGGATGTCGCTGATGTAATCTTTCAGCCCACCTTGCAAATAAAACGTTTTAATACTACTCCAGCCTTCGCCGGCAAGCACCAGGTACGCATAAGGATACTGGCCTTT